>NC_007181.1:0-317994 GCF_000012285.1 Sulfolobus acidocaldarius DSM 639
GGGGAGTTAAATGACTGTAATCCCTATTTCAAAATAGTTTGAGGTAACACCATTGGAAATTATTGTAAACTAAAATAACGTATGAAACATATGTATTCATGTGGCAATTAGGGAAACGCTGAAAGGTGGCAAAGGGGAGGTTATAAAGAATCCTAAGGTCTTCATAGATCCCCTTACCGTATTTAAGGATATTCCTTTTAGAGAGGATATTCTTAGAGAGGTTGCTATTGCTGTAAGGTATTTCGTTAAAAATAACATGAAATTCTCGACCCTGTTTCTCGGTTTGACCGGAACCGGAAAAACTTTCGTTGCCATGTATATGTTTAACGAGATACAGGAGGTTAAGAAGGAGGACGGTGAGTATGGTGTAGTGTCTCAGGCTTATGTTAACTGTAGGGAGGTAGGTGGGACACCTCAGGCTGTTTTATCAGCCATAACTCAACGTATAACGGGTGAGGAGGTTCCTAAGCATGGAATAAATCTTGGTGAGTACATAGAAAGAATTAAGGAAAATTTAGTAGATAAGAAAGCCTTAATATATCTTGACGAAGTAGACACTTTGATTAAAAGGAGAGGCGGAGATATAGTACTTTACCAACTACTAAGAGCAAACGCTGACATTTCAGTAATTATGGTAAGTAACGATATTAATATCCGTGATTATATGGAACCGCGAGTTCTTTCATCTCTAGGTCCGACAATTTTCTTTAAGCCCTATGATGCAGAACAGTTAAAGCATATACTTTCCATCTATTCTGAATACGGATTAATTAAAGGGTCGTATACAGACGAAATTCTATCATATATTGCTGCTATATCAGCTAAAGAACACGGTGATGCAAGAAAAGCAGTTAATTTGCTATTTAGGGCTGCTCAGTTAGCCTCAGGGGAAGGAATGATCAGAAAGGAGCATGTAGATAGGGCGATAATAGAATATGAGCAAGAGAGGCTAATAGAGGCAATAAAAGCCCTTCCATTTCACTATAAGCTAGCTCTAATTGCATCTATGCAAGCTTCTGATGTTATCACGGCACATAAGATTTACTCGGATCTGTGTAATGAGTACAAACAGAAACCCCTATCCTACAGAAGATTTTCTGACGTGATATCTGAGCTTGATATGTTTGGTATAATAAAGGTTAAAATAATAAATAAGGGAAGGGCGGGAGGAATTAAGAAAACAATAGAGGTTGCAGATAAGGAGAAGATAACTAAAGCATTGGAAGAGGCAATGCAGTTAGAGTATGAGGACACAGTGTAACACTGAAATTATACTGTAATAGGTCGGTTTACATGTTATGGGAAATTGTAAAAGTACTAGAAGAGAGGAGGAGTAAACTGGATACAGAGATCGCTGAACTGCAGAAGGTTTTGGATACGTTACCTAATGGTCATCTTGAGGAAAAGGTAGTGAAGGGTAAAAAGTATTATTATCTTAGGTATTGGGAGAACGGTAGGTTAAGGAGTAAGTATTTGGGGAAAGATGTAACTGAAATCAAGGAGAAGTTTAAGATTGCCACAGAGACTAAGATAAAGTTAAATAGATTGATAGAAGAAAGAAATAGAATAGTAAGAATTCTAGATAAAATAAGTAAAATTCTAGTAGAAAATGACCAATTAAATACATAATTTTATATATTTATAAAATTATAAACTAACCTGATATGTTAGAGAACCTTCTATTTAGCATTATAATCTATCAAGCAACTAGCATATCAGAGGCTCTATCGAACTTAGCTACAGAAATTATTAACGCAATTCCTTCAATAATACTATTTGTAATTATAGTAATTATCGGATATATTGTTGCCGATATAGTGGCAAGTATAGTAGGTAGAGTACTTAGGTCGCTGGTATCCAGTAGTACTATCCACATAAGTGCTAATCTAGTCTCAGGAACTGTGAAGGCATTGATAATAATAATCTCATTAGCAATTGCATTTTCCATTTTGAACTTAGGACCTGCAAATACATATATTTCTGCAATAGCCACATATCTACCCTATCTAGCTGGGGCAATTCTATTACTTACCCTAGGTATAACACTAATTAACATTCTACTGGACTACATATCTGCTCAGATTAAGGTTGACGATCCATTTGCTGCATCGATATTTTCAGTTTTAAGATTAGGATTATATGCAGTTATAATAACTGTTGCTGCAACTTTAGCTATTTTCCAATGGATCCCATTCATAAGTGCTTATCTATTCTACGATATTCTAATAGGATTCTTAGTTCTCCTGTTTAGTTTTGTGATTATTGACAAAGCTATGGAAAATATTTCTAAAAGTGATCCAAACGCAACATATATAACCACATATGGTAGGTTTATTCTCTACGCAATATTTATCCTAGTTGCAGTAGCTATAATAATACAACCATTTAGTAATGTAACTTCGATAATTCAGATCCTAGCATGGGGATTAGCAATAGGATTTGGAATTTTATTAATCCCACTGATATATGCTATGGCTAAGAAATTGGCTTCAGAATTTAAGTGATGAGAACTCCCCAGTCAGAATCCATGAAGAGTCCTTTAAGTACTGACATTAGATAAAGAAAGTTATTTTTTCTTCTCCACCTACTTTTGTACCTCTATTAACTTTCACATAAACTATATTTTTATTTATAGTAACCTGACCATGGATTTTGATGTCCAAGATCCTTCCAGGCATAACCCAAGTTACTTCGTATGGGTATTCAGCTTCCTCTTCCTCGTAATAGTTTACGTATTCATTACTTCCTCTTCGCAGTCTTCCCCTGAATGTTATTATAAACTCAACAAATGGTAGGTCAACTTTTATAAGTCCTAGTTTCGCCCATATAACTCTTGCTCTTGATTTCTCACCATTTATTAAAATAGTTTCTTGGTCTAAAAAATATTGTAAATTACTCTTTATGTTTTTCAGCTCTAAATCTAAGCTACTTTTATTAAGTGAGGCATAATAATTCTCAGGATCCTCATAGTAAAAAATAGTATATTGTGTAACTTTTCCATTTCTGCTAAATGTGAAAACTCCAGAAGCATAAATTGGTTTTACTTTTTCACTCATTCTTACTCCTTTTTCTTCTAGTTTTAGGATTTGACTCAAGTAAAGCTGTGACAACTTCCTTTAGTCCGTCACACTTGTTCATTTTTTCGTTTACCATTGCTACAAAGCAAAACAAACTCTTTATCCTCTCAAAGTTCGTAAACTTGATGGAATTCTGAGGTCTTTCCGTGGATATGGAGACGAATCTAGTCTGACCACTTGTGAGAGCTTTTAAAGATAACTTATTAATAGTCAAAATTTCACTGGATACCCATTTACCTTGTGTTTCCATTGGTAATTCTAGTTTTACTAACTTAACTTCCTGGCACTCATTATTTACTTCAACTTCATCTCTTCTTTCCAATAAATCCACTATCTCAGATTCTCTAGTCGATGCAGTTAGGAATTGGTCAAATAGTTTCTTTACATCAGGGTTATTATACGCACAGTATGTGAGCTTTGTTAACTCTTCAATGCTGGACAAACTTCTCAGGGTAATGTTATTTGTCCCCCTAGCTGTGGAAAGAGATAGTAGTGTTGGACCCTTTGGAATCAACAGAACTTCAAATCTAAAGTAATTGCTCTCGGCTATCCTCACTATGTATGTCTTGTTGTTTTCATCCGCATGTTTTCTAAATAGATTAAACTTTTGAGATAAATAATCCTTGTTGCAGTTTTCTACGAAAAAATTAAAACCTCTAATGTCTCTTAAGTCTTCAGTAGAACATTTCATAAATATAGATTCTTAATAAGATATATAAAAAATTATACCTGATTGGAATAAAATTCAAGATTTTTGAAGCTAACTTCATATACGTATTTCTTAGTTTTTCTAGCCTTTACAAATCCAAATTTTTCTAGTAATTCTAAGTGATATCTGACTGTTGAATAATTCAAATCAAGCTCTTTAGACAGTTCGTAAGCAGTTTTTGGTTTCTCTGATAAACTCTCTAATATTTTCCTCCTAGTATCCCAACCAGGGAGTGACATGAGTTCCTCTAACTTTACGATGCTCATATGCTACATGAGCCGTTCTTTATGTTTAAATCTAAGCCTTTTTGGAATAGTAAAAATTTACTGAAAACTAGATAAACATTTTTTTCTAAAATGGATGGTATTTTAGTCTATTTAAAACAACCATTGCTACAAGAAATAACGTCAGTGTTATTACAGCATATGTATAATATTCATGGATACCAAGTAATAATAGAAGAATAAGCGAAAGAGGTATAGGTAGAAAATATTTATCATACATAGTATTTAGTGCTGATAATCCAATGGCAGGTATAAGAAAAATTGGTGATAATAAAGAGAGGATAAGGAACAGGAGAAGAAGTAGGAATAGTACAGTCTCCATTAAATTAGATCTTTTGAGTAACTGCATATTCCAATATATGATTAAGTTTCTAACTAAAAAAGATTAAAGTTCTCTTAATACGTCATGAAACGTTGAAATATGTTCTCTGAAACTACTGAAAAATCTATTTTTCCTATTCTCATTAATGTTAATTTCAATTATAATCCTGTCTTCTTCAAATAATTTCGCCTTTGCTTTAATTTCGCCCAGAGGGGATACAGCCATAGAGCCACCCCAAAAATACTCTTCCTCCTGGCTACCTACTGAATTTGAAAATAGGGTCCATATTCCGTTAATCAGTGAGTGGGCTTTCAATAAAGCCTCCCAATTATCCTGTATGAATAGTTTATGTGATGTCAATCTTCTCATGGGTGAAGCAGAGGGTATGAAAATGGCATCTGCCCCTAACATGGTTAATGCTTCTATAGGCTCATAATGCCACGCATCCTCACATACAATTACACCGAATCTTAATCCCTTATACTCAAATATGTTTAAGTCCCTTATAGGGTTTCCAGGTTGGAAATATCTTCTTTCTTCAAAAAGTCCATATGTGGGTAAATAGAATTTGTATACGTAATTTATCTGAGAATTTAATATAACGCCTGCCGTATTTCTTAATATCCCTGGTCTCACTTCTTTTATAAAACCTACTATGATACAACCTCTTGCATTTTCCGCAATTTTGTTTAGAGCATTTTCACTGTCCTTATATACCTCATAAACCAAATCTTTAAGCACGTAACCTGTTAGAGATAGTTCCGGGAAAACTACACATTCTGCACTAGAAGTTTGTAGTATCTCTAAATGCTTGTTCAGATTATATTCTACATCTCCTAGTTTTGAAGATATTTGTGCTAACTCAACCTTTATGCCCATTGTCTTGGATACCTCCAGTCTGAATTTATTGATCTTCCACTTAGTCTAAATATCTCAGGTGGCAGTCGCTTATGCTGAGAGATCTTTACCATTCGCACAATCCTTCTCACTAAGTCTATTGGAACATTTACTAACGCTGAAATTTCATTCTCACTCCTCATTTCCTCGAACCTGAGGTACAATATTGAATCTATAGTCTCATAGTCTAATCCTATTTCGCCTTCTGCAGTTTGCCCTTCCCACAAGGCAGGAGAGGGAGGCTTCTTTACAATATCCTCTGGTACTCCCAAATATCTACCAAGCATTCTTACTTGGGTTTTATATAAGTCACCTAGGGGAAGTATGTCTACTCCACCGTCCCCGTATTTGGTGAAATAACCCAGCATAAGTTCACTTTTGTCCCCCGTACCCACAACTAAGTAGTTGAATTTTTGGGCAAAAGCATATAACAAGATCATTCTACTTCTTGCTTTTATGTTGCCCGAAATAATTTTATCATTAGTCTTTACCGCTAACCTAAATTGATCCACTATTGGATCTATGTTTATGATCGTGTACTTTGATTCAGTAGCATTTATGAGACGTAAAATCATGAAGGCATGGTCTAAATCTTCTTTTGGTGTACTTGATGAAGGCATTAATAGTACATGAAAATTTTCAGTTGCTTTAGATAAAAGAACTGAAGCAACAGAGGAGTCTATACCTCCACTTAATCCAATTATACCTCCGCTCTTTCCACTGTTATTGATGTAATCCTTAATTCTCTTGACTAAGTATTCAGTAACTAAAGGGAAATTAAGTGTTAATTTTTCCCTTACATATTCCGGCATCATCAATTTATAATCCTACTGAGTGCTATTAACAGTATATGTTGCAAAATAGTATTCTGAATATACTTGCACTGTAAATGGTGTGGAATTTATAGCCTCTAATGAATTGCTGGCATACGCAAACACCAGAGCACTAGAGTTTGGCGGGATAACAGTCTCAGTTGAATTCCATACCATGTTTAGATTGTTAGGTATAGATACTCTAACTAATGTTATATTGACCGGTTCATTTTTAGTGTTTTGGACCTTAATTATTAAAGCAGTATATGGTGGGGTATTCTGCAAGGTGTATACTTCATCTATTTTTAGTGGATTTGAAGCCACGTAAGACTCGTGGGCGTAAACTGACAATGATGCTAAGAAAACAAATATAATAAGTAATGGCAATACGATTTTTTTCTTAAAGTTAAGTTTGATTGTTGGGAGCTTATACTGAGTTCTAAACAGGGAAGTGAAGATCAACGGTATCCACATAAAGAAATATTCCGTTAGTGTCCTCCACAGAAACCATGAGATGATGAGTGGAAATAGCCAAATAATTTCCTTCAAATAATCAAAGAGTTGGTAATATAAGTATGTTAAGAATATGGCTACTACGCCAAACACTATAGTGAAGAACCATGGCTCCATAGGATACAATCCAGAGTATGAGATAACTGTAAGACCTATCTGACCAACTGGTATCAGTTGCGTATTCAATGTTATTATGTTGCCTATGAATCTCACAGGATTCCAAGCTAGAAATGGAATATTTATGATGGATAGTGTAATAAGGAATGATAGGAAGTAACTAGATCTAAGAAATTGTTTGCCCACGTTGTCGCTTCTGATCCTGTAAATCAGTAGAAAAGGGAAAGCAAGCCATGATAGTTGGGAAAATGATATGGCTAAGGCTAAGCTAATTCCTCCTAGATAATTCTTCTTAACGTAAGATAAAGCCAGAAAAGTTGATGCGATAACTATAGGCACGCCATAGAAAGGTGGTATGGATACTGCAGTGATTATATATAAAAATATGACAGGAAAAAGTGCAAATGGATCGTCCTTTTCTTTACCAATTTTGTAGAGTAACAAGCCTAATATGACTGCAAATATAACGTTTTCAGCATTTAAAACGTAACCAGGTAAGTTAAACGCCTTTATTAGAAGATAAATGGGGATATAAACGATAAACGAGAACGGAGGATAGATGAAGTTACTTGCTACACCTCCAGATAAGGTATAAGTTGGTTGGACTGTATGTGGTCCATATACCATCTCGTAAGGATTTTTGCCCTGGAAAAAGTTGTTCAATGCCTCATACGTGTACTCCATATTATCAGTTCCGAAGGAGTTTATGAGGGAGAGACCTATAAATAGGAAAGTTAATGTGGCAATAATAACCACGAAATCATCTATTCTCTCCATTTTCCTTTGTGGGCTTAATATTTCAGGATATATGGCTATTATTATTATGGCTACCACAGAGAAGAAGGAGATAGAGACTATTGCAGACTGCACGGGATTTGAAAGAATACTCTCTCTCGAATTATACACAAACAAGACGTAAAGCATGATTGAAGAAAGAAGAAAATAGACTATTCGTCTACGTAATTCTGAATCCACAGAAATAATAAAGACCTTATCTATATATTATTTTTGTTAGAAGTTACTCTTCCTAGTATCTCTTCCAGGAGTATATCCCTGTTTTGTATCGTTACTTCATAGATCACACCATCATCAAACTTTATTGACCTATGAACAACAGCAATAACAGGGTAATTTGATGTCAGTATTTTATTTATCAAATTTTTGAGGGAAACAGAGGAAAGTTCCATGGGTCCTATTTCGTCAATCAAGATGATATCAGGGAAGCTAAATATTTCTTCCTCGAGCTGTCTTACGAAATTATCTTCTAAGACTACATAATATTTTCCAATCCTGATTCCACTTCTAGCGTCTACTCTAGCAAGCCAAGCCTCTTTGCCTGATAGGACGCTTTTAATTTTAAAGCCCATTCTAGTATTATTAACTCTCACCTCTGGGCAATAAAAGCCTGTAATTCTCCAGTTCTTCTCTTTTAATATCCTGTAGATATTGAAGAGAAGTGTTGTCTTCCCTATGCCTGGTTTGCCTGTTATGTATATTCTAAAAGGCTTATCCATTAGAGTTCCCTATCTATTATATATGCTTGGGTTAACTGACATTAAGTTTTAAGATTTAGAGATTTTTGGTTTATTAGTTTGTAATGCATTTTTTATACTACAAATCTGAAGAGTAAGAAATATGGCTAACGGAGTTTACATGTACGTAATTCAGGCTAAATTTAATAACGAATGGTGGTCAACCTCTCTCCAAACAAGAAGGAATATATTAAATAGAATAGAAGAATTAGAGGCTCGTAGTAAGAATGATCTTGTTGCATTAAAGAGATTTATTTCTCTGCGATACGATGGTCATCTTTTATATTGGGTATCAGACTTTGATACGTCTAAACTAAATAACCTCAGATATTCCCTGATTTCTTCAGGGGAAGGATTTTTAGAGGAGAAGCTTACACTATTTTCGTATTTTAAACCATCACCTTATATTGGTGGTTCAGCTGATAAATTAGCCTCTTACCTTAGACTAGAACCTCTCAGGTATTTTATAGCATACCCAATGAAAAAATCTCCTGAATGGTATTTACTACCTTTCGAAGAACGTAAAGAGATAATGGATGAGCATATAGAGATAGCAAAGACCCATCCTGATAATCAGGGAATCAGGTCATATACCACTTATTCTTTTGGTATTGCTGACTATGAGTTCGTGGTAATTTATGAAGCTCCAGATCTCTCCAAGTGGATAAATGTAGTGGAGCGACTCAGGGAGGCAAAGGCAAGAAAGTGGGTTGTTTCAGAGGAGCCTATCCTTGTAGGAGAGATCGGATCTCTTGATATTTTCTTGAAATGAATAAGAGGCTGAGAATAGTTTTTCCGTCCTCTATTTTTCCTTCATCTATCATTTTAATTGCTTCATCAATCGTTAATTCAAAAGGCTCTATTACCTCATACTCCTCTAATTTTTGAGTAGTTTTTGTCAAATTTGTAGCTATATATAGGTGCATTAACTCTGTTGCTATTCCAGGGGAGACATAGAATTTTAAAACCTTGAATAATTTAAGGGGAACATAACCTATTTCCTCCTCTAACTCTCTTCTTGCAGTTAGATCCTCACTTTCCCCTTCCTCTATTGTTCCAGCAGGAAACTCATATAACCACTTTCCTAATATGGGTCTGTATTGTTTGATCAAAATTATCCTCTCTGGTCCTAAAAAGGGAGCAATGACTACTGAGCCTCTATGTCTCACAAATGCTTTCTCCACTTGTTTTCCATTTGGTAAGTTAAAGTTCTCAATTAGTACATCAAATTTCTTAGACGAATATATTCTCATAGGACTAAAAATTAATCCAATGATATTTTTGCTTTGCTTTCAAATATAATGTTTCCCAGTCAATTAAGAAGAGGACAACTCCTAACACTATAAAAGCTATTGAAAATATTAATGTTAAAGTAAGTGCCCCTACATTTAAAACATCACTTATCTTAATTATTCCGAATACTTCTAAAGGTATTTCTACAGCACTTTTGGTCAATTTGCCAAGTATTGACACTTTTAACATATTAAGTATAGATACTTTAGCCACTCCTCCACCTATAAATAAATAATCATCAAAGGGAAGAAGTGGAATTACAGAAAGGATGAATAATAATATTTTAAAATATCTAGAGCGAGAAAACTTACTTAGAATGTCGATATTTTTATTTCTTCGTAAAGGTTTTCTTAAAACAAATCCTAAAGCATAAGTGAGCGTTTTAGCTAAAGCTGCCCCTAAACCCGAAATAACTATTGCTATAACAAAATTTTCTATGTTTATCCCGTTCTTGATGATGAAATATGTTGCTATCAATGTATAAGGAGCACCAAGGAACGGGAGAGCATTTGAGGCTAAACTTATTATGAATATTATTATTGCCTCTAATAGATAATTATCGATATGCATCATTGATGCTCAACTTAACATTATTAGTGTGTATCCTAAATAATATTTATCTGCAAGTTATAATTTCATCACATGGTAAAGATATACTTAGGACCTGCAGGTGTTCCCCATAGCGCAAAGAAGAAATCTACTATAGACGGAGTAAAAACTGTTAAAGAGCTAGGTTTGAACGCAATGGAAGTTGAATTTGTTCAAGGAGTGAAAATGAGTAAGGAGACAGCAGAAGAAGTAGGTAGAGTAGCGAAGGAGTTAGGGGTAAGATTATCAGTGCACGCTCCTTATTTTATAAACTTATGTTCAGAGGAAGACGAGAAAGTACAGGCATCCAAGAAAAGGATACTTGATACTGCAGATAGGGCAGAGAGCATGGGTGCAGATGCTATAGCTATTCACATAGCGTTTTACGGTAAAATGAAACCAGAGGAATGTTATGGGAAAATTAAATCTGAATTAGGAGAGGTTGTGGATAGTGCTAGATCTAATGGAATCAAAAACGTAAAATTTGGCGTAGAGACTATGGCTAAGGAGACAGCTTTTGGCTCACTAGACGAGGTCATTTCAATATCTAAGGAAATAAAAGGTGTTATTCCCTACATTGATTGGGCACATACCTTTGGAAGATTGGGTGGTAAGATAGATTATGAGGAAATAATCAATAGACTAGTTAAAGAGTTGAACTTAATTCATATAAATTCCCATTTTGAGTCATTAATTTTTAAAAACGGTAAGTATATTGATGAACATATACCTATAGATAACAATACTCCTCCTTTTGAACCTTTAGCTAGAGAATTAGTTAAGAGGAAGGACATTTCAATTTCTCTTATCTGTGAAAGTCCAGAGCTAGAAAGAGATGCGCTTAAGATGAAAAAGGTATTGGAAGATCTGGGGTATAAGTTTGAATAAGGACATAATTTTTGTATCTGACTATGATAGAACTCTGTCCTCAGAAAAGAATAATTTTCGTATAGACAAAGAAGTCGCTCGGATTGTAAATGATTTTTCTAAGACCTATCCATTTTTTGTTGTTACGGGAAGGGAGAAGAAGTTTATAGATATTCTAGCCCCTGAACTTAAACCTACTGGTTGGATATTAGAAAATGGAGCTTTAATGTACGTTAATGGTGAGTTAATTTACAATATTCAACCTTCTTGGTTTGATACACGAAAAAACATAATTAAAATCCTTGATAATTACAATATTTCTTATAGTCTGGGAAATGTAATAGTATATGTAGATAAGGCTCATGAATATAAAGGTGTTCTAAATTCGATTAAGGACGCAACAGTTGAATGGAATAGAAATGATGCAATGATTCTTCCGAAAGGAGTTGATAAGGGGAGTGCTGTAATCCAACTTCGAGAGAGACTTGGTTATAGAGGCAAGATAGTTGCAATTGGGGACAGTGAAAACGATATTTCAATGTTTAGAGTTGCAGACATTAGGGTTAGTGTTGCAAATGCCCTACCCATGATTAAGGAGATTAGTGAATTGATACTAGAAAAAGAGGATGGGGAGGGAGTAAAAGAATTCTTGTTAAAGGTATTAAAAGGAGAAATTATTCTTATAAAATAAGTAGACATCTACCTGGAATTCATGAAAATTTTTTGTATGCCATGGATAGTAGGGCTTCATTCTGTATCTGGAAGTCAGCATTTCATACTGAAAACCATATTCTTTAGATATCCTTTCAATTAATTGTTGTGTTTTTGGATTTGACTTATGAATTGAATAAACTGTTGTAGAAATACTCAGAGCTTTTCTCAGAAATACCATATCCATACCTTGCTTCACTACTCCAAATGGAGGGTTTTGTATTACAGTGTCTACCTTTTTTGATATCTCAAGTGACTCAACATCAGCTTCAATAAACTCAGGATTATCGAATTCCCTCAATAAGCTTTTCGCCTCCATAATGGCTTCCCTATCGAGTTCAATGCATACGCAATTTCCTCTCAGTACAGTCACACCTAAGCAGAATTTTCCTGTTCCACAGCCTAGGTCTATTACTAATTTACCCTGAATATCTTTCCTCAGGTAAGCTGTCCATAATATTGTAGATGCTAGATCGGAAGGGGTTATATACTGCTCTAATTGGTACTTAGGATTTGGATGATTTTTAACTTTTTCTAGAAATATTTCTAATTGTTTCTTACTATTAATTTCAGTACCTCTAATAAGCTTTTCACCCTATTAGCTTTTACGTCCTCATAAAAACCGAATCTGTCTAACAATACAGGATTAATTCCTGCTCGTAGTGCCCCAATGTAATCCACTTCATATACATCACCAATATGAAATACTGGTCTTCCATGTTTTTCCATAGCCATTTTAAATATCCTGGGATGAGGTTTTAAAACGCCTAGATCACAAGAGGCATACATATCATCTATATATTTGTCTATCTCTAGATCACGAATTATTCTGTAAACACTTTTGGTAGCGTTTGTGATTAATATCAATTTATAGCCCATTTCTTTTGCTTCTTTTACGAAATTTAAGGCATCTTCGTATAACTCCCATACATCTGATAGTAGATTAAGTTTCATGAGCTCATTTACTAAACTTTCAGAAGGAAATATCTTAAGGTCATACAAAAGTTCATAGTAGTTTATTTCACTTAATCCGCCAATTGTAGGATCTGGAAAATGCTTTTTGCCTAACTGCCTATTAATGGCTCTAAATACCTGCTTTTCAGAGATATTATATCCTTTATCTTTAAGAAATTGAAATATAGGTTGATGAAATTTTGGACTAAAACTGACAAGTGTTTCTCCCATATCTATGAATATTACTTTATTCATTTCAACCACTTAATTGTAAATTTTGGCGGTTCTATGTTTTCACTCTTACACTCGGGGCATTTACTTGGTTTTCTTGGTTTCTCGATGTTGAAGACGTAACCGCAATTGTTACATTTTGGTAAATATACAAAAAGTTTTACGTTTTTCCTTTTTAAGGATTTGGCTATATGGTAAAGGTTTTCATAAACTTCTTTTTCCTTTTTTATCCCTAATATTTTCATTATCTGTTTTGCTGTTAATGGTTCTTGTGAATATTTTAACAGTAGTACAATCTTCTCTCTCGTCGTAAGGAACTCAAACTCATTTATCATATTAATTTAGAATATATTTTTTCTATTTCCACTAATATATCTTGCGGTGTAAATCCTTTTGATAATGCAATAATTGATGACCCGCCTGCTCCTACACCTTCCTTAACGAACCCTTCTTCATATGCTCTTAATCCACTGTATTTTGATTTGCTGAAATCTAATAATGATGCCATAACTGGTACTCCGACTTGTCTAGATATGGAGACTATATCTGAGGAAGAGTCTTGAATTATCCATTTAGTTGTACCTATTGATATGTTTTGAATTATCTTCTTGTCAATTTCCTTGATTATAGCTGCAGCTGCAGTCATCTGTGTACCTCCTGCTAATAACACTCTTTTCCTAAATCCAATTGTGATTCCAGCCACGCTGATTAACATGGGATCAGAAACTTTACTTATTTTGCCCAGAAAGTCACTAGGTAAATCTTTTATGGCTTCGTATACCACTTTTCTTTTTAAGTCTTTAGGGTTCACAGGAGACGCAGAACTGACTTTATCAGCTGCGTCATATCCTAGACTTAGGAGTACAGCCATAGCTGTGGTGGTGCCTGCGGGTATTGATTCACCAATCACTAAGAAGTCATAGGAGTTTGCCAATTCTTCTCCCAATATGATAGAATTTTCTAATATCCTCTGTGATGTCTCTCTGGTAAGGGAGAATTTCCTAATATCTCCCCCTGGTTCTCCCCCTACATCTATAAAGGGTATTTTTGGTTTTACCCTAGAACCTGCGTTAACCACTAACTTTGTAGCATTTACAAGTTTCAGTGAGGCTCTACTGATTATTGCTGGTGTTGGTATTCCAGTTGGTGTTACAGGAACAGAATTTATAGAGATACACTTTTCTTTAATCAAGAATTCTGCATCTGCTGCAGGAGTAAAGTGCGTTAATTCAGGTGTAGCCCCAGCAACAGTAATTCCTGGAATAAGACTAACGTCAGTTGTTGCTATAACTAGAATAAACGCAAAATTACCATTAAGGCTTATTTTTCCGTTAATCTCCTGAATGAAATTCACATTAACTTCATTAGCGAGGTGATAATAAAAATCTTAAGGCATGGAAAAATTTTGGGAATATTATAAAGTTATTGAAAAAGGTACACTAATTAGTTTTGAAGAGTTTAAGAATAATAGAGAGATAAACCTCAGTATCAGAGAAGCTATAAAGTTCTTATACAAATTAATTGAATCATCAGCAAGTAAAATAACTTCAAGTAAGGGGGAAAATTTGATTTGGGATTTAGCCAGAAAAAAGGTGATAAGACCATCTAATATAGAGGAGTTCATAGATGTTGTAAACATTGCCACAAGAATAGAAGAAGTAGATGATAGTATAATTTACCCTATGCTAGTTAGAATAATGGAGGATTTAGAAGACTTATACTTTTCAATAATTAATTTTAAAAACTCATAAGTAATTGAACATATGTTCGATTGCCAATGCCTGCCTACAATAATAATTTAATATCTGAGATAAAAAGATTAAAAAAAGAAAAGAATGCAATAATACTGGGACATAATTATATGGAGTATGGTGTTCAACTAGTTTCTGATTTTACAGGAGATTCTTTTGATCTAGCATTAAAGGCAATGAATACTAACGCGGATATAATAGTATTCGCTGGTGTTTACTTTATGGTAGAGCAGGCTGCTGCATTAAATCCAGATAAGAAAGTGCTATCACCAGAGCCTAATGCCGGTTGTTCTCTATCAGACTCATTACCAGTAGACGTATTGAAGAAATACAAGGAAATGTATCCTGGAGCTCCAGTAGTTCTTTACATAAATACCAGTATTTACGCAAAAGCCTTAGCCGATTATGTGGTAACTTCTTCCACAGCCATTCAAGTAATTGAGCGAATTAATTCGGATAAAATCATTTTTGGTCCTGATATTAATCTTGCTAGATATGTTGAGTCTCGTACAGGCAAGAAACTAATTAAAGTACCACCGGATGGAAAATGTATAGTACATGCAAATTATACCAAACAATTAGTAGAGTTGGCTAGGAAAAGATATCCGAACGCTATTCTTATGGCGCATCCGGAAAGCCCTCTAGAAGTACTGGAAGCAGCAGATTATGTGGGATCTACTAATCAGATGGTCAAATTTGCGAAGGATAGCCCACAGAGAGAATTTATAGTCGCCACAGAATTAGGAATGATAAACGCATTAAAGCTAAAAGTTCCAGAAAAGGAATTTTACCCCTTAGTTACAACAGAAGCTTGCGGATGTGCAAGATGTCCTTATATGGCTATGGTAAACTTGGAGAATATTAAGAGATCGTTAGAGTTGGAAGTTTATGAGGTAAAGGTTCCTAAAGATGTAGGAGAAAAAGCTAAGGAGGCTTTCCTAAGGACTATGAGGCTTGTTGGAGAATCTTCTTCATCTCTTCAATCAAGATCTCAACTTCCCTCTTTGTATTATAGAAATGAGTAGATATTCTTATCCCTTCTCCTCGGGCAGAAACAACTATATGCTTCTCTAATAGTTTCTGAACTACTTGCTTAGCATTATTTACCCTTATTATGGATATACCTGCCTTTCTTTTCTTAGGTGTAATCACGTCTAGTCTGTTCTCTTCAGCAAGTTTTATCACATAATCAGATAAATTTTGAACTGAAGAATAGGTTTCTTCTTCATGCTTTCTGATTATTTCACAAGACTTGGCTAATCCCAGATTAGCTGCTATATCGATTGTCCCAATTTCGAACCTTCTTGGACCTGGTTCAATTTCAAATTTTTCCGGATTAAACTCTAAATAATTCTTAGTACTCTTCCATCCATAGAATGGTGGGTCCGAAATTAATCCTTTTCTTACGTATATAAATCCAGAGCCCTGTGGACTCATTAACCACTTATACCCTCCAGCTACTGCGAAATCTACACCAAGGTCTTTTACATCAACCTTTATAGCTCCTGCACTCTGAATTATGTCTAAAAGGGTAAATCCTCCAACACTTTTAACCTCTTTAACTATTTTTTTAACATCTACCATAACGCCAGTGTTGAAACTTACATGACTAACAGCTACTAGTCTTGTTCTAGTGTCTATTGCGGAAAGCAGATCCTCTTCTATTGTATCTGGTTTTGTTTTTACTAGTTTAATTTTAACTCCTTTCTTTTCAAGTTTTAAAAATGGATAGACGACAGTTGGAAATTCTAAATTATCAGTTACTATATTTTCTCCTTCCTTTATGTCTAAACCAAATGAGATAACATTAACCCCAAAGCTGGTGTTTGGTATTAACGATATCTCATCAGCTTCTGCATTTATTAAGGAACCAATGTTTTTTCTTATATGGTATAATTCATCTGATTCTTCATCGTTATCTGCTAAGGAACCATAACGCATTACATCGATTAAATATCTGTTAGCTTCAAAGTAAACAGGTAGTGGGGTAGGAGATATAGCGGCATGGTTAAGGTATGTCATTCTTTTTGTTATAGGTACTAGTTCTCTGAAATCTTCAACGAATGTCATTCTTGATCTCCTCGATTACTTCTGGGTCTTCTAACATACTAGAATCAATTTGTTTTCCTATTAATAAATCTCTCAGAGCACGTCTAACTACTTTACCACTCCTAGACTTTGGAAGTCTTTTCACGTAATATACTTTGTCTATAATGTATATGGGACCTAATGAATCCCTTACCTTACGTGTAATCTCGTCTTGGTTGACGTTTCCTACAATAAAAACAATTAATTTTTCTCCTTTAACTTCATCAGGTACTCCGACTACTGCAACGTCTTTAACACCATCTATTTCCATGATCACATTTTCTACCTCTCCACTTGTTATTCTATGACCTGCTACTTTTATCATATCATCCGCTCTACCCACTATCTTCACATAATTTCCTTCAAGTATTGCAACATCTCCTGTGTCATGATATCCAAATTTCTTAAAATATGACAAAAATCTCTCTTCATCATTTAAAATTCCTGTGAATTGAGTAGGAAAAGGCGTTTTACATACTAAGTAACCTGGATTTCCTCTTACGGATCTTCCATCTTCGTCTAAAGTATCTACTACAGCTCCAGGGAACGGAACACCGGCATAACCTGGTTTTGCTTCGACGTCGTCTAGGCTATACGGTGTTCCTATTATATATCCTAACTCCGTTTGTCCATAAACATCAGTTACTCTGTCAGCAAATCTCTTAGCATATTCCCATGTCTGTTCATCAAATATTTCACCAGCAGTAGCTATATACTCGACCCTAGGTATTCTTATTTCATATCTTCTTAACATTCTCAATAACGTGGGCGAAGTGAAGAAAACTTTTGGTCTAATTTCATCTATTATTTTAACTAGTCTATCTGTGGGATTATCTGGTGCTCCCTCCATAAATCCGAATGTAGAACCATGAAGTAATGTACCATACATAACCCTTGAAAAGGTTATCCAGCCAACATCTGCAGTAGTAAATACAGTATCTGTTGGTTTCAATCCAAATAGTATGTCAAAAACTGTGTAATCTCCAACCATCCATGAGCCATGGGGTAGGATCACTCCCTTAGGCTTTCCTGTAGTACCTGAAGTGTACATTACCTTAAGAGGTTCACTGGATTCAATCTCCTCTACTTTTACATCTTCAGACATGTTTAACAAATTATTTATTTCCTCATTATCGTCTTTTTGCCTAAACATGATATTGCCTTTATGGTGCAAAGGTATCTTATTTCCTCTTCTCACAGTATATTTACTGGTAACTATAATGTCTGGATTGAAATCTTGCAATCTACTATTTACAGCTTCCTTCCCAAGTCCTGCAAATATTAGTGAGTAAATTGCCCCTATTCTAGCAGATGCAAAAATCGTGGAGAGTGTTTGAATTGAGTTAGGGGAATATATGGTTATTCTTTTTCCTTTACGTAAACCTAATTTAAGGAGTATTGATGATATGGATTGGACAACTCTTTTTAATTCTTCAAATCTTACGTAAATAGGCTTGGAATCCTCAGGGAAAAATACTAGAGCTGTCCCTGTATGCCTATCCACTGTGTTATAAGAGATGTTTGTTTTTCCATTTACGAACCAGCTATACCTATATTTGTCCTTCTGTTGTAGAACCTTTTCCCAAGGTGTAAACCATGTTAGTTTATCTGAAAAACTCTTCCAATACACTTCTGGCTTCTCTAGGGCTAGTTGGTAGAGTGTAAAATAATCCATTTATTAGTTAGTCATTGACTAACCTTTATTACTTTATGACCACATATTTCACATATTTTTATATTTTTCATGTAAGTTTTTCCACATCCTTCACATTTATATATATAATTTTTTTTCTTGCTTATTTTTATATTTAACTTCACAGAATAATATTTAATATTCATGTGTAAGAGTAGATTTTGTAATGATAAGTCATCTGTAACTACTAAACTTGGTTTTAAATCTAAAGCTAAAGCTGCTACAGATATGTCAGTTCTAGAAAGAGATATATCATTAATTTTATTCAGGGTTTTAGTCACAGTTAAAAGAGATTGTCTTGTAGGTTCAAATATAATAACCTTATTTGAAGATATAGCAAGTTCTAAGAGACTAGCTGATTTGAAATCCTTAACTTCTCTTATAACTTCTTGTGTTGTGTAAACTTTCTCATAAAGATTCTCTAAACCGGCTAAAAAGCCTGCTGTATCGAACACAATATTAACGGACATTTCCAAGATTCACCGAGTTGAAGAACCTAAGTATGTTAGCCTTCTTTTCTGAAATCTTGATAGTTATTGCATCATCCTCATTAGTTTTAAGATATCCTACTGTTTCACCATCAACTACTATTCTGACACTTTGTGGTCTCCCTTTATCCTCTAATTTTATTGAAAGCTCTTCGTTGTCAGGTAAAATTAGTGCTCTAATGTCAGGTGTTAGACAGTTTAAAAATGAAACATTGATAGCGTTCACTTTTCTATGCACAACAATCCTATTTGCTGCATAACCCCATGCCCAACTTCCCTGGGTGGTGGAAACTAGTATTCCGTCGCCTTCAAAAATAATTTTGTTGGATTCAAATAGAATACTTCCATATATAGTCTCAGGAAGATCAAATAATATTGCAATATCATTAAATGCGATGTCCTTTACATACTTCGATTTAGCCTCTAGCAACTTATATTCCTCTACTTTATAGTCTCTGTTTTTTAGCTTCAATAACATCTCTTTTGATTGCCCTGGTTCCACATCAAATAGGGCAGATCTTCTTCCGCTTTTTATACCAATTATGGGTTTTCCTAATTTTACATATCTCAATAATGTTCCATCTCCTCCAACAACTACTATGGCATCTTCTGTCTCGTCCTCTACAATTTTAAATCCCATATCAATAGCTATCTTTTTTATGTTGCTTGCTATCTCTTTTGCATCCTTAGTATCCTTTGACACTACTCTGAGTCTCATAATTTAACTTACCCTGAGTTAGATTTTAAAATAATTACATTAGTGCTGGATATTAGGCTTTCGTTAACTAGTTCTATTTCTCCGTAATGATTAATTAACCTTATTTTATAGATACGCTGTTTTGTTCCCTTGTATTTTAGTGTTAACCAACCTGTAGTTAATATTGTTGTCTTTCCTGTTACTTGAATTTTTACACTTTGTTTTGGTTTCAGTTTTATCTCTAATTTTTGAGGATTCTCTCCTGCGTACTCTATTGCAGCTTTGGTTATTTTCCTAGAATATACGAACCACATCTGTACAAGTATCATTAATCCAATAATATATATTGGCAGTAGCAATAGGATGAAGTTTTCAGTGAGCAAATGTATTTCCCAATCAAGTTTAAAATCAAAGAATTAAAGTTTAAATAGTATAAGCCACAATCAAAATCCGGGGACTACTTTGACGGAATATGACATGGTTATTATAGGCGGTGGTCCTATAGGACTTTACGCTACATTTTATGCAGGTTTAAGGGATATGAGAGCTTTGGTAATTGATGCTCAAGACGAATTAGGTGGACAATTGGTTACCTTGTATCCAGAAAAGGTAGTTTATGATGTAGGTGGTTATCCCGGAATTTTAGCTTATGATTTAGCGCAAAACCTGATTGAACAGGCAAAGATGTTCTCTCCAGATATTAGAATAAATGAATGGGCTGATATGATTGAAAGAACTCCAGATAATATGTGGATTATAAAAACCGATAAAGGAGGAGCCTTTAAGACCAAGACAATTCTTATTGCAGCTGGAATCGGGAAAATAATACCGTCAAGACTTAATGCTAAAGGAGAAATAGAGTACGAGAATAAAGGAGTATACTACACCGTGAGAAGAAAGAGGGATTTTGAGGGAAAAAGAATACTAATAGTAGGAGGAGGAGATTCTGCAGTAGATTGGGCTTTAACATTATCACCAGTGGCAAAATCAGTTACTCTAATACACAGGAGAGATCAATTTAGGGCACATGAAAGAAGTGTAAAACAGATGTTCCAAGTAGCTACAGTTTATACTTGGCATGAGTTGAAGGAAGTAAAGGGGGATGGAAGTAAGGTTACACAGGCTGTAATATTTGATAATAGGACAAAGGAGGAGAAAACGCTAGATGTTGACGCTGTAATAATAAGTATTGGACATAAGGGAGATCTAGGAAATATGGTCAAATGGGGTCTAAACATGAAAGGAAGGAGCATTACGGTAAATGGTAAAATGGAAACAAACTTAGCTGGTGTTTACGCTGCTGGTGATATCGTAGAGCAAGAGGGTACACCAAAACTTGCCTTAATAGCTACAGGATTTGCTCAAGCCGCTATAGCTGTGAGTGTAGCTAAGAAGTACATAGACCCTAATGCATCAGTGTTTGCAGGACATAGTTCAGAAATGGATAACAAGTTTAAGAAATGAAGTGCATTAAAGTACATAAAGACGAATTAAATAAAGTCATAAAGCAGATACATGTAAATCCATTTTTTAAAGTGTATTATAGTAAGGATTATGCGTATATACCTGTTTATGAGGAAATTTCAGGGTATGATATTATCGAATGTAATCCGCCTCGTAAGACTCCAAAACTAAATGAGATTATAAACGGTGTTAGAAGTTATTACGTTATAGGAGACATAGCATTAGTAACCCCCAAGATAAATATAGACAAGGAATTGTTGGCTAAAACAATAATGGAAACTAACCCAAGGATTAAATCTGTTTTCATAAGAAAAAAAGTTAAAGGAGAACTAAGAGTAAATCAGATAGAATTTGCAGGGGGAGAAAATAAAACTCAAACTATATATAAAGAGAATGGTCTGAAATTCTTAGTTGATATAAATAAGGTTTATGTAAACCCATCAATGTCAAACGAAAGGCAGAAGATCGTTAACGAGATAGAATGTGGTAAAATAGTTGACCTATTTACAGGTTATGGCGCTATTGCAATCCATTTGGCAAGAAAATGTGGGTATATAGTTGCTGGAGATCTAAACTTAGAAGGTCTATTACTTTTGAAAGAATCTATTAATTACAATAAATTAAAAGGAGAAATAGACGTCGTTAATTATGATGCTAAGTATCTACCATTTAGAGATAAGACATTCGATTTAGGAATTGCTGATAATCCGACTATAGTTAGTCAATTTAAAGAGGAAATATGTAGGGTATGCAAAGAGGCATTTTTTTACATACTAGCTCATAGCACGGAGGAGGCTAGTAATCTTATAGGATTAGCTAACTGGGTTAAGGTTAATGACTACTCTAAGGATCTCTTCATCTTTAAGGGGAGAATCAGATGTCAGTAATATAGCTACCATATTGCTCTGGTCTGTTCTCAGCTTCCTGACAATTTCCCTATTAATGTCCTTCGCAGATTTATCAGAATTAATCATTACCGTAGCTTCGCATATGTAATTGGACTTTCTGAAGATCATTCTATTTGGGTCAGTCAATTTTAATTTAGACGATCCCCTTCCACGTATAATATCTGTAAGTCCTTCAACATGAATTACTAAATATACATAAGTTTCATCCCTTTTAAGTAGTTTTTTAGTTTCCTCTGAAATATCCTTTGCACCTTTATCTGAAAGTATCCCAATGATGCAGTCTCCTCTAGGAGTTAAATAATCATCTTTTGTGATCTCAAGTGTAGTTCTGTGTTTCGCTCTAACATTGAAATGTCCTTTTGCCTTAATTACATCAAACTTGATCATCTTTATCTTCCTTAGCTAGAATAAATGTGTAGCCCCTAACTTCTATTAATTTTGCATTTACCTTATCAGCAACTTCTTTAGC
Organism: Sulfolobus acidocaldarius DSM 639; assembly: GCF_000012285.1. Taxonomy (NCBI): domain Archaea; kingdom Thermoproteati; phylum Thermoproteota; class Thermoprotei; order Sulfolobales; family Sulfolobaceae; genus Sulfolobus; species Sulfolobus acidocaldarius. Next base: position 22,466 of record NC_007181.1, read on the forward strand.
GAACGACTTTCTATCTTCAACATCAGCTCCTATTCTTATTTTAACGACCTTATGTTCTTTCAATCGTCTCTTTATTTCGTTTACCATCCCTTCATTGAGTCCTTTCTTGCCTATTCTTATGTCTGGGTGGGATGCCTTTACCCTCTTTACTATCTCTTTTAAGCTCATATCTTCTGACCCATCCACATAATAAACATGTTCTTATAACAACTTTATTTTTTATTCTCCTTCTCTCTGTCAATCCTATGACCAGTGGTACGTAACACTTTCTACATATGCTACGCTTATATTCTATAGGAATTTTAAATCTAAATTTACGTGAATACGTAATAGCCAATTTTGTATATTCTCTGGCAAGCTGATATTCTCTATTCTTCGTCATATCAATTGCCATCTCAATGAGTTCTAATGACCTCCTCTTGTAGGGTTTTACATTTTTTACCTTCATTTTTTAGTATTTTTTATCGTGAGATTAAATCTTATATTGTTAGATTCTGCGTTAGAACTTGTTCCCCGAGAGATCGTATCCCACCCTGCTGTTGTAAAAAATGCTGTAAGAAGGGGTAAAAAGGCAGAAAATACCTTACTTGATATTTCATTGCATTATAAAGCTATGAAAAACTTAGAGAATGCGAATAAGAGGGGAAGACCAGATATAGTTCATTTCGCATTGTTGTTATTTTTAACCCTTGAAGAGGAGATCAGAGGAGATCTATTTATACATACAATTGACGGTAAAATAATATTCGTTGATAGGCAAATGAGACCACCTAAAAACTACAACAGGTTTGTAGGATTAATGGAACAGTTATTATTAGAGGGCAAAATTCCTCCAAAGGGTGATAGGACTCTAATGGAAATTACTAACCTTAAATTAAAGGATCTCTCTAGAAAATACTCCTCTCTAATAGTGTTAAGTGAAAGTGGAAGAAAAGTAAATCCTGCTGATTTATGCAAACTCATGCACGAAAATGTGCTATTTGGGGTAGGCGCATTTGCTCATGGGGATTTTTCATCTGAAGTTAAGGAATCGGCTAGCGATTTTCTTTCAATAAGTAAAAATGTTTTAGAAACTCATCAAGTCATATGCAGAGTCTCAATAGCCTGTTCAGGGTTCCTTAGCTGATAGTAATGCTATCTTATAGACTATTATTCCTCCAGGTGTAGCTGAGACTTGATTTACTCTAAAGCCATACTCCTCTAATATTTTTCTAAATATAACAGAAGCACAGGTTGTTGACTCTAACCCAAATCCAGAGCCTGTAATTCTTATTACTATTCCGTCCTCGTCCTGTTTGAGAAATACATCCTTAACAGGTAGTATGGTTCTGATTTTATCATAAATATTTATTATATCATTAAGACCAGTCACCTTGGTTTTTAAGTAAGAAGCTAGCTGTATGCCTGCTGATTCGCATATCTCTGTAACTCTATTCGAATCATGTTCATATGCTATCCTTATTAGATTTTCAAGATACCACGTGGTCACTGGTATAAGCTCTAAGTCTTTAACTATTTTATAGTACTCAATTAAAGATAACAACGTTTCTGCATTTCCCTCTCTAAGTGCCTCAACCATAGCCTGAATAGCTAGATTTGTAACAGCATACATAGTATAGCCTTTTTTCTTTGCCTCTTGCTCTAATTCTTTCACTAGCTTTTCATCTGCCGCTATATTTATTCTTCCCAATCACTCCCACACTATAAAATAAGAAACTTGAAAAAATAAATAGCTTTTCTTTACCAACGAACGTGTTATCTAGGAGTAAAAAATATTATATCAAAGACTATAAATAAAATGAAAACTATTATAAAACCTCCAAGATACCAATTATCATATTTGAATAAAGCTTTAATCAGATTTATAAAAGAATCAATTGAATATTCTTTGTCATTGCTCATAATATTTTATTTCTATCGGTAAAATTTAAAATTTCCTACAGTCATTATAAATTTTTGGTTTAAGTACAGGTCCTAAACGAAATTAATGTAAAAGTAACCTGATGAAGATTTCATACATACTTTATTATAACGAAATCTCATTCAGTAATTTTGACAATTAAGTTATTAGGTCCCCTATGATCAGGAGCTAAATTATCCATCTGTATTTTAACTATTTCGTATCCCAAATTTTTGAAAATTTCATGGCTACCATCATCCTTAAGGTCTTTAACCAATAATCTCTTATCATTAACCTCTAGGAATGATAAAAGACCTTTATTTATATCTTGAACACTCACATCAATGATTTTTAAGTTGACCTTCCTGAGGAATTCTCTCAGACTTGTTTTTCCCTTTAAGATGTATTTTTCTCTCTCCATTTCATAGATGTTCAGTTTAATCTTTTCTGATATATTTAGATTTGTAAGGACATAATCTTGAGAGACTAGTCTCAATATAGAAGATAAGGGCTTTTCATCCCCGCTAAAGTCCGAAAATACCTCGACAATTTGTGGAAAATTAAGTGAAAAAAGAGTTAAGAACCCATCTGCATTAGTTGAGGAAGAGATTTGCGCTAGTAGCATCTGATCCCCTAAGATTGTTACATCGTCCAAATTTAACAGGGCTGGAGGATAGTTTACTAATATTATTTCTTTAGAAAATTTTTCAAGAGCATTTCTGAGGAACTTTGCCGTGACTTTATCAGAAAAAGTTGATGGATAGCTGATGGTCAGCTTATTTTTAGCGTACATAATATATTTATGTAACCAGAGGAGTTCAGCCCTCATGTTATGAACTAATATTCTATTTTTAGAAACTTTACCCTCCTCATTAAGGATGATCGATGGATTCAAAATAAAGATTTTACATAATTCCTCCTTGTCGTTATTAACTAAGTTTTTTTTGAGATTGTTTTTACATGACGAATTTTCAACGTCTACACTTATTGTATCATAAATTATATCTAATAGTTTATCGTTGTCGACTATATTACACAGATCTATTACATCTCCATTTTCCTTTAAGACACTTATTAGGTTTTCAAATTCACGCCTTACTAATGTTGCGGGGACATAATTATTAAATCCAAAATCGAAAGGGTTAATTGAAATAAACTCCCATAATCGTGGATTAAACGTCAAAAACTGTTGCATTATTGATGTGTAAAAACTGATGTATAAAAAATGTTTGTTTTGGTCATGGAAATTTTTTCAAATCAAATCTATGTTAAACACTTTAGGTAAAATGCCCCTTTCATGTGTTATAGAATAGAATTTCTCTAAACCTCTTTTAACCTCTGGAAGTGGCACATTATACTCCTGTATGTCAGCCCATATGGTTTTTCTTATAATCTCCTCATCTAAATTTGTCTTATGGGCATCAGCCATTATCTTAGCATCTATTTTAATTATTTCATCGATATGCTTCTCTGCATAATGCTTACTTTTCACATAAGCCTCCTTAAACTTCATAGCTAATTCTCTGCCAATGTCCTTACTGATTACAACTAATCCCATAGGCATTGGTGTATCTCCTGCTAACTGTTTCCATAGATCCCACATACTTATTATTCTGTTGACTTTTACGCCTAGTTTTTCTAATGCATACATCATCTTCAACTCATGAACTGCAACTAACACATCTCCTTCCTTCCCAAGTGCCTTGATCTCGTCGAGAACATTCTTTATTATAACCAGTTTCCTGTACTTACCAATAAGGAGTTTATAAAGAGTAAAAGCAGTTGTATTATGACCATGCACTATTAACCTGGAGTTTTTTATTTCATCTACCTTTATGGGATTGATGGATATCACAGGCATACCAGTTATCCCGTCTATTGCAGAAGCAACAGCCTCTCCAAGGATATAATAATCATTCTGTATATATGGATACATCGCAGCAGAAGGTACTGCGACATCTACATCCTTCTTTAGTACTTTTTCATTAGTATCTTGAACTGTAGAGATTATTTCGAATTCTAGATTGATTCCCTCTGGCTTTACCATTCCCTCTATAAGTGGTATGAATGGATACAGATCACCTGAGTCCGCTAATGGACCAATTTTTATTGTTGTCATAACTCTATATCAATAAGTGATCTAAAAAATGCTTGTTTCAATTGGTTCCAAGAATAAGGTAAAAATAGAGGCAGTTCGTGAAGCGATAATGCGTATAGGTTTAAATGCTGAAGTTATTTCTGTGGAAGTAAGTCCTGAAGTTCCTTTACAGCCCTTTGGTCATCAGACTTTCATAGGAGCTAGAAATAGAGCGTTTAAGTCCTTAAAAGAAACTGATTCTGATATAGGTATAGGAATAGAAGGGGGAGTATTTAGCTACGAGAATAGGTTAATGGCGTTTGCAGTGGTCTATGCTGTAGACAGAAATGGTCTCGAGAATTTTTCGTTTTCTACTTCCTTTACATTACCAACAAGTATAACATCCCTTATATTTCAAGGGAAGGAGTTAGGAGAGGCTACGGATATAGTTTTCTCTGCCAAGGGGAGTAAGGAGAATGAAGGTGCTATAGGATATCTAACTAAAGTCATCAATAGAAAAGAGCTTTATGTACAGCCAGTAATAGCTGCACTTTATCCTTTCTATAATAACGTGGATTAGTAAATTTTTGTTCCTTTATTTAACTTCAGGAACTGTAAACTTATTTCTAATAACTCGAGCGGTCTCCTACTATTTGGTCTCTCCACAGTAGCTAAGTAGACACCGTGTTCCTCATGTACATTTTCTTTAGTAGGCTCTCCGTATGGCGAAAATAATATGAAATCGTCTACCTTACTCAAAAGTTCACCAATAAATCTATCAACCTTCTCATATAACTTACATTTATCTATTTTAGTATTTGAACTCAGTATCCTATCTAGCGCGGTAATGTCAGCTATAACCGGCTTCTCTTGAATTTTAGATAATATACTTTTCTTAACTAATTCTATTTCTTTTTCAATTTCAACTTCAGCTCTATAATCTATCCCTATCTCCCCGTAGGTAGGGTTAGTAATAGGTATATTAACTAGAGTCGCACCAGTCATCTCCACTAATTTTAACTTACCAACACTACTCAAAAAGGTGTTTACACTGTGATCGATCTTCATATCCAGAATACTTAGCCATGCTTGAGCAGGATGTTTATTAAGTGTCCTATTAACAACCACTCCTCTGTTAATGTCATTAAAGAGAGTCAATAGAACACGTGGTTGACACTTCATAAAACTGGAGTAGCTTAAACTGTCAATCCCAATTAGCAGAGGTTTCAATTACTATTCACCTAAAACAGACTTTAGCTTATTTTCGATAGTATCTCTAGGAACTGCACCCACTATTGTGTCAACTACCTTACCATTTTTAAATATGAGCACTGTGGGTAAGCTCATTATACCAAATTGGTTGGCTATATCACTATTTTCATCAGCATTTACTTTTCCAAAGCCTATTTGAGTATACTCAGACGCCAATTCCTCAATTATTGGGGAGAGGACAAAGCATGGAGCACACCATTCAGCCCAAAAATCCACCACAGCTATTTTATGAGATTCTACAAACGAATTAAAATTACTTGAATTTAGTTCAATTACAGGACTGCTCTTGGTCTCAGGCATAATTAGTTAATAGGTTATACTAGGAATTATATTTTTCCCATAAACATAAAATAATAGCGTATAAATAACTTTCTTGGCAAATCATGAACATCTCAATTGTAGTTTCAACAAGGGATCCTGTCGGAGAAACTATTAAAAAATTAGGGTATAAATTTGAGGAAATTGACGAAGATGAGGTTGATTTCAGATTTGAGAGAGGTGATGCTATAGTCATTTTTTCGAAACATCAGAGTTCGTCTAAGACCCCAGCACTTACGGTTCATTATCCAGGAAATCCAAGCTCTCAGGTGTTAGGCGGAGAACCGGAAAAATTAGGGGTTGCATTTCCTAGGTTATTGACAGCAATCTTTAGGGAGATTAATAAACTTGATATACCAGTACAGAAAACTTTAGAGGCTACTCATCACGGACCTACATACCAGAAAGTTCCTATAGTATTTGTTGAAGTTGGGAGTGATCCTACCTATTGGGGTAACGAGAAGATAGTAAAGAGTTTAGTGGAATCTACCTTATCAGCTATAGATAAGGTATCGTCATTGTATTGCGAAGAGATTATAGTAGGCTTTGGTGGTCCTCATTACGCTCCATATTTCTCTAAGCTAGGAGAAAAAGTTTGCATTGGTCATATAATTTCCAAGTATTATTTGGCTTCAATTAAAGATACCACGATAATCCAGACTGTGGAGAAGTGTATGGAGAACGTAGATACTGTGGTATTTGATAGTGTACCTTTAAGTGTGAGAGACAAAGTTATGCATGTTCTAAAAGACAGGAATTTAAAATTTAAGTTTCATTAAAATCTCATTAGTTAATGTTAAGGCACCAATAGAAACTAACCTACAATCTTTTACATTTTGATTAAAACACTTTAAAATTGTCATACTGGCATTTGGCAATATTACACCTAGTCCTGAAAATTCATCAAGATCTAGAATGTAAGTGATTAGAGATTTTATAGGATCATGATGTGATACAACAATTACATTTTCTCTTGTACTTAAGATTGTTTCGGTGAAGTTTATTATCCTTTTAGTTAATTCATCCCATGATTCTAAATCTTTAGGTGTGTTAGATCTATTTTCGGCAATTTTTTTCATTAACTCAATCATATTTACCTTCTTGTTATTTAATTCTCCAAGTCTTCTCTCCTTCAGTCTATCGTCTATTACGGTAACCAAGTTTAATCCTTCTGAGAGGATAGAAGCCGTCTGATAAGCTCTAAGAATTGGACTTGTGTAAATCTTAGAAAAATTAAGGAATATAATTTTCCTAACTTCATCTACTGCTCTTTTTGCCTGTCTTTGTCCTTCATCTGTTAATGGGTAAGAGTTTATATCATCAGATAGTATTTGTTGTGTATTTGCGTTCGACTGTGCATGCCTTATAAAGACTATAACTGTCATAGTTAAGACTATATGTGGTTACTTTTAAAATAAATTTTTCTCGATAAACCGCTCTTAGAATGTAATTATTTTAATAGATTATTTTCATCTTTATTCTATTGTATTGATGATTTATAATAATATAGTCGTAATACTAATGGATTGTATAAACATAAAGGAAAAGTTTTTATTTTCCATAACATAATATTATAATGCTATGCAAACCCAGTTCAATTTTATTTTAAATAAAACTGTTCATGTGATAAGAGAAGATGACTCTGTAAGATTTGCAGCAGAGGAAATGAAAAAACATAACATAGGCTCATTAATAGTAATAGATAATAGGGGTAAGGTCTCAGGTATAATAACCGAGAGAGATCTAGTAAGAGCTATTGCTGAAGGAAATATAAACAGTACAGTAAGCAATTATATGACAAGAAATGTAATAGGGGTCACAGAGAATTTTGATCCTAATCAAGCCTTACAAGTAATGTTAGATCACGGGTTTAGGCATTTGCCTATAATAGGAAAAGATGGTAGAGTTAAAGGGATTCTAAGTATAAGGGATCTAGCAAGAACATTAATTGACCCGCACTATCTGACTTATGGTAAGGAGCCTGAGGAGGTTAGAGGTACAGGAATTGCATGCCCAGTTTGTGGAGTAGAGATAGACGAATACGGTTATTGTGGATGTGGTTCGGGTTCAGGGTAATTTTTTATCTTTGAAATCATTTTTTGATATTATGATAATATTCTATGCGGTTGGTGAAAGAGACAGAGCTAAAGAGTTAGTTAGGATAATAACTAAAACAAGATGGAAAACAGTCTCAAAACATGCGATTAAAATAGCTAGTTCATCTGTAAGTGCTTCTATAGTTCTTTTTAAACCAACAAAATCGGGATTAGCTGTTGCATTATGGTTAAAGCAAAAGGCTGAAGAGTTAGGAATGATAGCATCAGTTGGTTGGTTCACGGAGATCTCTGATGTACCGCCAGACGTTGAAGAAGCGGTAAAGACAGATTTAAACAAACTACTTATGAGAGAACTGGAAGTTCCCTGGTCTCCAAAAGTCGTTCAGTCTTGACTTGTAACGTCTCATCACTCTTTGTGATTATTACATAGTCCACTATTCCATTCAGGTACTTTAGTACTCTTGAGAACCTCTTCTGGTCGAATGTCATAAATGACTCATCAATTATGAAGAATGGCGCTTTGAAGTATTCCTTCAGCCCTACTAGAATAAGTATTAAAGCTAACGTGGTTTTTTCTGATGTTGACAGTCTTCTTAACTCCATGGTTACTCCATCTTTCTTTATTACTAATCTATACTTTTCATCTATCTCAGCAGTATAATTGAACTCTAATTCTTTCAATATACTATTCGATAATGTCTCAAATTCTTCCTTAACTACAGTTAATCTTCTTATATACTCTCTATTTATATCATCTATCTGTTTGTTTATATCATCTATTTGCTTCTTAAGGCTTTCAATCTCCTCTGCAACCTTCTTAGGAATACCTAACTGCTGTAATTGAAGTTCTAAATCACTTCTCCTCTTTCTCAGTTCTTCAATTCTCTTGTCAATGTCATTATCTTTGCTCTCGACCTCATAAGTAGATTCTACTCTTTCTTCTAAACTCTTTAATTGTTTCTGCAAAGCCTCAATTGTTCTGTTTATTACACTTGCCTCAATATTCAGATTTTCCAGCGCTTTACTCTTTTGCGCAATTAACTCCTCAGTTCTTTCTATTTCTTTTACTTTCTGTAATAACTCGCTTCTTCTCATTTTTTTCTTGTTGATGTTGTTTATGATGTCATTCTTTGTACGGTCTAATTCATTAATATCCTTCTTTACGGTTTCAAACCTAACTTTCCATAAATCTGGCTCTACTTTACTTCCACAAACTGGACACATACTGGAGTGTATTCTCTCCGCTTCTTGTATATCTTGTAATATTCTAGTTAATACACCTTGTTCAATCTCTATTGAGTTCTGTCTGTTAATTAGTGAGTCTAACTCTCTATCTATCTCCTGAATTTCTTTTGTTAATTTATCCTTTAATTCAATGTTAGCTTTTCCCTTAAGTTCCTCTAACTCTTGGGTTAGTTTTTGTATTTTAGTTTCTTTTTCTTTCAATTCTTTAATTTTAGCCTGTATACGTTCCCTTATTTCAACTATTCTATTCTGTCTTGTTATCTTTATGGTCTGTTCCGTCTGTACCGTCACATTTTCCTTTTCCTTTTCGAGCCTTTCAATTTCCAGATTTATGTTCTCTAATTCATTAGCAATTTTCTTTATATCGTCATAAGTTCTCAAAAGATTGTTGTAGTTGCTCTTTACCTCTTCCAATTTCATGATCAGACTCTCTCTTCTTCGCTTTAACTCATCAATTCTTGATGTCGAAGATATAAACCACTCTATATTTTCGTCTCCTGTTATTATCCTGGCTATCAATGGGTTTTCAGGTGAGAAGTATGATAGTAATGTTGCGTTCTTGTCATCGGCTATTAAATTCTTTTCTTCTAAAATTCTATTTTTTATTCTCTTTAGCCTTCTAAAATATTTCTTGCCGTCCATTTCAATCTCTACAAAACCTTCATCACTAAATACATTCAAAAGATCCTCAGCTGTAATTTCGTTGGTCAATAAGGATACTAGGGCTTTCGACAGTGAGGTTTTACCGTAAGCGTTAGGCGCTCTGTATATAGTAATGCCTTTCTCTAGCGATAATACTAGCTCTCTATTTATACCACCAATATTTAATATTCTAACTTGCATTATGCACACGTTAGACTTCTTTACTTAAAAATATTACTCTCGAAACTCGGAGTTTGTTCTATGTTTTCAATCATATTATTATATTTTTTAAAAAGTAAAAATTCATTTGTATCAGAAAGTGTATACTCACTCCATGTCAAAAGTTAGGGAGTTATGAATGATATTCACTTCAAATAAAATTTTGTTTCACTAAATTTAAAATAAGATTATGGCTAAAAGAAAAGTCATATTCGACAGTGATACAGCAAGTGATGATACCATAGCACTTATGTTAGCATCAGATTTTTTTGAAGTAAAAGGAGTCACAATAGTAGCAGGTAACGTGAAATTTGAGAATGAAATTAGAAATGCCCTATTTACCTTAGAGTATTCTGGACTATCCGATATACCCGTATTTGTAGGAAGCAACAGACCAATTTTGGGTAAGTGGCGGACGGTGGAGGAAGTTCATGGTAAGAATGGAATGGGTGACTGGAAGATTTCTGAGCCCACTAAAAAACCAGAGAGTGAGCATGCTATAGATGCCATAATAAGGCTTTCAAAAGAATATAATGGAGAGCTTGAAATCCTTGCGGTTTCACCTTTAACAAATCTGGCTCTTGCATATCTAAAAGACCATGATTTGGTGAAAAGAATTAGGAAGGTTTGGATAATGGGTGGGGCATTTTCCAAGGGCAATACTACTCCCCTAGCAGAGTTTAACTTCTGGGTTGATCCTGAGGCTGCAAATATCGTAGTTTCAGCTGGGTTTGATATAACAGTGGTACCCTGGGAAGTAACAGAGGAGTCTGCAACAATTTATGACAATGAATGGGAAAAAATTGAAAAATTGGGAAATAGAAGGTCGGAGTTTTTTATAAATGTAAACAGGGTTTTGCGGGAATATTCCAAATCTGTGGGATCTAAAGGGAGTGTTCATCCAGACTCTTTAACCGTCTCAATTGCATATGATAATAGTTTAGCTCTATCATATGTCTACAAGAGTATATCTGTTGAGACATGTTCCGATTCAAGAGGGGCTATGCTAGTTGATTGGTATAACCAGTTTAAGGATAGAAATTCAATACAAATAGTACTTAAGGCTGACGAAAAGAAGTTTAAGCAATACCTTTTTGATTATCTTTCCCGAGCTTAGAACAATTCGCTACAGTGACTATGTTTAGGCTTTTCACATCAATTCCTTTTTCAATTAATTGTTTATATACCTGGTCAAGATTAATATCGACGTCAATTATTGTATTTAGATCCTCACAATAAACATTTACGTGCAGGTCCCTCTTCATTTCGTACCAAGTAACTCCTCCTACCTCAAAGGAGTTCAATAGACCAGCCTTTTCTAGGGCATTTAACGTATTGTAAACTGTCGATAAGCTTATTGTCGGTTCTATTTTTTTCAATTCGTTGTAAATCTGCTCTCCATTGAAATGTCCTCCATTATGGACTAGTTTAAGTATTGATATTCTTTGTGGGGTCGCTTTCAATCCGTGTGTTCTCAGCACATTTATGATTTCTGCTTCCATCGTGTTATATAGGAACTCCGTAGAATTTAAAATTATTTTTTTCTCGGTACTCAGAATTATTTTAAAAATAATTTAAGTGATTTCAAATGTTTATTGGATAATATTTTATTTCAATATAATACTCTATGTAAACCTCTAAGAATTCACAGTTTCAATGTAACAATCATGATTTTTTATATATAAAAACAACTGATATAATCTAGGAGATACATAGAATATATATTAAATATTGACATACACTGTAAATATATTTAATTTAACTTTTTGTTTATTAAAAAATCTAAAATCTATGAGTATACACTATACTAAAAAACAAAGGTTTTGAGACTATTAGACTTTGATATGAAAATCACATGAATATGGATTTAAGGTAAAAGCTATTTTTCAGGGAAGGAATTATTTTCCTTAAAAATTACTAAATATTCATTCAAAAACTAGAATAAAAAGGGTATGGTGCTAAATTAAGTATATTTTAAGTGTAGTATTTTGATAAAATATTTGTAATATTGGTATATAAGGCTGAGACGCGTTATAATTATATTAGATGGAGCGGTTCAGAGAACTTTTAATTGATCTGTCTGTCTCACCTAAAATACAAAACTATGAGCAAATAATTCAAGAAGGAAACAGGAAAAAGTATTCTTGCGGTAACTTCTATGAAGGAAAATGCAGAAAATATCTGGTAAATTCAGAAGCACCAGCATTATGGATTTCAAATAACGAGATGGACCCACATCCAATTTTATGTTATATATGTCCCTATTTTTCTTTAAGACAAGATGATAGTAGAAGGGTAGCCTTCGATCTGTTTGAGATCTTACTTTACTATGAAAGTCTAGGAGAACAAATAGAGAAGGAGTTAATAATTATGGATCAGAAGACTTCCCTTTCAAACCAGAATTTTTACATCAGAAGACGAAGAGAGGAACTAATTCACTTACTTGAGGAGACAAGATCTAAACTACGTATAAGTAAATTGTTGATCCAAATACTGTTTAAAAAATAATTGTCGGTCCTCTGCTCATAGCGACCTGACAGTCCTACTTGCAGAGGCGATCCTGCCAAATAATTATTTGTGAAAACTACTTAATAAAATTGGCTAGGCCACCAACTTATGTCTTTTCTTTTCATCTCAAGAATGCTGTAAATTCTCTCTCTATCCTCTTTACCAACCCTCACATCCTTATGAACCTTTATAAGCGGATAAGGATATCCCTTCAGAGAAACGGGTTTTAGAACCTTTAAATACTCAAATATTTTGTCGGCATTGAAGAAATCTAATCTAAATAATCTTTCAGAAGGTTCTAATCTTAAATTCGTAAAATAGTAGTTTAAGCCTGATAACAATTTACTAGCCTTCCTTGATAAAATGTAATTTTCATCTATTTTCTTTTCTAGAATCTTTGAATAACCACAATTCTGCGTGAACAACTCTAGAATAGTTATATCGGAATAAGCCTGTTTGAATAAATCACTAGACTTACTGTTCTTAGAGATAAACAATAGTTTATCTTTATATCTTGATACTAGTTCAGATAAAACTAATTGATTTTCAGCAATAAGGAATCTTAACATGTTATCTTCATCTTTTTCTTCCAATGATAGTATCTTATCAATGCTAACTATATCATCTAATAAATCTACTTTCAATTCCGATTTATGCCTTCCTAATTTTTTACTAAAACTTCCATCTAGAAGAACATAGTCAACATTTTCTACTAGTTTTAGTGCCAATTGTAATTCTAGCAGTTGCATCAATAATTCTATTCTTTCCTTGGCGTAATTACCTGGACTAAAAATATGAACTAATACCTTACCCTCACTATTTATTTCGTTTATTCCTTCAAATACTATCGCTTTAGCATTTACTATAAATATGACACCTTGCCTCGTTTCCTTAACCCACATACCTCCATCTATAGCCAATAACTTCTTACTATGTTCAACACTTTCAGGAGAGTAATTAATCCACAGTTCATTAAGAATACTTTCTACACTCTCGCTTAATTCCTTGTGTATTGTATAGGAATCCCTCATTATTTTCTCCTTCATTTTGATTAGTTCTTCATATGCCTTATCTATCATAACTTGACACCTCTACCTTACTAGTGTCTCCCTTCTTCTCTACTCTTATGATATAGTCGCCTGCCTGAATCAATTCTTGATCATGTGTGACTAAAATTATTTGAGGAACAATCTCTATGGCACTTCGTATAACATCTATTAGTTCTTTTCTTCTATACTCATCAAGATTTACAGTAGGTTCATCAAGTATTAATGTGGAAAATTGATTCATAAGAGCTTTTGCAATAGCTAACCTCAATGCTAACGCAATGGAAATTCTTTCACCACCACTTAATGCATTTATGTGGATTTTTTGACCAGACGCAGTATAAACATATAATTCAGATTTTCCAACGAAATCAATCTCTACCGCTGAGAAAGATAAATCAAATTTGGCTATTACTTCGTTCACATTATTCTCTATTTGATTCCTGACAATATTCATTATGTGGCTCTGGAGGTGCTTATTATCTAACACTTCCCTAAGTTTTTGAAGCTTGCTTATCCCTAGGTTTAACTTACTTTCCTCATTCATTTTATTTCTTAATTCTTCTATGTTTCTCTCCTTTTCTTCTATGTTTTTTATCTTTTCTTCTAAGCTTCCCTTTATTTTACCTTTGTCTGCTTCAATACCTGATAAAATCTTGGAAAGTTTGTCTATAATCTCTTCTAACTGTTTATACCTTTTTTCACTGTATCCAAGTTCGCTGATACGGTTAAGTAACGCATCTTCTTCTTCCTTTAACTTTTCATACTCTTCCTTTAGTCCTTTCATTCTTGTAATTTCTTCCTTTAACCTCTCATACTCTATTTTAAGTTTCTCCAGTTCACTTATCCTCCTTCTTATTCTCTCTTCCAGACTGACAAGGGATTTTAAATCAGCTGGCAGAAATTGATATTTAGCCTTGTAATCATTATAACTCTTTTCTAATTCACTCAGTTTAGAGTTAAGCTCGTTCAGTCTTTGTTCTTGTTCCTGTATGTCTTCTTCAAGTATATCAGAATTCTTAAGATACTCCTCGTGGTAATCAATAAGCTCTTTCTCTTTTTCTGCTATATTCTCAAATTCTTGATGATATGATAAAAGTGAGAGGATTTCATTTTGTAACTTATTTTTCTCTTCCTCTAGTCGTTGTAACTCTTTGAGTTTAGCTTCATATATACCTTTCTCTTTACTCCTTTTCTGCAACTCTAACTGTAATTTATTTCTAGTGGCTTCCAGCTCTTCTCTTTCTTTAATTAGAGAATTTATTCTAGCTTGAAGAGCAGTAATCTGTTTGTTTAGCTCAAGCAATTGTACTTTTATTTCCTCCCTGATTTTCGCTTTATGCTCACTATCTAAAGGTCTTCCACAAATGGGGCATCTATCGTCTTCAATTGAATTTAAATTATTGTAAATCTTGAGTGTCTGTTCCTTTCTTCCATTTAGGTCTCCTCTTCTGTCCAAAAGTCCCTTAAGTTCATTGTCTATTTGGTTAATTCTATCACTTACATCCTTGATTTTATTCTCTAGATCTTGTGTGTCTACATAGTTAAGTTTCTCTATTTCATTCTTTTGTCTTTCAATATTTTTTAGCACGTATGTAAGTCTCTTTTCTATTTCTTCGTATTGTTTTTCTTTCTCTTCTAACTCTTTCTTTCTCTTTTCTATTTCTTCGTATTGTTTTTCTTTCTCTTCTAACTCTTTCTTTCTCTTCAACTTCTCTTTCTTTCTTTTTAGGTCATTTTCTACCACATTTATTTGGGATTTTAAAGAATCTATCTGAACAAGAATACTCTTAAAACTACTTATTGTGTTGATTTTCTCTCTGTTCTCGTCTAATTCTTTAACTTCTGTCTCTATTTTATTATATCTTTTTTCCTTTTCTTCAAAATCCTTTAGCCTTAAAGCGATCTCTTCAATTTTTTTATTTACAACACTTAATTCCCCTGATAAGATATCATATTGAACCTTAATTTCTTTAATTCTATTAAATTCTGTGTTATATTGATTTAGTTCATCCTCTTTCTCTTTAGCTTCTCTCTCTATGTTTTCTAGTTTTACCTTAATTTCTTCTATTTCTTTTTTTAGTCTGTCTATTTCAGCTTCTTCCCTCTTTAGTATATCCTTTATACTTTGTAAGCTTCTTATTCTATCGGTTAATACTTTTATTAAGGAGTGTATAGGTCCATTACTTTCTCTGAGCATCTCTAATTTGTTTATTTTTAGCAATTCTTTCATGACCTCAGGAAAGTCAGAAAATACGCTTTCTACACTACCTTGACCTATAATTGTTGTAGACATCAAAATTTTATGATCGAAGCCCAGGATCTCCTTTATCTTGTTATTAACAGTCGTAGATTGTCTAGCTAGTGTTATGATCTTTCCTTCCTTTAACAAAGATATTGTGTCCCTGCTTGTCTCACCTACATTTCTATCTATAAGGTATGTGTCGCCATTGATCTCGAATTTTATTGAAACTTGTCCGCTTTTCTTTCCTTTCTTTATGAGCTCTTCATTTTTACCTATGTCCCTATTGGTTCTCTTGAACAATCCAAATAGTATCCCGTCTATTATCGAACTTTTTCCGGCACCATTGTTTCCAATTATGACATTTATACTGCCCTCAAACTTAACTGTAGTATCTTCATGACTAAGGAAGTTTTGTAATCTTATCTCTCTGATTATCATTTGTCCTCAACACCTGCAAATTTTTTCAAAAGTTCTTCTACCTTTTTCTCGTCCTCTTCGTTTATAATATCAATAATTATCTTAGTTTCTTCATCAGTGTATCCTATGCCTTTAAGGTAGTCAGCTATTATATCGTTCAGAGAAGAGTATGTTGTTTTAAGTTTTGTCTTAAGGTTTTCCTCCTTAATACTCACAATGTTATTCTTATATATTCTATAATGTTCCACATAATCCCTTAAAGCCTGTAACTTAGTCATTAAAACGTCCTTTCTTATAGGTACAGTTCCCTCTAGTTCTATATGTAGAATTGGTTTTTTGTCGTTTTTCACGTTCTCCTTCAATTTTTGTATGACACTTTCTATAGACTGTTCAATTTTGTCCACGTTAATGTCTAGAACTAACTGATCTCTTATGTTGACGTTAATGTAGTTAATACTCGGTAAATCTCCTGACATATCGATTAATGTTGCCCCCTTTTTACTCTTCTGATAATCCTCGATTTCCTCTTCTCTCATTATATCAGGTGAACCAGCTATTTCAATAAGAGCTCCTCCATCTAGATAGTCTTTCCTTCTTGAATGAAGATGACCAACTGCATACAAACTAAATCCTTTAGGCAAGTCAGATAACTCAATTTGCCATGCCCCTTGATATGGTAAGTAGGTTCTAATTCCCTGATGTAGCATCAGTATGCTTTTTCTCGTTTCCGGTTTAACTTTGCTTAGCTGTTCTTTCAAGTCATTAACAGATACATTTGAAATGTGAGAAATTCCATATACTTCAACGTTTTCTAACTTAACCCTGTTATCTATTTTTTGTAGGATTTTTATCAGATTAAATTCTTCTAGTATTCGTTGTGGGTATATTTCTTCTTTTCTTTTCGGGGAATCATGATCTCCTGCTATACATATAAAAGGAATATTGTGGTCTTTAAGCCTCTTAAGTTCCTTTATTGCATGGAGTTTTGCTCTATTAGGCGGGTTATTCACGTCAAATAAATCTCCTGTATGAATTACTGCTTTAACATGTTCATTAATTGCTATATCAATTAGTTGTGTAAATGTGTCATAAACATCTTTTTCCCTAGATTCAAGGTTGTACTGTCTTTTACCTAGATGAGTGTCTGAAATATGAAGTAATTGCATAATATCTAACCCCAATCAGAAACATCTGAGTGAACAATTTCTTCTTCCTTAGCTCTCTTCCATTCTTCTGTTAGATTTGGATCACTTCCTGATAGTTTACCTTCGAACTTGTCTATTTTGATTATTGTTGGCAGTTTAACCACATTACCTATGATTATTGCTTCACCTGTGTCCAGAGAGGACAATCCATCAGCTAAATCCTCACTTAAGTTATCACTAGTTTCTAGCACATATTTCTTATCACTTGGCTCAACTATCTTAAGGATTATCTTATTTGTCATTTGGCTAAGTATGTTCTCGTCAAGACCTTTAGGTCTCTGACTAACGATTATTAGTCCTACACCAAACTTCCTTCCTTCTCTCGCTATTCTGCCAGCCCATTTCTTCGTTAATGTATTTGTATCCTTAGACAATAGGACGTGAGCCTCCTCTACAACGGTTAGTATTGGGAATTTTAAACCAGAATCTTTCTTTATCTTATTTTCTTTCCTTGAAGTTAGTATTCTTCTTAAATAATGGGCTACTATGGCGTCTATTGCGTCCTCGTCCAAGGAGCTAAGATTTACAACGTTTATCTTGCCTAGTTTTATTTTGTTTATGACATCACCAAATGTTATGTCAATAATATCTGAATACCTCTCCGCAAAGTCCTCAACCTTATTCAAAACCTCATCCTTACTCTCCTTTCTTTTTTCATTTCTACCTTCTTCCTCTATTTTCACTTTTAGTCTCTCGAAGAAATTACTATTTAATTCTGCTAAGGAGGTTTTTCCTTCCTTTATTTCATTGTTTATTTCTTCTTTCAATTGATTGAAAGTCCTCCTTATTATTCTGTATTGAATATTAGCGTTTTCCCTTATTTCAAGTAAGGTAGCGAATTCATTCACAGACAGGTATAAGGGATTTAATTTTGGCTCTATGATATTCAAATTGGGTAGTGTACTATCGTAATACTCCCCATGGTAGTCAAATATTAAGATAGAACCTCCTATTTCGACTAGCCTCTGGGATAGTATGGCGACTGTATTTGATTTACCTGACCCTGTTGCTGCCAAAATAGCAAGGTGTCTAGATAGAGGATTTAGTCTTATTTTGACCTCCACATTACTCCCTATTAATTTTCCTATTCTAACATCCCCTGCAGAAAAAACAGTTGAAAGCTCCTCATCAGAGGCTAGTCTAACAGGTGTTCCAGCTACAGGAGGTAAATCTGGTTGTGTGAATTTTCCGTCTAATTTACAAAGTAGTTTGATTCTGGCTTTAATGAAAAATGGGATCTTATTTGCCTCCAGTTGTTTTATTCTTTGTACAAATTTCACATCATTCAAATTATCATCTAATAAAGGACTACCTGTATAAACATTAGTAATGAGTCCTAAAATTTTATCCCCATCATATTCAAGAATCACATAATAGCCAGCTCTAATTTTTTGCTCTAGTATGGCGGTAGCTTCATTTATAGTTGCTGACCCTATGATGTATCCTATGGTCATTTATTAAGATGTTATCCTAAAAAGTATATAACGATTTATTATAGTGTGATAGTAATACCAGAACGAGAAATTAGAAAATTGTAAAAAAAGAATTTTAAAATATTATGCGGCTACTTTTCCTACAGTTTCTGCAATTTTTGCTTCTTCTTCAGCAAATGCGCATAGCATTGCTTCTATGTCGGCATATCCTTCTGCTTTTGCTGTCATTGCTATTTTGTTGTATGTGGATATGTGCTCCTCTCCCTCTTTAGTAGCGAAATCAGATAGTAACTTCTTTACCTTTAATTCGGTGGCTACTTTTCCTACAGTTTCTGCAATTTTTGCTTCTTCTTCAGCAAATGCGCATAGCATTGCTTCTATGTCGGCATATCCTTCTGCTTTTGCTGTCATTGCTATTTTGTTGTATGTGGATATGTGCTCCTCTCCCTCTTTTATTGAGAATTCTTCTAATATTTTTTCTACTTTACTGGATATCATAGGTATTCGTAATGAATAATCGGAAGGCAAATATATAAGCATTTGTTAAGCTTTTTTAATACTAAATATAATTAGCATTTTTGTATTTCAACAAAGTTTGAGATTTTTGTATTACGGAACTAAAAATCCTCTAAAAAACTTAACTTGTATATAAAATTCTTTCGTATAATTTCTTTGCCTCTTCATACTTCTCCTTTGATTTGGTTTCTAATTCGTTCTTCCTTTCAGGAAGTTTTTCAGCTAATAGTTTTGAGAGCATATAAACTGTAGCTGTAAGCATAAATTTCTCTTTTAATTGCTCACTTTCCTTTTTATTTAACTCTTCGAACCAATTGGTTATATATTCTAACCCTAAATACTTTATCATTTTCTCTAATATTCCCCTAGCATGACCCAATTCAACTAAGGCTTTTTCCCTAATTTTTTCAGATTCTTCCTTTTTATTAACCTCCTCCAGCTTTTGAGAGGAGAACAATAGTAATAAATGGTCTTCGGAGTTAGCCATAAAAAGCTCTTTTAATCCTATTTCAGTCTGTGTCCCCTTCATCACCTTTAAATTGTATTCATAGCTAATATACTCTTGTTAAAATAATGATGACTAACTCCAATACTGACCAATGATGTCGTAACCCGAAACTGAATAAAAGTAAAATCCTTCCCTACTGAGAATATTTGTATGATAACCTCAAAAAGAATGAAAGCCCTTGAAATTAATAGCGAAGCATTAGGCGTGCCAACATTACTCTTGATGGAAAACGCAGGGAGAAGTGTAAAGGATGAAATAATGAAAAGACTGAATTTGGACTATTCTAAAAAGGTTGTAGTATTTGCAGGAACTGGTGGAAAAGGAGGAGACGGATTAGTAGTAGCAAGGCACCTTGCCTCGGAAGGGTCAGAGGTTCATGTTTTACTTTTAGGCGAGAACAAACATCCGGACGCAATCATTAACTTGAATGCAATATATGAAATGGATTATTCTATTAGAGAAGTTAAACTGATAAAAGATACTGACGAATTGCAACCAGTTAAAGCTGACGTGCTTATAGATGCCATGTTAGGCACGGGATTTTCTGGTAAAGTTAGAGAACCATTTAGAACAGCTATTAGAGTATTTAATCAGAGCTCTGGTTTTAAGGTTTCTATAGATATACCCTCTGGGATAAATGCAGACGATGAAGAACAGCAGGGAGAACACGTTATTCCCGACCTAATAGTCACCTTTCATGATCTTAAGCCAGGCTTAAAAAAATTTGAGAGTAAAGTGGTCGTCAAGAAAATAGGTATTCCTAAAGAGGCTGAAATATATGTTGGTCCCGGTGATGTCATTGTCAATGTGAAGAAAAGAGAGTATAACACAAAGAAAGGAGATAATGGAAGAGTTTTGATCATTGGAGGGAATTTTACATTTAGTGGAGCCCCAACTCTATCTGCTTTGGGAGCCTTAAGGACGGGAGCAGATCTGGTATATGTCGCATCTCCAGAGGAGACAGCTAAGGTCATCTCTAGCTTTTCCCCTGACCTTATATCTATTAAGCTTAAGGGAAAGAATATATCTACAGACAATTTGGATGAGCTAAAACCATGGATTGATAAAGCTGACGTCGTAGTTGTAGGACCTGGTATGGGACAAGAAAGGGAAACTGTAGATGCTTCCATAGAGATAGTTAGATATCTGAAAGCAAAGAATAAACCTTCAGTCATAGATGCTGATGCGTTAAAATCAGTGGCAGGTATGGAATTATTCCCGAATGCAGTAATAACTCCTCATGCAGGAGAATTTAAGATATATTCAGGGGTTCAGCCTGATTCGAACATGAGAAAAAGAATTGAGCAAGTGAAGGAGTGCTCACTGAAATGTAATTGTGTAGTACTCCTTAAGGGTTATGTTGATATCATAGCAGAAAAGGAAGAATTTAAACTTAATAAGACAGGAAATCCTGGAATGGCAGTTGGCGGTACTGGGGATACATTGACAGGAATAATTGCCTCATTTATGGCTCAAAAACTATCTCCATTCACTTCTGCTTACTTGGGAGCATTCGTTAATGGTTTAGCAGGGTCTATAGCATATGAAAAACTTGGCGCACATCTAGTTGCAACAGATATAATAGAAAACATTCCTAAGGTAATTAATGAACCTTTAGAAGTGTTCAAGAAAAAAGTGTACAAAAGGATTTTAGATACTTAGGTTTTACCCCTAATTCTTTTAATAATCTCAAGTGATTTGTTTGCATGTTCTTCTGCATTTCCTAGACCGCTCAATACCTCTATAATTTTTCCGTTTTCGTCTATGATAAAGGTTACTCTCTGAGCACTTGAGCCTTTCTCGTTTAGAACACCGTATAATTTAGCTATTTGTTTATTTGAGTCAGAAACTATAGGAAATCTGGCACCGCATTTGTCTGCAAAACTCTTTTGAGTTGAAACTGTATCAACACTAACACCTATAACTTCAGCATTTAACTGTTTAAATTGGTCATAAAGTTGTCCAAATTTTATGGTCTCTCTAGTACAACCAGGTGTAAACGCCTTAGGATAGAAATATAGTACAACTACAGATTTGCCTCTATATGAAGATAGTTTCAATTTTCCTATAGTTGAATCTCCTTCAAAATCAGGAGCTTCATTTCCTTTTTCTAAAGCCATAGATTATCTGATATAAATATATTCAGTTATGGTTTTTAACCTCTTTTTCGCTTATGCCTTACAAATGAGAAAAATACCTAGGACTATGTCAACACAGCATCCTGATAACGCAAAAGTTCCTGAGTGGAACCAAGGAGAAGCAATAAGCGGTGAAAACGAGATCATCGAGGCATATTTGGCTTTCTCCAGGTATGGTGTGGAGGAGGTAATGTGGGATGCTGAAGGTAAGGACGTGGACACTCATGTAGTGAGAAAATTACTAAGTCAATACCCAGAATTTTTCAGACATAGGATATTAGGCAAGGATATTTTCCTGACGTATAGGGTTCCAAATCCAAAAATAGAGGGTGCTGAGAGAAAAGTCTTTGCTGAAACGCTAAATACTATACCAATAACATATGACTTAGCTGAGAAGTTTTACGGCGAAAATCCTAATCCACCAGTCTTTGAAGTTATTTTACCTTTTACAACTAGTTATGAAGAGTTAATTGCAGTCATCAAGTTTTATGAGAAAGTAATAGTTAACAGTGACAATACGAAGCTAGTTGATGATACTTATGTAAAGGATATTATAGGTGAGACAAATCCTAAGAAGATCGAAGTAATTCCTCTAATAGAAGATAGAGATTCAATGTTAAGAATAGATACAATAGTTGGGAAATACATAGAAATAGAGAGACCTCCATATCTGAGAGTATTCTTAGCAAGATCAGATCCAGCTATGAATTACGGTTTATTGTCAGCTGTTCTGTCAGTCAAATATGCATTAAGTAGACTTTCGAAAATGGAAAAGATTTATGGAGTGAAAATATTTCCTTTACTTGGAGTCGGTTCTTTACCCTTCAGGGGTCATTTTAGTCCATATAATGTTGAAAATACCTTGAATGAATATAGAGGCATATATACCTTTACTGTTCAATCAGCGTTCAAATATGACTATGAAGATGACCTTGTGATCAGTGCAATAAAGAAAGTAAATGGGACTAACGTAACCGAAAAAATTGAATTAAGTGAGGAAGATGAGGAGATCATTTCCAACGTAACGAGAAAATACACGCAAGGTTATCAGAATAAGATAGAGGCATTAGCCGATGTTATAAACAAAGTGGCATTACTGCTTCCTAGAAGAAGAGCAAGGAAATTACACATAGGTTTGTTTGGATATTCTAGAAGCACAGGTAAGGTAACACTACCTAGAGCTATTTCCTTTGTTGGCTCTCTTTATACTATAGGTATTCCACCTGAGATTATAGGACTTTCCTCTCTATCAAAAATGACTGATCAAGAACTTAATGCCATATTCAATAATTACAAGTATTTGAAGAACGATCTGCAATTCGCAGCTCGTTTCGTTAACTTTGAAGCTCTTCAATTACTTAAAGATATATGGAATATTGATGCAGAGGTTGTCAAAGCTATAAAGGAAGATATAGACTACGCAGAAAATAGTTTGGGAATTAGAATAGGCGAAAGTGATTATATGAGCAAAAAACACGTTCTACTCTCTACCCTGGCACTATTGTCCATAAAAGAGGGTAAATTGGACGAGGCTAAAACGTATATAAAAGAAATGGCTATAGTAAGAAGAGCAATAGGATGAAAATACTAGTAAGTGGTTTAATTCCCGTAGATTCGGGTAAGACCACTTTTTCGCTTTCTATTCTAAGCTTTTTTAAGAGTGTTGGAATAGATGTGTTTCCGCATAAGCCAGTTGCAGGTCATAATGCGTGGTATAGTTATTCTACACTATTAAGAAGCGAAGAACTTAAAGCACTTGTAGGCAACGATGCTCTAAAATACTATGATGAAACCAGACTAGATATAAATATGATAAATCCTTTTGCGGTTCTTCTTGCTCCTCCAGATCTTGAAAAATTAGGGTATAATGTAAGACTCTATAAAGAGATTATTACGAATGGTCTTCCCGTAATGATAAGATTATATGACGGCAATGCCGTATCACACCTTGTTTTAGAAAAGTTTAGTGAATTGGTAACCGATTCTCTCGTAGAAAAGATAGAGTCATTATCAAAGGTTCTAAAAGCCATCCGAGTTCCTAAGGAAAAGTTAAATGAGATTATAAATTACTCACCAGACATCTCTGATATATCTACTCAGAAAATATTGTCTCGGGAGTCTAATGTTTTAATTGAGTCTTATAATGACGCCTTAGCTCCTAACTATAGTTCTTTAAACGTAGATTGTCTCTTTATCGTATCTCCTGGTAAAGTGTTTTTAATAGACGAGTTTAAGAAGTTCATTACTCTCTTTGCTACTCAGCCTTGGCTAATTCAGGGATCCTCATTTATTAGGTATGCAAAAGTGAGCAAAGTGTGGAAAACAGAGTTGGGTACATATAAACTGGAAAACGGTTTAGAGGATTTTTTGTTAGGCTTAGCTGAAAAAGAGTAAGAAGTGGACTTATTCTCAGTAAAATTAAGCCTTCTGTTGATTTTCTAATATACTGCCTATGATTTTTGTATATTTCTCAATAAGAAGCTTAATTCTGTGATTTTTATTTAACTCTACGTCTATCTCATTTTTATTCTGTATAATGAACCTTTCTATTATAGTGTTTATAGATCTTTTTAGTAGTAATTCTAGTATCTTAACCCTTCTATTTTCAACTTTAAATTCAAACTTTCTATTACCTATCAAGAACCTCAGATGTTCATCAAAGGCGTCAATGAGTTCACTTATACCAACTCCCTTAATTGCTATTGTTTTCACTATCCTTGGTTTCCATCCATCCTTATACTCACCTTCAGCGGTTTCAATTGCAAACCTTATAGTGTTATAAGCTAATTCAGTTTCAGGCTTATCAGATTTGTTTATAACATAGATATCTCCAATTTCCATTATTCCTGCTTTTAGGGCTTGTATGTCATCTCCAGTTCCAGGAGTCGTTAATACACTTATGGTATGAACGGTATCTATGACTTCTGTATCCGTTTGTCCTGCACCGACTGTTTCAACCAATATTCTATCAAATCCTAATCCATCCAAAGCTTCCACTAACATTAATGCTTCTGAAGATATACCACCTAAATATCCTCTGGATCCTATACTTCTAATGAAAACTTTTTCTCCAAACTCATCTTCTGATAGCCTTATTCTATTACCCATAAAGGAGCCTAAACTAAATGGACTTGACGGATCTATTAGTATCACACCTACCCTATGTCCTCTATTTAAATATTCACTAACCAGCTTGGAAATTAGTGTACTTTTCCCTGAGCCAGGAGAACCAGTGATTCCTATCACATGGGCTTTTCCGGAATTTTTCATTAATTGCTCTAAGGCATCGAGACCCTCTGGGGTCAGGTATTCTATCTTAGTTAACAGTCTTCCGATTGCTAACTGGTTCCCCTTAAGTGCCTCATCTAACAGGCTCAAAACTTAGACCTCTCTTATCTGAGGCTACTTTTATTATTTTTTCAGTTATTTCTTTAAGACTTGAACCAGGCAAAAATACTTCATCTACACCCAATTGTTTTAGGGCAGGAATATCTTGAGGTGGAATAACTCCTCCAACTACAAGGCCTACGTCATTTAGTTTCTTGTCTTTCATTTCTTTTACTAACATTGATATTAACTCAATGTGAGCTCCACTCAGTATACTTACTCCTATAACATCTACGTCTTCCTGTATTGCAGCTTTTACTATTTGCTCAGGTGTTTGTCTTAAACCAGTATAAACAACTTCCATGCCAGCATCTTTCAATGCTCTGGCTACTACTTTAGCACCCCTATCATGGCCGTCTAATCCTAATTTAGCTACTAGAACTTTGATACGCTTCATACTTAATATTAAGTTTAAACTGTTTAAATTTTTTAGTCTGGGGCCGCCGGGATTTGAACCCGGGACCACCAGGGCCCAAGCCTGGCATCCTAGTCCAAGCTAGACTACGGCCCCTCACTATAACTAGCTAGTTTAAGGTTTATTAATTTGTTGCTTGATCTTACCAACATACGTTGATCTAGATATTATGTTGAATTCTTATGTTCTATAGCGTAATTATGAACAGTTTGTATAACTCCTTTAGAGAATAAATTATATTTCAATATTACTAATTATTGTACTGGATTCCCCATAAAATTGTATACATTATATAGGAAAAATAATTTGAGGTAGTCTCATAAGTATGACTTAACTTAATACCGTAAGGTTTATTTATGACAATATCGTAAGATAACTTGACCTAATATGGTGAAGGTAAAGTTCAAGTATAAGGGTGAAGAGAAAGAAGTAGACACTTCAAAGATAAAGAAGGTTTGGAGAGTAGGCAAAATGGTGTCCTTTACCTATGACGACAATGGTAAGACAGGTAGAGGAGCTGTAAGCGAGAAAGATGCTCCAAAAGAATTATTAGACATGTTAGCAAGAGCAGAAAGAGAGAAGAAATAAAATAATTTGTTAAGAAAATCTTCATATAAATTCTTTTTATTTTCTTGTTTTAATTTATTAGAATTCGGCTTAACTTTAAGGTTAACATAATTTATACTTACTACATATATTTTATGTTATGACAAAGAGAATTAATGCGCCTTGTGAGAGAGCATCCCGTGAAATTATCCCAGTTGTAAAAAATTTAATAGCCAATAACTTGTACGCAAAAGGATATACGTACAAGCAAATAGGGGAGATTCTAGGAGTTTCAGCTACAGAAATAAATTACTTGATCAGAGGGTTAAGGGGTACTAATGAACTTAGAGACATACTTAAAAAGGATAAGGAGTTTACGGAGTTGGTAGAATCGTATGTGACTAGTGGTGAAGAATTTTTATCATTGTGTCCATTATGTAGTTATGTTAGGCGAAAAGTATTAAACTGGTCTATTATTTGTCCATACGATATATAATGATGAGCTTCCAGGCTCTGGATTGATGAAGAGGGTTAGCAAGATCTGATTTATGTAATTGTTTTCATGCTACAATGTTTCGGTTAGAAACTAAACTAAAAATAATGGGCCCACGGGGACTTGAACCCCGGACCACCGGGTCTCTCCTCCAGATCTATATCATCCCCCAACAAGGGGGTCTTAAGACCCAATGCAGCTCATCTGGAGCCCGGCACTCTACCTGGCTGAGCTATGGGCCCATTATCGATCATCTGTTGATTATAGTTTAAGTGTTAGATAGAAATAAACTTAACTCACCGGCTTTGTGCAAAGTTTAAAACTTAACTCTATGTTTCATATTATTGATTTAGCGTTGAAATGGGATGAACGACGAGTAAAAATAGTTGATGAGTTAAAGTCAAAGGGAATCAATCCATATCCTCATAAATACGATATAACTCACACCATCATAGACATAAAGAAGATGGAGAGGAGCGACAAACCAACAGATGCGTTTGCTTTTGATATATCAACTGCTGGTAGGGTTGCTAATATTAGGAGACATGGCAAAATCTCGTTCGTAGATATATTTGATGAGGGTGAAAGACTTCAATTACAATTGAGAGTTAATGAATTAGGCGATAGGTATGATAAATTCTTCGAGATAGTAGACAGAGGAGACATATTAGGTGTTAAAGGTGACTTGCTCTATACTATAAAAGGCGAATTAACACTTAGAATCAAGGACTATGTGCTCTTGTCAAAGTCCCTAATAGAACCTCCTGATTGGTCTAAGCTTTCACCTGAATTTAGATATGCTCATAGGTACGTAGATTTTCTGTATAATGATTTGGCTAGGAGAAATATGGAAATTAGATATTCTACAATAAGGAGGATAAGAGAATTCCTTTATTCAAAAGGATTTATGGAAGTGGAAACACCCATATTACAACCTGTTTACGGAGGGGCACTGGCTAAACCGTTTATGAGCCATGTAAACTACCTGAATGAAAACTGGTATCTGAGAATATCTTTAGAATTATATCTCAAAAGATACATTGTTGGTGGATTCAATAAAGTATTTGAAATAGGTAAAGTGTTTCGAAACGAAGACATAGATGTTACACATAATCCAGAATTTACTCTATTGGAGTTATATTGGGCTTACGCAGATTATAATGATATTATGAGACTCACTGAAGAAATGCTTCAAGACGTAGTTAAAAATATCAATAATGACTCCAAAATAAAATACAGTATTGGAGGAAAAGAGTATACGATAGAGTTTTCACAATTTAGAAAAATTACCATGATTGATTCTTTGACTGAAGTTTTAGGCAAAGATGTTGATAAAATGAGTGATGAAGAGCTGAAGTCTCTTATGGACAAGAATGGGCTTAAGCCAAGAGGAAATATGTATATTAGAGGTTTAATGATAGAGAAATTATTTGATAAATTAGTCACTCCAACACTGATACAACCGACCTTCGTTTTGGATTATCCTGTAGAAACAACTCCCCTCTGCAAGCCTCATAGAAGCAAGCAAGGATTGGTGGAAAGGTTTGAACTATACGTAGCTGGAATGGAACTTGCAAATGCTTATACTGAACTGAACGATCCTATAATACAAGACATGCTATTCAAACAAGAGCAAGAAATGTTTAAGAGGGGAGACGAAGAGGCTCACCCATACGATGTCGACTTCGTTAGAGCCCTTAGCTACGGTATGCCTCCTACAGGAGGATTAGGAATAGGTATAGACAGGTTGATAATGTTGTTGACAAATAACATGAGTATAAAAGAAATAATACCATATCCTATGCTTAGTGCTAAGGTCATCCAAGAGGATTAAAAGAGAACAATATTGCTCCTATGAGGATTACAGTAAATACTGATTGTATAAGATAAGATTCCCTATCTCCCAATCCTAATTTTCTTGTTATTTCTGTGAAAACTTTTCCTCCATCTGTGATAATTAATGGGGCGCCGTTTAGCAGTGCAAGGCTGAAGTTAACAGTGAACATCCATGTTATGAATTGAAGCAATCCAAGTAGTCCCTGAGGAAAATAATAAGTAATGTATACACCTATCTGATGTGTTTGTGTTGTATTAATCGTAATTGAGTTTATTGAACCATTGGGATATAATAAGGTAAGTATATGAGTTCTTCCTTGATCTAGATAATAAGATAATTGTTGAGGTACTTTTACCGCATTTCCATCTACTTTCAATATTATACTGTTAACGGGTATTGAAGCATTATAAGCTGGAAAATATTGTTTTTCACCTACTATAAGTAAACCTTGCGAAAGGTTTGCAGGTAGAAAGTTGGCTAAGGGAAAGAATATGGCTGCTAAGATCAGATTTACAGCTATTCCAGCGGATATTATTTTAAGTCTAGATATGGAGCTGGCAGATTTGAACTCCTCTTCATCAGGCTCCACAAATGCTCCCGGAAAGAAAATGAGAAGTAAAAGACCGCCACTCCTTACCTTAATGCCGTTAGAGGTAGCTGATATTGCATGAGCTAATTCGTGTAGTGTGACAGAGATTCCAATTGCAAGGAGGATATAGGGTAATTGGTCTAAACCAACTGTTATACCCGGGATTATGGGCTGTAACGAAACTGTAGACCCTGAACTAGACGGGAATACAGAGTTCAGGAAAACATATAATATTAGAGCTAAGCCTAACACTAATGAAATTACTCCAAGCACAACTGCAATTTTATCAAATATCTTGTACGCCCGTTTCCTAGCAAAATTTGGAAACCATTCACTTCTTGTCTGTTTTTTCCACAGTAACATGAAAGGGTAAACCACGAATCCCCTTTTTTCCAGTCGTCTTCTAAACGTGTACATTACTAGCCAGAAAAGTAATATACCTAAGGCAAAGTATACTATGTTATTCATGAATTTATATCCTTATTTGGATAATAAAAACTAAATGGAGGTAGCTTATACTAATGAGCACTGGAAAGTACTTATAGAGAAGAGAAAAATTGCTATGGAGATTTTGAATTATTTAACCAAACTTGGAATGGAGGGTTTTGTTTACGGTTCTGTTGCCAGAGGCGACGTAAATAAGGAAAGTGATATAGATATTGTGATATTTAATCCTAATATTCTGGGTCTGGATTTAATATCTTGTGATCATAAATTTATAGTGCAAGCAACACCTTTTTCCACTCCTAAGGCATATATTTCATTGGATCATGAGGAGAAGAAAGTCATTTCATTTCCATTATCCAAATTGACAAAGAAAGAGACTGAATTCTACTACTTTGGTGGATTATTGAGCAGAGATGAGATAATAAAGGACATTCGAGCTCCTGGTGTTAATAAAAAGCTATCAATTATAATTCCCACCAAGGAGGGACACATTGAACTTCCATTGAAAGGTAATGAAGATTATGCTGTAAAAGTGATTAAGAATGTTTCAAAGGATACAATAATGGAAAGGGAAAGATTATTGACTAAAAGAGAGGAGAAGGGTCATACTGGAATCTTTATTAAATATGAACTTACCAGGGAGGAAAGTTTACAAGAGGCTTTTAGAGATTTATATAAGTCAAATAAGTATTTTAGAAGAGTGATAGATGCTAAGCGGTAAGGTAGGGAATAAATTAGTTATAGAGAGCATAGACGTAAAAGACACTCAAATAAAAGAACTGAAGACATTCATTCTTTATGTAAATGGAAGGAAAGTTGGTAGGACGTTTTATTTTACTGGAAGGGAGTATTATTTGCCTTGGATAGAAATAGATTATGACCCATGGCTTAGGGAAATTGATGGGGAAGTTGATTTATTCAATTTTATCTACAATGTACTTCCTCCTGGTGGTAAACTATTTGTAACTTACATAAGGGACAAGGAAACTGCTGACATGTTATATCAAGGTTTTTCGCCTGCCGATACACCGTTAGGTTTCTCTCTGCTAAAAGCAGGCTTCACGTGGTTTAAAAACTGGTATTTCCCTGAAGGAGGTAATGAAGGTGCTCCTAAGATTCAAGCCAATAAGCCGTTAAACGATACAGATATGATTAGACAGCTCAGAGAACTATTAGATGAAGTTAAAAGGAATGAAGTAAAAGCTTTCATAGAGAGTAAGATTGCTAAAAGGAAATCCTGAGATTGGATTATATAATCTTGATCTGCCTAAAGGTTGCGAGCTATGTAGGATGGGGGGTAAGCTTGTAGTTTTTATCACAGGTGAATGTGGGGATAATTGCTACTATTGTCCGGTAAGTGAACAGAGATTTGGGAAGGATAAGGCGTTTGCTAATGAAGCGCCTGCTGAAAACCTGGTAGATTTTATTTATGAAGCCTACAGAATGAGGGCGTTAGGTGCAGGAATTACAGGCGGAGATCCCTTGATAAGAATTGACAAAGTAGTAAGTTTGATTAAGAAATTTAAGGACGAATTTGGTCAGGAATTCCACATTCACCTGTATACTAGTGGTAGATATGTAACTAAGGATGTTCTAAGTGAACTAGAAAGAGCCGGCTTGGACGAAATTAGATTTCACCCTCTAAAAAGAGAATACCTTAGAGCAATAGAGAAAGCAGTGCAGTTTAATTTCGATGTGGGAATAGAGGTTCCTGCAATACCAGGACAAGAACAAGAGTTGGAAAAGTTGATATTATGGTCAAAAGCGATAGGAGTTAAGTTCGTTAACATGAATGAGCTAGAACTAACGGAAAGGAATTATGCACCTTTAAATGCTAGAGGTTTTAAAAGTGCCCATGGACTTGCAGGAGTAAATGGAAGTTTTGAAACGGCTTATGCTACTTTGAGAAAATTACATGAAGAGAAAATTGCACTCCACTACTGTAGCTCAGTTTACAAAGATTTAGTGGAGACCAGAACTAGGTTCCTGAGAATTATAAAGTACTCATCTAAAGCCTATGAGGAAGGAACGGGAGAGGGAACAGTTCTAAGAGCCGTAGTGAAGTCTTCTCAAGATCTAAGTGATTACGGTGAAGAGATAGAAAAGGGAGTCTGGAGTATTTCACCATCTCTGATTACTCACTTAGGAGTAAATGAGTACGTATTAGTGGAGGAGTATCCTGATTGGAGGAAACTTAAGATAGGAGAGAAGTTAGTTTATTCTAAACCTCAGTAGAGAGACTATTCCTGTCAAATTTTTAACTTGATAGTAGATTGGAGAATCCTTTGGTACTATCATGATCTTTCCCTTCTTTTTCTCAATATCCCTCAAGAGCTCATCAATAATTTCCCTACCAGTATCAGTTAGATAGTCTTCAGTAATTAGTAATTTATCCACCGCACCTAGTTCATTAGCCTTCTTTATATCT
The DNA here is from genome assembly GCF_000012285.1 of Sulfolobus acidocaldarius DSM 639. Classification (NCBI taxonomy): domain Archaea; kingdom Thermoproteati; phylum Thermoproteota; class Thermoprotei; order Sulfolobales; family Sulfolobaceae; genus Sulfolobus; species Sulfolobus acidocaldarius. The sequence goes on from NC_007181.1 coordinate 54,354, forward strand.
TCTATGCCATATACGACTAATCCGGTATTTTTAGCTAGATTTTCCATTATACTTTCAAGTATTTTTAATTGTTGTGCTATTTCAAATTCCCTGTATACCTGATCTATAATATCCCTTCTGAGTAATTCATTTAACCCCGCTCTACTAGCTGACGATACGCTATCTACATATACGATCAACTTATTATCAATCTGTTTTATTTTCTGGTTTACCATATCTTTAAAAGGACCTGGTCCTGCAATTATAATCACGTTTACGCCTGTGAGTTTTACGAACGAGATTATTTCATTTGCCATTTCCTCAATATTTTCATTTACTACATCGTTATCCTTCCCTGGAGTCTGGAGACTTTTCTCTGCTAGGATTTTCACACCTTGCTTCATCAATAATGCTATGATATATTCATCTACGTCCACTAATGCAATTAGTAGTTTACCTTTTTTCTCCTCTTGTTCTCTTATTTTCTCTAATTCATAATTACTCCATTGTTCTTTTATTATGATCACTTCATCACCAATATCTAAATTTACAGTATGATGAGCTCCTTTTATTCCGAACCTTTCTGGTGCGTCAAGTATTAGTCCGTGTATTCTAAGCCTAGTGGTAAAATTTTGAAATTCCGTATATTCCACCTGTAGTTCTATAGTCATTGGAATTCTCCTACTGTCTTTTCCCATACTGATATCTCTGGTGGTCTTGGCGACTATTCTATCTCCCTTTTTTATTATAATGTGTAATAGCCATAAATCGTCTTCATTTTCTACGTGAAGTTTGAGCGATCCTCTTTTGTCATTAAATTCTAAAATCTTCATTTCTTATATCTAGTGAGTAACTTTGATAATTATATCTGACGCTAGGGAGGAGGATTTACCTGAAATTTATGATGTAGAATTAGAGAGTTTTGATAATCCTTATCCGTTTTCTTTACTTAGAGCGTATTATTATATATCTGGTGATCTCTTTATCGTTGCTAAAAGCGGTGATAAGGTTATTGGGTATATTCTAGGCATAATACAATTTGGTTATAGGGGACATATAGTATCTATAGCGGTAAAAAAAGATAAGAGAGGAAGTGGTATTGGCACTAAACTTATCTCTGAACTAGAAAATAGGTTTAAATTAGCTTATCATTGTATCCATTCGTACCTAGAAGTTTATTATAAAAATATATCTGCTATCAATTTCTATATAAAGAACGGTTATAAAGCAGTAAGGATTCAGAAGGACTATTATGGAAGAGAAAAGCATGCCATAATTATGATTAAGAGCCTATACGATCATCAAAATGGCTTTGAGTAAATATTTTATTTAGTTTCTAGTAGATAATCAGTGTGTTAGAGGATTTCTTTGTATTAGACTTTTCATATGATGTTGTTGACAACATCCCCGTTATATTTATTTGGTCTATAGATAGACGAGGTAACAGAGTTACACTAGTAGAGAAGAACTTTAGACCATATTTCTACGCTGTGGTAGATGATAGAGAAGATGTATCTAGGGTGATCTCTGAGATAAAGAAACTAAGTAAGCCCTCCTCTCCTATAACCAATATAGAAATTGAGACTGATCGAAGGTACTTTGGTAATCCTTTAAAATCATTAAAGATAGAGACTGTAGTTCCTGCATATGTGAGGATATATAGAGATGAGGTATCTAAAATTAAAGGTGTAAAGAATGTACTAGAGGCTGACATAAGATTTTACATGAGATATTCAATAGACAAGGGAATAAAACCGTTTTACTGGATTAAGGCTGACGTGGAGGAAATTCAACCGAAGGAGATTTTCAAGGTAAAATCTGAGAAACTGTATTTGATTAAAGACATATTAGAAATATATGAGGCAGAGGAACCTAGGCTTAAAACCATGGCGTTCAGCATAGAGGTTTATAATAAGTATGGTTTTCCTAACACAAGAAGAGATCCTATTATAGTAATAGGTGTATATACTGAAAATGGGTATAAACAATTCATATCCTCGGATTATGACGATATAAATGTAATAAGAGAATTCATAAAGTTTGTAAATGATTTTGAGCCGGATATAATTTTTGGTTATAATTCTAATTCGTTTGACTGGAGATATCTTGTAGAAAGAGCAGAATTAAGAGGGATTAAAGTTGCAATAGGTAGGAAAGTTAATAGTGAGCCTTCACAAGGGGTCTATGGTCATTACTCGGTAACAGGTAGACTAAACGTAGATCTAGCAGGTGTTTTTTGCTCATCTAGAAGTAAGAGTCTAATAGATCTCGCGGATAATCTGGGTGTTATGCCAAAGAATAAGAGAGAAATATTAGAATGGTATGAAGTACCTAGGTACTGGGATGATAAAAGTAAGAGGGAAATTCTCCTGAAGCATAACTTATCTAATATAAAATCAATTTATGATATAGGTCAGTCTAATCTCCACTACCTCATCCAACTTGTTAAAGTCACTGGCTTACCTCTAGATCAACTTTCCATGGCTAGTTCAGGACACAGAATTGAATGGCTTCTGGTTAGGGAGTCCAAGAAATATAATGAATTTATACCAAATAGAGAAGAGAGGAGAACTGAAGCCTCTGATGAAGGTATTATAGTCCCTCCAGTATCTGGTCTACATAATAACGTCTACATGCTAGATTTCTCGACCATATACCCTTCCATCATTTTAAAATATAATATAAGCCCCGACACCCTAGTGAGAGGAGATTGTAGTGATTGCTGGACCTCTTTGAATGGTAATTATAAGTTCAGAAAGGATATTAAAGGTCTTTATCAAAATGTTCTCTTAAATCTTTCAGCAGAGATTGAAAGAAGAGAAGAAATCATAAAGACTTTAGACCCTGAGAAGAGGAGGAGGCTCGAAGAAGAATTAAGAGCCTTAAGGTCTATATTAAACTCATTTTACGACTATATAAGGTGGACTAATGCTAGATGGTATGTTAAAGAATGTGCCGAAGGATTATTTGAATGGGGAAGGGAACTTATCCTACAAATTCTAAAAATCGTTAAGGAGAGCGGTTTTCAGGTAATTTATGCAGACACTGACTTAATGTTTTTTAAAGGCGAAAATGATCCTAAGAAGTTGGAAGAAGACATAGCCAATAGGTTAAGCCTTAATCTCAAATTTAACAAATTCTATACTAAACTTATTCTATTAGAGGGCAAGAAACAGTACGCAGCTCTCACCAAAGATAACAAGGTAGATATGGTCGGTATCGAGGATTATAGGAATAATTGGTGTGATCTCGCTAAAGAAGTTCTACAAAACGTGGTAGACCAGGTGCTGAGAAGCGACAAGATCAACGAAGCTGTAAGATATGTCAAGAGTGTCATATACTCGTTGAGAAGGGGAGAGTTTAAGATAGAAGATCTTGTTACATGGAATATTATAGATAAGGACATAGAAGAGTACAAGTTTGACTTGCCTCATATTGTTGCCGCTAGAAAAGCTATGAAATCAGGACATTTAGTAACTAGAGGATCTAAGATAGGTTATGTGATAGTTAAGGGTTCAGGTAAGCTTAGTAACAGAGCTGAGCCATATTTTATGGTTAAGGAAAAATCAAAAGTTGATATTGAATATTATATTGATAAGCAGATAATACCCAGTGCATTAAAAGTTCTGGGGTTATTTGGGGTAAAAGAAAATACCTTTAAATTTGGGGGAACTGACGTTTTGAATTTTTTTAAGAAATAATGTCGTTGAAACTTAATAACTCAAGTTCTTTTGGTCTTCTATTTATTCCTCCTATTCGTGCGCCTATTAGCATTTTTATGTTTTTGGCTGAAGCTAGGTCCACTAATCTCTGTGTTATAACACCATCAAATACGATGTACCTAATACTATCTGCGCTAATATTTTCTAGTTTTTGTACTATGTCTCTCACCTGTATTTTTTCAATTATATTCCAATTTTCATCTAGTAAAATTCCCTCTAAAGTTCCTGGTAGTTTCTTTATCTCTTCTATTATTTGCGCAGGTACCGTTATCTGTATTTCTTTCTTCTCTTCAGGCTTAACTTCAACTTGTATTTGTGTAGATGTAGTTGTAACTGCAGTAGTTGTAGTCTCAGTAGCAAGTGCTTGTTTTATCGCCTGTTGAGCCTCTTGTTGTTTCTTTATGTATTGCGCTATTGTAACCATATTTGAAAGTGATTTGGCTATTTCTTTTCCTGTTAGCTCCTCTACTTCTTTTCCTGTAGGTGCTCTAGCTACATAATCCAATTTTATGTTGCTAGATAGCAGTTCTTTTAGTATCAAATCTCCACCATGATCTCCATCTAAGAATGCTATTACTGCCTTTTTCTGTTTTGTAAGGTCAACAAGAGTTTGAGGTATTTTCCCTGTGGCACCTTCAACTGCAATAACGTTCTTATATCCATATCTTAATAGATTTATTACGTCTGCTCTTCCTTCAACTATTATCAGTTCAGGATCCTTGTCTACATCTGGTCCTGCAGGTAGTCTTTCTGGTCCGTATTCTGTCAACTCTCCCGTCTTTACAGAGGACGTTATTTCATTAATGACTTCTCTTATATCTAAGGTTTTTTCTCTACTCCAACTTCCTAAAATTTCTTTAGCTCTACCAATTATCTTTTTTATCTTTTCCTCTCTAATGTCAACTATGTCAATTAGTTTGAATTCAGCATTGTATGGACCTACTTTATCCACGTTCTCTATCATAGCAGCAACTAAAGCGGTTTCAACTTTATCTAGATTTGAGGGAATAATTATTGTTCCTTCAGATCTTCCCTTACTGGTTGATAAATCTACAGATATTCTACCTAATCTACCTTTGTCTTGAAGTTCTCTGAGGTCAAAATCATCGCCAAATAAATTTTCAGTCTGTCCGAAGATCGCACCTATAACATCGGGTTTATCCACTATCCCCTCAACATTAAATTTAAACACTATGTTGTATTTCATTTGTCTTTTTCACCTAGTTATACTTTTTTCTATACTTGATATCAGATCTACGAATTGTGACTTGGAGCTTATTCTTTTCCTTATAGGGTCTAGTATATCATTTAATTTTCTTGCCGTAGCTAGCTTTAAGTCTAACGGATGCAATTTACCTTCAATGAAAATGCGTTCTAGTTCTTCGTATGATTTTATCTCTATGTCTCCACCATACTTGGTGTCTCTCTCTATTTTCAACGTTACGCCTTGTTCTCCAAAAATTATATATTTGTTTATCTGAAGAACAGGGTTATCGTTTACTACTCCCTTTGGACAGTATGAATTCTTTAGTTTAGACTCAACTAGTTCTGGTGAGTCATGAATAAATATTGCAGTTTCAGGTTTAGATTTACTCATTTTTATAGTGGCTAAGTAGTCGTCTTCCTCTAGTCCTTCTGTATTCATTCTTTGTCCTCCCTGGAGACCGACTAGAAGAGGTGTGTGAATTGCAATCACTTTTTTCCTTTGTAATTTTTCTGCCACGTCTCTTGCTAGCATATGGGCTTTTCTCTGATCCGTACCACCTAAAGCTATGTCAAGATCCTGGAAGAATATGTCAGAAACTTGCATTGCAGGATAAATTAATTTTGAGGTATCAAGCTCAGCTTCCTCTGATCTCCTCCCCATTATAGTTAGCGCTCTTTTCATTCTTGCGAGACTAGTATTTTTTGCGACTTTTACCACTAAGCTCCAATAATCAATATTCTCCACTAAGTCTTCTGCGTAAACAACTTTCAATTTACTCATGTCAACTCCAAATCCTTCAAGTACTTCTAATGCGTATTTACCCGCAAGTTTTATTTTCTCTAGATCTCCTCCAAGCTTATCATTTATCATCGCATGCCAAGTTGCCACGAGAATTGACATGTCTACTCCGGCTTTGATTAAGTCTTTCAGTTTCTGAGCCCAAATAAGCCAACCGATGTGAAATAAGCCACTTGGTTCAAAGCCTATATAACCCTTTAATTTACTGTTCTCTTCTAACTTTTTTTTCAGTTCATCTATAGTTATTACTTCATCAGTATTTCTAGTAATTAATTTAATTTTTTCATCTATGTTCAAATAAGCATCCCCTTAAAAAATGAAGGCATAACAAATAAAAAACCCTATTCATCGATTATTTGCTTCAAGAATATTACAATCGGGTGCGATTTACCAAGTTTTTCTTCTAGATCATATACGATCAAATCTACATCAATTTCGTTCTGAATAATTTTCTCGACTAAAGCCTCTGTAAACTTGTAGAAATTAAAAAATTCCTTCTCATCCATCTCCTCTTCGTCATCATCAGTAAACGCAAATTTCACCTGATTATTAGTTTTACTCAATTCAGAAACGTCAATTCTAGTGCTAGTATTAATGATAGATTTTAGATACTCATCAACTATTTTTTCTACACATGACGAGTTATTGCAATATCCTAACTTTTCGAAAATAGAGAAGTAAGCGGGTGGCATTCTGGTAACCCACTAATATTTACATACTAAGTAGTAAAAAAGCTATTATTCTCCGATACCCTTTACTAATATACTCCTAGTTCTTGGTCCATCAAATTCTAAAAGAATGACCCTTTGCCACGTCCCTAAATCTAATTCTCCATTGGTTATTGGCAAGACCCTGGAGTTCCCAATTATGGAGGAAATAATGTGTGCATGTCCATTATTGTCAATGTTATTATGTTCAAATGTGCCATCAGGTGGAACAAGTTTCTTACCCCATTCAAGATAATCCTTCATTAAACCACTTTCAGCCTCATTAACGATTAATGCACATGTAGTATGTTTCACAAAAACATATACCACCCCATCTTTGATTCCCTTAATGTTTTCCCTTATGTGTTCTGTTATGTCTATACTTTCAAACCTAGATTTAGTTCTAACATTAAACTCATGAGTAACTATCTTCATAAGCTTATAATATGTAAGGAAATTATTATATTTCATGGATCTTGAAGGGATTGCTAGAAAATTAATTCCTGATCTAGAGAGCGCTAGACGGAAAATAGAGGAGGAGATCTCGTTCTACAAGGATAACAGGTATCCTTTCATAAAGGAATTGGTAGACGCAGTAGTTGAAGAGGCAAGGAGATCCCTTGAGGCAGAAAATAAAGATAAATTACTTAAGTATCCCGTTACGGGAGTCAGAGCAGGAGAAGCAGGTCTTGGTTCTAGGGGTATAGGTGATCATATAGTTCACGAAAAAATACTTCAACTTAGTAAACTAGGGGTATATGAAGACGCAAGAGTCACAGAAGAGGGGATACTTGCCTCAATAGACGGTATCCATTCTAGGCTTTCGTATTTCCCTTTTCTTGCTGGCTTTCATGCAACGAGAGCATCGTTAAGAGATGTTATGGTGAAAGGTGGAAGACCAATAGGGATACTCATCGACATACATTTATCTGATGATAGTGATGTAGGGATGTTATTGGACTTTGAGGCCGGTGTATTATCAGTTGCAGAGTCGCTTAATGTGCCTATTCTCTCGGGTAGTACACTAAGAATTGGGGGAGATCTTGTAATAGGTGAGAGAATTAGTGGAGGAGTTGGTGCGATAGGTGTGATACATAAAAAGTACTTTGGAAGGAACTCGATTAAGCAGAATATGGATATTGTAATGACAGAGGGATCTGGAGGAGGAACGATTGCTACAACTGCAATATATAATGGGTATTACGACGTGGTAAGAGAGACTATTTCTATTAAAGATCTGATTACCTGTAAAATAGTTTCTGAGGAAATGTATGATTTAGTAGATAGTATGACTGACGTTACAAATGGCGGTATAAGGGCTACTGCAAATGAGTTGCCTGAAAACTTATCATTAGCCATAAACACAGAATCTTTTCTGAGGCTGATAAACAGAAAAGTGTTAAATATGCTTAATGAACTGCAGATAGATGTTTTCGGGCTATCTATAGACTCTATACTCATCTTCACTGATATAGGTAATGAAGTTGTAAGTAAATTAAAAAGCAAAGGTATTAATGCGGAGATAATTGGAAAAGTAGTTCAAAGACAAGATTCGCCATTAATTACTAGTGAAGGTAAACCTCTAATCATGAATTTCAGAGAGTCTGCTTATACACCAGTTAAAAGAGTTATAGGTAATTATTCTCCTTTGTCTATTGGTGATATTAGGAAAGCTTTGGAAACATCCTTTGAGCAGGTGAAGGATAAGATGGAAAAAGTATTGAAAACTTTAAAAGCGAGTTAATAGTTTAGGTTTACAAGTAGATATTTATGTCTCAACAGCAGTTCAAGTACATAGTAAGGCTCTTTGGTCAAGACGTAGATGGAACTATGAAGCTTCCTTATGCCTTAGCCATGATTAAGGGTATAGGGTATAATACTGCTATGATAATTATTCGTAAATTGAATCTTGATAAGGATAAACGATTAGGTGAAATATCAGACGAGGACATAAAGAAGATTGAGAATTTGTTAAACAACAAAATTATTCCGGAAAGCCCTAACTGGATCTATAACAGACAGAAGGATTACGAGTCAGGAGCCGATATGCATTTGGTGACCTCTGATTTGATCTTTTACGTTAGAAATGATATTGAGAGGGAGAGGAGAAGTAGGAGCTGGAGAGGTGTGAGACATAGTTTAGGTCTCAAGGTCAGAGGTCAGAGAACTAGAACTACTGGAAGAACTGGTGCCACCATAGGTGTAAGAAGAGCAAAAGCTGGTCAGCCTCAACAGCAGGCAAAGCCAGCTGGACCCGCAGAGGGTGGAGAAGCAAAGAAATAAACTCTTAGGTGATTTAGATGGGAGATCCCAGAAAGAGTAAGAAAAAATGGATGGGTCCTAGCCATCCTTGGATAAAAATAAACCTAGGTAAGGAGCAAATTCTAATAGGCAAATACGGGCTTAGAAATAAGAAAGAAATCTGGATAGCACAGACCATGATTAGAAACTTCAGGCATCAAGCAAGATCTTTACTGGCATTACCACCAGCAGAGAGAAATATTAGAGAGAAGCAATTGATACAGAAGCTCTATAGGATGGGTATACTAGAGAAGGACAACTCTACACTTGATGACATTCTGAGCTTAACTGAGGAGAATTACCTTGAAAGAAGACTACAGACTATTGTATATAAGAAAGGTCTTGCAAGGACAATATATCAGGCTAGGCAACTGATAACCCATGGTCATATAGCCATAAGTGGTAGGAAAGTTACTTCTCCAGGTTATGTAGTTTTGAGGGGAGAGGAGGATTTAATAGATTATTATCCAACTTCTCCTTTCAAGCAAAATCCACCATCACAAGGTGAGGTAAATGTCGAGCAGGCGTGAAATTAGATGGGGAAATGCGAGGATATATGCCTCGCAGAATAATACAATAATAACAATAACTGATATTACAGGTGCAGAGATAATATCTAAGGCATCAGGTGGTATGGTAGTTAAGGCTGATAGAGAAAAACCATCGCCATATGCTGCAATGTTAGCTGCCAATAAGGCTGCAAATGATGCCTTTGATAAGGGTATTAGTGCTATACATATAAAGGTCAGAGCACAGGGTGGATACGGTTCCAAGACTCCTGGACCTGGAGCTCAACCGGCTATAAGGGCATTAGCAAGAGCTGGATTTATAATTGGAAGAATTGAAGACGTTACGCCATTACCTCATGATACCATAAGGAGACCTGGTGGAAGAAGAGGAAGAAGAGTATAACGTGTTAAGCTATGCCTATTTCTTTAATCGAAAGAAATGGATTAAGGCTTAGGTTAGTGCTAGAGAATTATCCCCTTGAGTTCGTAAACTCTATAAGGAGAGCATCAATTTTATATGTACCCGTTATGGCTGTGGATGAAGTCTATTTTATAGAAAACAATAGTCCTTTGTATGACGAGATTTTAGCTCATAGACTTGCACTCGTGCCTTTTGTTTCAGATGAAGCCTTAGAACATTATAGACCTCCAGAGGAGTGTGCGGAATGTAAGGAAAATTGTGATGGTTGTTATAATAGAGTATATCTTGACGTGGAGGCTAAAGATCAGCCTCTTATGATTTACTCCAGAGATTTGAAGTCTGAAGACCAAATGATAACTCCTGTTTCGGGGGCAATCCCAATAGTATTGTTGGGCTCTAAGCAGAAGATTAGTTTAGAAGCTAGATTAAGATTGGGATATGGAAAAGAGCACATTAAGTATAGTCCAGTTTCTGTCTCAATTGTTAGGTATTATCCTAAAGTTACCGTATTAGGAAATTGTGAGAAGGCAGTGGAGGTTTGTCCAGAAGGCGTCTTTGCTATGGAAAATAATAAACTAGTTGTAAAGAATGAATTGTCGTGTATTCTATGTGAAGAATGCTTAAAGTATTGTGCGGGTTCTGTTTCTATAGAGAGTGTAGAGAATAAATTTATTTTAGAAATAGAATCGGTAGGTAGTTTAAAGCCAGAGAGAATTTTAATAGAGGCAAGTAAGAGCTTATTACGTAAGTTGAGTGAATTAAAGAGTAAGTTGGAGGCTGGAAAGTAATGTCTCGTGGTAGTACTAACATAATGTTAAGAAAGTTGATTACTTCATTGAAAAAACAAGATAAGGCTATATGGGTTAGAGTGGCTGAGGAGCTAGAGGCTCCAAGAAGAAAGAGGGCTTACATTAACATTTATAAAATCAATAGGTATAGTAAGGCAAATGATATAATTGTGGTACCCGGAAAGGTATTAGGAGTAGGAAACCTTGATCATCCAGTGACAGTAGTGGCACTCTCGTTCTCCAAACCGGCTAAGGAGAAGATATTAAGAAGTGGAGGTAAGGTTATGAGTTTGTATAAGGCTATACAGGAGTTAAATGATTTTAAAGGTAAAACTGTGAGGTTGATGAAGCAATGAGTAGTCAGGAAGAGATAGTTATTGTAGACGCAACAAACCAAATATTAGGAAGAATGTCAACCCACATAGCTAAGTTATTGAAGTCAGGTAAGAAGGTCTATGTGGTGAATGCTGAAAAAGCGATAATAAGTGGTCCTAGATCTAGGGTTCTAGAGGGCTACTCCCTTCTATTTACTGTAAAGACTATGCAAAATCCTTACAGGCAAGGAATTAGAAGACCCAGAAATCCAATAAACATAGTGAAGAGAACAGTGAGAGGGATGCTTCCTAAAAATAAATTAGGAAAGCAAATTTACAGGAATCTCAAAGCATATATCGGAATTCCTAAAGAACTGGAAGGTAAATCTATGATTAGATTTGACGATGCTGATGTTAGTAGGTTAAAAGGTAAATATATAACTGTTGCAGAGTTATCAAGATTATTAGGTGGGTTAAAGCAATGAGTCAGGCTGAACAGAATTTTATGATTACTTATGCGAGAAGGAAGTCTGCTAGAGCAAGTTGTTACATCAAACCTGGTAATGGGAAAGTTTTCGTGAACGATATTCCAATTGAAATTATACCAATTGAGGTAGTTAGATATAAAATAATGGAACCTTTGGTCTTGGCTGGAGACAAGATAACCTCTTCCATAGAAGCTAGAATATACACACAAGGAGGAGGTATAATGGGTCAAGCTGATGCTGCTAGAATGGCACTAGCTAGAGCATTGGTCAAATTTACGAATAGTAAGGAACTTGTAGAGATCTATAAGTCATATGACAGAACTATGCTAGCTGGAGACCCAAGGCAGACTGAGTCTGAAAAGTGGATGAGATATAGTGCTAGAAGATGGAGACAGAAAGCGTACAGGTGAAACTTCTTGATTATTCCGATTAGATGTTTTACATGTGGTGCAGTCGTGGCAGATAAGTGGGAGCCATTTAGTAATAGGGTAATGGGTGGAGAGGATCCTGAGAAAGTGCTAACTGAGCTTGGTGTAAATAGATATTGTTGTAGAAGGATGCTTTTATCCCACGTTAATATTATAAGGGAAATTATACATTATACTAGACCAATTTAGGTGATTTAAATGTCGGAGAAGGAGAGAGGAACAGAATTAAGTGAGGAGGAGAAGGCTGAGCTTCAAAAGACAGAGAAAGGGACAGTAATAGAATTATTAGTTCCGTTGGACACTTATTTATCTGCAGGAGTTCACATAGGTACTCACACATGTACTCGATATATGGAAAGGTTTATCTATAGGGTAAGACCTGAGGGACTTTATGTACTTGATGTTAGAAAAATAGATGAGCGACTAAGAGTGGCAGCCAAGTTTATTTCTAGGTTCAGACCTGAGGCTGTTTTAACGGTTGCTTCCAGACCATATGCCTTTACCCCTGTTCAAAAATTTAGTGAAGTCGTAAGGGGTAAGGAAATTAGTGGTAGATTCCCTCCTGGAACTTTGACAAATCCTTATCTAGATAATTACATAGAACCTGAAGTATTGATAGTAACAGATCCTAGGACAGATTTGCAAGCAATAAAGGAAGCTTCTAAAGTTGGTATACCAATAGTAGCATTCACAGATACTGATGCAAGAGTAGATTTTATTGACGTAATAATTCCTGCCAACAACAAGGGTAGAAAGTCTTTAGCATTATTGTATTGGGTTCTCGCTAGGCAGATTCTGCGAGAAAGGAAAGAGATACCTTTGGATGGTGATATACCTTTAAGGGTTGAGGATTTTGAGACGAGGCTAACAGAATGATAAGAATCCCTGCAGTTGCAGGTTCTTTCTATGAGGCAGATCCTGTTAGGTTAAGAAAACAAATAGAATGGTCCTTTTTGCATGATCTGGGTCCAAAAAGTTTACCCTCTGTTCCTCAAAATAAGCCTCCACAGAGAAGTAATAGATTTTTCGTAGTTCCTCATGCAGGTTATATGTATAGTGGTCCTGTAGCTGCTCATGCATACTACCATCTCTCTTTAGAAGGTTCTCCAGATACAGTTATTATTTTGGGACCTAATCACACTGGTTTAGGTTCATATGTTTCAATATGGCACAAGGGTAAGTGGAAAACTCCGCTGGGAGAAGTGTCAGTAGATGATGAAATATCACTTGAATTAGTGAAATTAACTGAGATTATTGATATTGACGAGAGGGCTCATCTATATGAGCATTCAATAGAGGTTCAAATCCCATTTCTTCAATATTTATTTGGTCAAAACTTTAAGATTGTTCCCATAGTTATAATGATGCAAACACCAGATGTTGCTGAAAGTTTAGCTGAGGGCATTTATAAGCTGGTATCATCAGGTAAGAAGGACATTGTAGTTTTAGCCAGTAGTGACCTCAATCATTATGAGCCACATGATAAAACTATTGAAAAGGATAACTTAGCAATAGATGAAATTCAAAAGCTAGACTATAAGGGGTTATTTAGGGTGGTAGAGGAGAAGGATGTTACTGCATGTGGTTATGGTCCTATAATGACTGTCCTGATATTAGCTAAAAAACTTGGAAAGAAACCATACGTATTAAGGCATGCCACTTCAGGTGACACATCTGGAGATAAATCCTCTGTTGTAGGTTATCTTTCAGTGAGGTTTGGTGATTAATCTACCTCTATCCCTCTTTGGGATTCCAATAAAGGGTGTAAATAATCCAATTTTGACAGCTTTTATAGGCTTCGATGCTCAAGTAAGAGAAGGGGTAGATTCCCCTCTACTTACCGATTTTAAGAGTCTCTTCAAGGAAGCTACAGGATTTGAGTGTAAGGTATTATTAGATATCACAGGAAGTCCAACTCCTTTGTCGTCAACCTACATATATCTTTCAGAATTATTTTTCAGGAAAGCCATAGAAAAATGTGAACTACCATTGACTGAGGAGGAGATGTGGGATACTTTGAAGATGATTGATGATGTATTATATAATTCGCCATTAATCAGAGCACTACGTACTTCTATGAGGATGGGCTCAGGTATATTATATAGGGATGGAGAAGATCCTATACCTGTCTCATTGCCAGAGATGAGTGCGTCTTTGCTGTTCAAGTACCCTATCCCAAACTCGCCTCTGTTCATAGATAACTCACTAATACACCTTTTGGGTATACTCCCTGTAGAATTTGCTGAGACAAAAGACTTGGGGTTATTTAATGTGGAAAACGGCTTATGGAATTCACTTTATAAAATTTCAATACCTTCCAAGGATAGATGGAAATTAATATGGGATTTAAAATATGTGACTGGTATTGAGGTGAGTTTTTATTTCGATAACCAACAGAAAAGTTGAACATGTAGAGATTTGCCTTTACGAGAACGTTGAGGGCTATATATCTAATTACCTGGAATACGTAAGATTAATTCACCAATCTTTACCTGGTTTCTCTTTCTCTGACATTGATACTTCGACTGAGTTCTTAAAGAAGAAGATATCTGCTCCAATTATGATAACGGGCATGACTGGAGGTACAAATGAGTTAGGGAGAATCAATGGTATTATTGCTGAGGTCATTGAGGAGATAGGTATAGCAATGGGAGTGGGAAGTCAAAGGATAGCAATAGAAAAACCTGAAGTGAGAGAGACTTTCAAGATAGCTAGAAGGAATGCTCCTAACTCTCCCATAATAGCAAATTTAGGGGCACCACAACTAACTAGAGGTTATGGATTGAAACAGATAGAGGAAGCTGTTCAAATGCTAGAGGCAGACGCAATTGCAATTCACTTTAATCCCTCACAAGAGGTATTTCAACCGGAAGGAGAGCCCGACTATCCCATGGAAATTCTCGATAAAATACGGGACGTAAGTAAAGCGTTAAGTGTTCCTATAATTATAAAGGAAAGTAGTGGTGGTTTATCAAAAGAATTCGTATCATTATTCTACTCTAATGGCTTCAGATATTTTGATGTTTCAGGACAGGGAGGCACAAGTTGGGTTGCCGTGGAGATGTTCAGAGGTCTTAGAAGAAATAATTGGAAGGCTGAAAGTGCTAAATTATTTTCTGATTGGGGAATTCCTACTGCCGCAACAATAATTGAAACCAGAGTTTCAGCTCCTGATGCTTTTGTTATAGGAAGTGGAGGGGTTAGAAATGGCTTAGAGGTGGTAAAATCAATATCCCTAGGTGCCAACATAGGTGGTTTTGCTCTACCTGCACTGAAAGCTGCGATAAGGGGTAAAGAGGCTCTGAAACAATTTTTACAGCAGGTCATCTTTGAGATAAAGGCAGCTATGTTTTTGATAGGTAGTAAGACGGTTAGAGATGTGTATAAAACACCCCTAGTTATACATGGACCACTGAGGGATTGGATGGAGTCAAGAGAGATAAGCTTATCTACTTTTGAGAGTGTTAGAAAGAGAAGAATATGAGTTACTTTGACAACTATTTTAATGAGATTGTTAATTCTGTAAACGACATTATTAAGAGCTATATATCTGGAGATGTTCCTAAACTATATGAAGCCTCATATCATTTGTTTACATCTGGAGGTAAGAGGTTAAGACCATTAATCTTAACTATATCATCAGATTTATTCGGAGGACAGAGAGAAAGAGCTTATTATGCAGGTGCAGCTATTGAAGTTCTTCATACTTTTACGCTTGTGCATGATGATATTATGGATCAAGATAATATCAGAAGAGGGTTACCCACAGTCCACGTGAAATACGGCTTACCCTTAGCAATATTAGCTGGGGATTTACTACATGCAAAGGCTTTTCAGCTCTTAACCCAGGCTCTTAGAGGTTTGCCAAGTGAAACCATAATTAAGGCTTTCGATATTTTCACTCGTTCAATAATAATTATATCCGAAGGACAGGCAGTAGATATGGAATTTGAGGACAGAATTGATATAAAGGAGCAGGAATACCTTGACATGATCTCACGTAAGACAGCTGCATTATTCTCGGCATCCTCAAGTATAGGCGCACTTATTGCTGGTGCTAATGATAATGATGTAAGACTGATGTCTGATTTCGGTACGAATCTAGGTATTGCATTTCAGATTGTTGACGATATCTTAGGTCTAACAGCAGACGAAAAGGAACTTGGAAAGCCTGTTTTTAGTGATATTAGGGAGGGTAAAAAGACTATACTTGTAATAAAAACACTGGAGCTTTGTAAAGAGGACGAGAAGAAGATTGTCCTAAAGGCGTTAGGTAATAAGTCAGCCTCAAAAGAAGAATTAATGAGCTCAGCAGATATAATTAAGAAATACTCTTTAGATTATGCATACAATTTAGCAGAGAAATATTATAAAAATGCTATAGACTCTTTAAATCAAGTCTCCTCTAAGAGTGATATACCTGGAAAGGCTTTAAAATATCTAGCTGAATTTACGATAAGAAGGAGAAAATAATGCTCGTATCCCTGCTTGGTATTCTTCTCTCGGTAATTGTAGGTTTTGTGGTTACATTAATATCAACTAAATGGGTAATTGGGCTCTGCAAGAAAAGGGGTTTTACAGGGAAGGACATAAATAAATTGACTAAGGATGATGTTCCTGTACTTGGCGGTATAGGAATTGTGGCTGGCTTTGTGGCTGGGTCTTTTACCTTTTTATTAACCTCTTATAATCTTTCTCCTGGAATAGAAAACGTGGTTGTGTCTATATTATTATCATCATTGATTATAGGTTTTCTTGGTCTACTTGATGACATTTTCAACATAAGCCAGGCTACTAGGGCATTTCTTCCAATATTTGCCTCAATTCCTCTGATATTATATAGTGTTGGTCATACGATAATTTCAATCCCTTTTCTGGGTAAGGTAAACTTCGGAATATTATTTTATATTATAATACTCCCTGCAACATTAACTATAACTGCAAATGCCTTCAACATGCTTGAAGGACTTAACGGTTTAGGGGCAGGAATGGGTCTAATTATGGCTCTAGCTTTAGCATACATAGGGTTAAAATCTGGAGGTACATCATTTTACGCCGGTATCGTATCTATTATCCTAGCGTCAGTACTCTTTGGTTTTCTAATATTCAATTTCTATCCGGCTAAAACTTTTCCAGGAAATATAGGTACTTATTTTATTGGATCTGTTATCGGTTCAATTGGAATTTCAGGATACATGTATACTGCCCTATTCTTCTTGTATCTACCATATGTAATTGAGTTTGTTTTAAAGGCTAAAACTAGGTTTAAGGGAGTCTCGTTCGGAAAAATTGACGATCAAGGTTACCTCCATTGGGACTCTAAGCCAAATTCATTAACACATATAGTTATGAGGATTGGAAAATTTAAGGAATATCATATCGTCCTCATAATTTGGGGAATAGAGATACTGTTTGCAATTTTAGCAGTAGTGTTTCAAACGGTTACGATAACCATCTAATGATATACAATATTTTTATTTTCGTGATAAAATACAATTTCCCCGTGTTTAAAGTGAAGGGCGTAATATTTGATCTAGATGGAACCCTTGCAAATACAGCACTTATTCACAAGGAGGCTTGGGAGAAAGCCCTTGATAGACTTGGTATAAAGAGTGACGTGAAAATTGATAACTTACTTGGAAGGAAAAGTAGTGATATAGCTAAACTATTGGCTCCTAATAATTGGAGCGAATTAATTAACATAAAAAATCAAATTTATGTAGAACTAGTTAAGGAGAAAGCTTCTCCAACACCCTGTGCTTTGGATCTATTATCCTACTTGAGAAAGAAAGAAATAAAGACAGCCATAGTTACATCTTCAAATAAACTTTCCTCAGGTAGTGTTTTAAAGAAATTGGGTATTACCAGTGAGGTAGTTCTTACGGGCGATGATGTAATTAACAGTAAGCCAAATCCAGAAGGGATAAATAAAGCCTTAAGTTTACTCTATTTGGACGGAAGAGACGTGATAGGTGTTGGAGATACAGAGGTGGACGTAGAGGCATATTATAAAGCTGGTCTAGGAGGTATATATCTTGTAAAATCTGGTGTTCCTTTTAGGGAAGAAGTAGTCAAAATGTATGGTGGGATTGTTATCTCATCTTTATGTGAACTATTAGAGTTAATCTCTTAATTTTATATAATGATTATTATATGGTCAGGTAGGGTGGAGGGTCTCGCCAGCCCTTATACCCACATGGCGCAACGTGGGCACCAGTAACTCCTATGCTATAATACCTGCTCTTCGAGATCCCAGTCTAACTATGATCATCGCCCGACGGGGCGAGATAGTCGTGGGTTCCCTTTCTGGAGGGAGAGGGAATTCCACGTTGACCGGGGGAACCGGCCAGGCCCGGAAGGGAGCAACCGTGCCCGGCTATCCGCGTTCGTCGGTCTCCGATAGGAGGAAGACTGGGGGTAAATCTCGGGGAGTAAGGGTTATGGCATAGGGGAGCTGACCATTTATTTTATGGTAATAGTTTATTTGGTTCATGTTCATTTACTATGTCAAATTTTCCTTTGTGACTCAAATTACAATTATAAGATAATATTCATGGCGCCGGGGGCGGGATTTGAACCCGCGCGGGGTGGGACCCCAGAGGCTTAGCAGGCCTCCGCCCTACCGAGCTAGGCGACCCCGGCAATAAGTACTTGATATTATAAATTATCAAGGTTATAAGTGTTTTCTCTTATGTCTCTAATTTAGATCAGCCTACTCTTCTAACTAATGTTATCCTGGTGAACATAAAGGTGTGATTCAAAGACTCTAATTTGTAATAATCATCATTTATGAAATCTAATCAGTTATGAAAATTTATAAATAATTATTTTTTGAAATAAACTCAGTTAATACTGTTTTCATCAAATTTATTAAAAAAAGTTATTAAGCCCCTTCCACTGATCATATTTTAGATATAGTATGTCTATGACATTTAGGAATATTATAGTAACTTTATTCCAGTTGGACAAGGACTGGACCACAAGAATAGTATCCTCTATGCTCATTTTAGGTGTGGTCTGGGGCGCATTAGGTGTTATAGATGGACTAATGGTAAGAATACAAGAGTCTGCATGGGGCATATATGGTTTCCTCCCCTTCACGCCACAGGAATACTTCGCGGGAATAACTCTACATGCAGAAAGAACATTGTTTGGGTTTGCCCAACAAATTATCTTTGCAATTATTATATATCTCGTGATAAAGCTAATGGGGATACAGCCTAGATTGAAATGGTTGCTAAATACTGCGTTTGTTCTTCTAAATATATCAATGATGCTTATGGAGGGTCCTATACTTATTTATCCTTCTCAAGCCTTTGATAATTACTTTTCGGCAACCATCTGGTATTATCTATCACCAATAGGGATTCCTGGCTACTCGCTTTATGTAGTTTCTCCGCTATTTTTTATTGGTTGGATCCTTAATGACGCCTTCGTATACTTGGCTGGTTTTTGGATTGCCTACCACATGTATATAGGTACTAGAAATCTTAAAGAAAAACTTCCAGTCCCCTTACTCTTCTTCTTAGTAGACATATTAATATTTATGATAGGATATACGGGAGTTACAGCCTCAGATGTATGGGATATATTATCTTTCTTTGGTGTAGTTCCAATGAATGCTCTTCTGAATCAAATAGCATTCTGGATATTTGGTCACTCTGTGGTTTATATGTTATGGTTGCCAGCAGTAGCTGCACTATATCTTCTAATTCCCATGTTGGCCAACAAGCCCTTATTTAGTGACAGGATGGCTCGCATATCTGCAATATTATATCTAGTATTTTCTAACAATGTTCCAATTCATCATATGTATACTATTAATTTGCCTGTAGAACTAAAGTTTGTTCAAGAGGCTCTGACTTATGGTGTTGTAATTCCCAGTTTCATGACATTCTTAAACTTGTGGGCAACAGCAAAAGGGGCGGATGTTAAATGGAATATAATTACTGCATTTACAGTTACAAGTTTCGCTGGTGCAATTCTAGCTGGAGTTACTGGTATTGCTAATGCAACTGTCTCATTTGATTTCATAGTAAACAACAGTATGTGGGTTGTAGCCCATTTCCATCAAATGATTTTACTAAGTATTGTACCTGGCGCAATGGCTGTACTTTACGTATTGATACCAATGATTTCAGGTAAAATGTGGTATTCTAGTAAAATGGCTTGGTTCCATTTCTGGGGTTATATAGTTGGTGTGGTTATCCTTACTGTATCTTTTGAATTATTAGGTTTTTACGGGATAACAAGAAGGGCAGAAATAGTTCCTAGAGCGGGAGGGATACCCCTTGCAGAGAATTTGGCTACTGCAGGTGCAGCAATAGCCGATATTGCCACGTTAGGATGGTTCATTAACGTTATACTTACAATTGCCAAGGGAAGTCAAGTAAGTTTGGAGGGTTTGTCGTTAGGTCAGATCGTTGGCACTGTTTCTATGCAACTAGATTGGGGTTCAATATCTTTGCTTAAGGATAAAATTCCTAGAATTAGAAAAGGTCTATCAGCTTCATTAGTCTTGGCAATTTTGGGCGCATTGATGATAGTCTCTAGCTCTATAATCTTAGCATCAGCAGGTGATGCGACTTCTCCTACTGACCCACTTGAGTGGTTATGGTTAGCTGTCTTCACACTGGGGATAGTCATGGTTGCGGTGAACGCTTTTCGTCTCTTTAAGGGTTTATGAGGGGTGAAAAAGTTGACTGAAGGTGGAGATAGGTACGAGATATATTGGATGGTGATAGGTATCGTGTTACTAGCAATTACTGCACTAGCGACCTATCCTATGGTTTACACATTAGGTGGAAGCCCTAACGTAACTTCAGATATCCCATCTAATACATCGAGTAATAGAGTCATAAATACCATAATTAACGCTACCCAGTACACGTTTATGATAAGTGAGTCCTCAGAAAGCCTAAAGTCAATTACGATTCTTCCAAACGGGGAAATTTTACCATATTACTACAATCTCATGGTTGTTCATCCAGGCGAATATTTAAACATGACAATGTATGGTGTTGAAGGTAAATCAGCCACAGAAAGTATGTATATTCCTGTCTATAACTCCAAGTATGTAGTAGATACAAAGATTTTACCTGGGATATCACAGTATGCAGTATGGTACTCTGGTACCACTAATGGTTCATATTTACCCTATGGCGCATATACTTTCTTAAACTCAGAATATAATGGTCCTTGGTTTTCATATCAGGCTGGGGAAATTTTAGTAATACCTGAAAGCGGATATATTCCCTATTCCTCTCTTCTTTCATATATCTCATCAACTAAAGTTGCGCAGTCGTCAGGATTGATTGGAGACCCATATAATCCTCCTCTTTACATTAGTAATTCTACTGATCCTACGTTCTACTTAGTCAGTGATGATTATGCATTGTTTAATGATAGTGTTCCCGGTCCTACATTTGCTGTCGCGGAAAATTCCACTGTTACTTTAAAGATCTATATTCCAACTCCAAAAGGAGATCATAATTGGCTGTACAACTACTCAAGTAACGGGGAACCTTACGCAATTAATAATATCTATGTAGGTGTTTATGCGGTATGGTGGAATGGAACCATAACTCCTGTTGTTTATCAGCTTATAAAATACGATTCGCCAATTAACTTCACGTTTGAAGCTAGAGCTCCGGCATATCTATATGGTATCATCTATCCTTCCTTCTATAACTTCAATCCAAACAACCTATCAAGTAGTTTGTTAGGAGAGCAAAAGGGATATGTAATGTCCTTATGGGGTTCAGTCTTAGTTTTTGAGGGGTGAGAACTAAAATGGTTAGTTTCTTTAAACTGTTAGGAATAGGTTACTTATTTGCTGTAATAGGATTGATCTGGGAACTCCTGGATATAACTCTTCACCAGGCTGCAACTAGATATGTTCTACCATTTACAGTTACGGCATTTATTGGGTTTGTAATATTTTTCCTGATGGTCTACTTTTCACCCAGTAAAAAGTGAATTTCTTTTTTCTATTTCATCAGTATCTTTTTAGTGAAGTTCTCATGAATTTGTCGAATAACCTCCTTCTCTTCAATTTTCTTTAATTCAGCTATCTTCTTTACTGTAAATATTACATTACAAGGCTTATTTCTCTCCATCTTTTGTGGTGGTAGAAAGGGTGAATCTGTTTCAGTTAAAATATAGTTTAAATCTATATTTTTTACTACTTCTTGCCTGTATTTATCCCTAACTATAACTGGTGGAATTGAAATCATGCCACCTAACTCCACTATTTTTTGGGCTACAGAGGGACTTCCCTCAAATGCATGTATGACAAAGTTTACATTATATGAGGACAGGAGATTAATTAAATCATTAATTCCTCCTCTCACATGTATTATTAGAGGTTTTCTTTGGCGTTCCCCTTTATCTAAGAATTTTGAAAGTATCTCTAGCTGTTTTTTCCTGAATTCAGGTTCCTTTATCCAAAAGTAGTCTATTCCTACTTCACTTATTATATTAACATTATCGACTAGCTCAAGACATTTATCAACCTCATCTAACTTATCTTTTACGAACTCAGGGTGAAAACCTACTGCTGGTATTACATTGTTATACTTCTTATAGAGTTCTAAAGTTTTGAGGTTACTTTTTATATCTACTCCTGCGTTAATTACTGTTATTTCGCATTCACTTAAAACTAGGTCTCTGTCTCCATCAAAAGACTCCACATCAATATGCGCATGAACATCTACATACATTGTAAGCCAGAAATAAATTAAGGTATAAAATAATAAAAAGGATTTTTATTTCCAGGCTTCCCTTAGGATTTGTATTTTCACTACATTCTCGTTCTCATCATAGATAACTCTAACTAGATCTCCTTCTTTGACTTGGAATTTCTGTCTTATTTTTGCAGGGATTGTCACTTGATAATTTCTTGATACTTTAACTATCTCTTCCACCATGTTTTCCCAGTCATAATATATTTATCATAATATTTAAAACTTTACTATAAATATGAAAAGTCAGATTTCCGCGGAAAAGGGAAAATAGTACTAATAAGATTAGATGTGTTTTTTGATATTTTTTGTCAGAAACGTTAAATCCTATATTTATCTAGTTTAAAAGTATAACTTGATATGATTTATAACGATCAAAAAAATATAAATACTTGATCAATTAGAACTTTATTTGTGAGATAAATGTCCCAAATTAGCGGAGCTAGAATGAAGTTTCCGTCTGGAAAAGACGCTACATTAATTGACGTACTATCGTTCTGTTATGGTCTTTCAGAAACTGATGTACAAGTATTAGTTGCATTAGCAAAAAGCGGTGCTAAAGGCACAGAAGAATTGGAGAGTGACCTCAAATTATCTAAGGCTTCTATAAATCGTAGCCTCAATAAGTTGCTTGAAATGGGTTTAGCAATGAGGATCAAAGAGTCTGTAAATAAGGCGGGTAGACCTAGATATCTCTATAAGGCTAGAGACTATAATGAGCTTAGGAGTAAAATATTAAGTGATCTTAAAGATTGTGCAGACAAAATGGCTAAACTAGTTGAGCAAGAATTTACCCTTCAGTAATTCCCTTGACTTTTCCCCTACTTAGTAAACATCCTCTATGACATATTTCCACTCGAACTCACTCACTCTTTCTTTATGTCCACGTATTTTTAGCTCTCTACTGAATAAAGGTGCATAAACCACGAATGTTTCAGCTTCTCCACCTTCAAAAGCGGGATTAAAACCATATCTCTCAGCAGCATAAACTATCTTCTTGATATCTTCCATTTCGATGACCTTTCCTACTAACTCAAAGGGAAAGCCATAAGCTGATGCTGAAGTTATAATGAACTTAAATCCATCTCTAACTAGGCTATACATGTACTCTTTCTGGTCTTTTCTCCAGAGCGGAGTGTAAGTCTTTAACCCAAGCTCTTCAGCAATGATACTTATATTCAATCTCTGGTAATCTGATAAGAGAGCTCCAGCTACTATTCCTTTAGCACCTTTCTTTTTAGCTTTTTCAAACGCAATTTTTAGGTCGTTTAGCTCCCTGTCCTTCTCGCCAGTAGTTTCCTGTTGTATTATTTCGAAACCCATTACCTCAGCCTGTTTCTTTGTGAATATGACATTAGGGTATTGAAACATCCAAGAGTCTTCCCTTCTGGGGAGAAGAGTTATTAAACATATCACATCAAAGCCCTTAAAGACTGCCCAATGTAATGAATATGTACTGTCTTTTCCCCCTGAATATAGCACGCAAACCTCTTTCATATTTTATAACAATAAATTGTATGTTCAGTGGGTCCAAAAAATCCCATCGCTGTAATTCTCTTTACCTTTACCAGGTCTAGTTTTTGAAACTGAAAGTCGTGAGAGACTATTTTAGCCCCCTTTTTTGCATAACCTAATATATACGGTTCAATAATCTCGTTAGTCCTCGTGGACAAATAGGATACTAGAATTGTGGCTCTAGGCAACAAGACTGGAGCCAATGAGATCATATCCCCACATATGATTTCAACATCTCTGTTATTCTCTTGGTATGAAACAAAGGAGAGCTTTTTATCCAATTCCACACCTATTGCTAGTTTTACCTTAAATTCCTTTTTTGCCACATTCAATATGGCACCCATTCCGGAACCAAGATCTAGAACCACATCATTTTCATTAGCGTCTGCACACCTTAACATTTCTCTTGCTACTTCCGGAGGTGTAGGAACAAATGGTACTAACATTTTATTATATATTTACTTAATGTAAATTTAGGTTTATAGGAATTTGTAAGATCATCCCAGTTATTAACATTTACAAAGGACTTTAACGGTATTCCTTTGAGCCTAATTTCATGAGTGCCAACAATATATATCCTTTTAGCCAGTTGTACGAAATCTAACATCTTCTTTACCTTATCGATGTTATCCCTGAGAAATTTCAGGGAGTAGCATCCTATAAGAGGTTGTAATTCACCCGTATCAACTATAGATATTTCCGCGTCTTTACTGCAAATCTCGTCAGCTATTCTCTTCGAAAGAAAGGGATAGTCACAGCCCGTTATAAATACCTTCTCCTTACTCAAGTAAGGTAATGCAAGCTTTATTGCTTCTACTGGTCCTCCATTTACATTGTCCAATACTTGAATTCCATTTTTTATCCTTCTAATTCTTTTTGTTACTATTATCGGTTCATCAAAATTTTCACTGATTCTCTGAAGGAATGTTTTACAGTCAATTTCATGGTCACACTTATCCTCCCCAAACCTTTTTGAGGCTCCTCCTGCAAGGATTACAACGTTATAAGATAAGGTGCTGAAGCTCAATTTCTTCTCCCTTATGGTAGATTCTGCCTCTCTTTAACACTCCAAACCCCTTAGCTTTAATTAGTTCGCTATAAAGTCCTGTACCCCATCTAAGCGGTTTAGCCAAAATGCCAATAGTGTCAAATAGATAAATGGAATCCATTTTGTGCTCGACCTGTACATCCTCAGAGAGTATATATTTTCCAAATTTTCTCACTTCCTGTCCTATCATTCTGGAAATCATATGTAACCCATGCTCATGAAATACAGTCAGAGCTGACACTACTTGTCCTGGAAGATTAATGACAGGTTTTCCATTGATTACACCGACTCCACCTCGTTTTATTATATTTACACTTACTCCCTCGAACAATAAGTCCCCTAATTCTGCTATAACTCTCTTTGAGTAGTCCTTTTCCCCAACCGATGATCCCCCTATCAACACTATGTAGTCACAGTTCTCAACCATACTTTCCAGCTTAGTCTTCAGAGATTCCTTATGATCACTGACTATTCCAAAGTAATTTGCAACTCCGAACTTTCTGAGTATAGAAATAAGAATAGGTGAGATTGAGTCTGGTATCTTATTATCCTCAGGAGAGTCATAGGGACATAGTTCGTCCCCAGATGCCAAAACACAACTATTAATATCCACGATATCAACCTCTCTGATTTTTTGCATTGTTAGAACGCCCAAGTGATAATGGTTTATGACTTCTCCTTTTCTGACTATTATATCTCCTTTCTTAATATCCTCTCCTGCAAACTTTATGTCCTTGCCTTCGAATACGTCTTCACTGAACACTATTTGATTATCTCCACTTATTTTAGTGGCTTCTATCCTAGCTATAGCATTTGCACCTTTAGGTATTGGAGATCCTGTTGCAACATAATACGCCTCTCCTTCTTTTAACTGTGGGATTTCTGAACTGGATGGAAATATCTTCCCGGCGATCTTTAACTTACCATTCTTCTTATAGTCAGAAACATTGAACGCAAATCCATCCATTGCAGAGATGTTAAACTCAGGGATATCGATCTTAGCCACAATGTCTTTCCCTGCTACTCTCCCAACTGCATTGTATATGCTCTCAGACCTAATATTAGCATTTCTTATGTTAGCATTATCTATTATCTTCCTAGCTTCTTCCAGTGATATTAACATTAAATAAATATTTCCTTTTATGCAAAAAAACATTATGGACTGTATAATTCAGGTTGTAGGTAAGAAAGATTCAGGTAAGACCAGTGCAATAGAGAGGGCAGTCAAGTCTCTCAAGGATATGGGATATTCCGTTACTGTTCTCAAACATTCTCATCATTCCCTTGATTCACCAGGGAAAGATACCTTTAGGTTTAAGCAAGCTGGAGCTGATTATGTCCTCTTCTTCGGAAACGATTGTGGTATGTTTATTCCTTGTGACATTAATATAATCTATCTATTACCCACAGACATTCTTATAATAGAAGGGTATAAAGACCTTAGTTTAGGGCAAAAAATTGAGATAGAGTCGCCGTCTCAAATAGAGAGTGTGTCGAAAAGGATAGTCGAACTAGGAAGTTTATGTAATAAATTGGAAGGGAAGTTCATTGTGAATGGGGGAAATGAGGTTGACATAAGTAGGGATAAGATGTTAAAGATGTTGTACAAACTTCTGAATTTTTTAAATATTAAGGAATTGTCCGTGAGAAATAGCTAATTTAACTTCTTAAGTTTTTAGACAGTGAGAATTAAAAACTAATAATTTAGACCATTTAGCAAACTGAGATTTTTACAATTCTATCTCTAGTAATTATAATGTTATATCTACTCTATCTGTATCAGAATATATGTTAAAAAATTAAATATTTAAGAGAATAGGATAAGGTGATATGCTAAATCTCTTTAAGTGTCCAATAGATGGGTCAAAACTTATTGAGAAGTGGAAATGTGAGAGAGGTCACTCTTTCGTCGAGATGGAAGGAATCATTAATTTCGTTTACAGTGATGTTAAGCTAAACGATATACTTGAAAGAGTGTCCGGAATATATGAAAATATTTGGGCTCCTTTAGGTCTCTTTGTGAGCTCTGGTCATAGGTACTCTGAGATAATGAATAATGCAGGAAAGTTTGTGTCGGGGGATACGGTAATCGATATTGGCACCGGCACTGGGAAACTTTTCGATTACACTATCTGTAATTATTGTTTTGGAGTTGATATCTCAAGTAAATTTTTAAGAATATTAAAGAAGAAAAGACCTAAGGTTGTAGCATTAAGAGCAGACGTTAATAAATTACCTTTCAATGATGAGGTCGCTAATGGTGTTTCGGCTATGTTCATGCTTCATTTACTTCCATCTAAAGTTACTGCCCTAAGGGAAATTTACAGGGTTCTTAAACCTAAAGGAAAATTTGTTGCTTCAATTCTTACGAGAAATAATACAGTAAGTAGTATTCTAGCTAGTTGGTGGAAAATAGATTTGCATCAAGTGGAATATTATGTACAACTCTTTAATGAGATAGGTTTTTCAAACATAAATTATGTGAGATTAGGAGCTTGGAGCTATATTACTTGTACCAAGACTTGAAAATGATTAAAGAAAACAGTAGAAAACTAGCGCCATCCAATCCATTAACTAGCATTGTTATAGCATTTGAATAGAATATTGTATATACGGCTATGTAGATGCCAAACGTTATAAATACTAAGAATATACCCATTAACGCGATAGAGAAGAACCCTTCTCCTTCTCCCACTATTAAAGAAAAAATCTTTGTGCTACCGGTTATAGAGTAGAATATTCTTTCAACTCCAACTATTACGCCTAGAAAATAGAATGGATAAGGGTTAAGAGTATATATAGCATCAAATAATCCCACGTGCACATTTATGATTAGGAACAGAGACGTAACGAACATCACTAAGCCTATTACAAAGTTAGTGAGTCTTTTCGCTAGTACTTTAATTCTATGGGCCATGCCATAACACCTATAAAAGTTTCACCTAATTCTACATCTACTAACTCACCTAAAAGTATTCCTCCTAAAGTTCCTAACACTAGACCTCCAAGTCCGCCCAATGTATACCCCAGAGCTGCCCCTAATCCTCCTCCTGCAATCTTTCCAATATACTGGTCTTTTATCATGTAAATTCTAGCAAAATCGTAAGTTCCATATTTTCCTTGTTTACTAAGAAGGTAAGCTAGGTCTGCTATGGCCTCTTTTAATTCATTAATGTCATTGGTTCTATATAGTGTCGTGTATTCCTCAATGTTGCCATTTTTTCTATAATACGTTATTATAAATCCTGCTTTCGTAAATGTTCTAATAGAATTTGGTGATTTTCTATTGCCCATAAGTTTAAAAATTACTTTGTACATCAGTATATTTTGATAATATTGTGATAAATATTTTTTCCTCTTATATGTAAACGATACGAATTTTAAACCTTAAATTTTAATTCTATGAGCTTTAACATAACATTGATTATGGATGATCACCAGCCAAGACAGTAAGAAATACTATGCTGTTAGCAAACTAGATAGTCTTGACCTAGAAAAAAATGTGCAAAGTGGCTATCACGAGCACGTCTCTTCAGCTATTGATGAGATATCAAAGAATGTTAAAGATATACTTAGATCCCAAGGATATTCTGGAAAATTCGAAATTTTCGTTGAAGTATATGCGAAGGAAAATGGTAAGTCAAGATTAATACAAACTGTGAAGTTAAAAATAAATGTGAATTGAGGTTTGGCTGAACTATCTGAACCATTGGAAAATTACCTAAAGGAGATTTATGAACTTGAGGAAATGAAGGGTCACGCTAGGGTTACCGATATCATAAATGATTTTAACATATCTCCTGGTACAATAAGTAAGGCTCTTTCCAAGCTCGAGAAACTGGGGCTAATCAAGAGGGATAATAAGAGACTTACATTAACCGAGGAAGGGAGAAAAATAGCAGAGAGGTTAATTAAATCTCATAGACTCTCTGAAAGACTTTTAACTGATATATTAGGTATAGATTGGATAAGGGCTCATGAGTTAGCCCATAGATTAGAGCATATATGGCCTGAGGATATAATTGAAAAAATAGATGTTATGTTAAATAAACCCTCCACATGTCCTCACGGGCACCCTATTCCTGGTAGGGGAATCAAGATAAATGGTGTTTTACTCACTGAGGCAGAAGTCGGAAAATTGTATAAGATTTCAATGATAGTTAAGGAAGAAGAGTGGATACTTGCAATGGTTAATCAAAAACACATAATACCCGGTACAAAGATAGAAGTTTTAGGCAAAGATCAAAATATCACAAAGGTTAAGATTAATGACAGGATAGATGAGATTCCTAATGTTTTAGCAACTCAGATATTGGTTGAAAGGATATTATAGCTCAATTTTACTCTTAATAGTTATGGAAACCGATATTGTAAAAACTATATTGTCCTATTCTGACAGTTACTTAGCTTTAAGTAGAAAAGTAGAAGTAAACGGGAACAAAATAAGAATTAATGGTGTTGATTATGAATTCCAGAATCCTCTTTTGATATCTATAGGCAAATCATCACCTAAAATGGCAAAATTTTTCGTGGAGAGACTTAAGGTATCAAGAGGATTGATAGTATCTCCATATCAGGCTAAGGTTGATAGTCTTGAAGTAATAGTATCTTCTCATCCTAAGATAACTGAGAAAAGTCTGTATGCAGGAAGTAGAATTGTAGATATGTTAAGGCGAGAGGATTATGACATAGTAATTTTTTTACTGTCTGGAGGAGCTTCAGCTTTAGTTGAGTACAGTGATGTTCCATTAGAAGTATTAAAGGAAATTAATGATAAGCTAGTCACATCAGGTCTTTCCATAGACGAAATAAATACGGTTAGAAAGCATTTGTCCAAAATTAAGGGAGGGTGGCTCGCTAAATACTCTAAAGCTCCAATAGTTTCTCTAATAATCAGTGATGTCCCGAGTAGCGATATCAGTTTTGTTGGGAGTGGACCAACAATTCTTGATAAAACGTCTGTTATCGATGCCGAGAGGATATTAGCTAAAATAGGTCTTTCTAGTTACAATAAGTATCTAGTTGAGACTCCAAAGGATATTAAAAATACTGTAAATGTAAAAATATTAGATGTTGAAGAAGTATTGGTAAAATTAAAGAATCATTTAAAAAATTCTCTATTATTGAGTTCAGAGGTCAAAGGCGATGCTTACTCCTTCGGAGTAAACTTAGCTGGCATAGCTAATACCTTTGCAAGAATTAATAGACAGGAAAATGTTATTCTGGCAGGAGGGGAGCCAGACGTGAAAATAACATCAAAAGCTGGTAAAGGAGGAAGAAATGGAGAAGTATGCTTAGGTTTTCTAAAATATATAAGAGCTAATGCTAAGTTGTACGCCGTAGCAACAGATGGTATTGACGGTAATAGCGAGTACGCAGGTTGCTACGTAGACCATAATGTAAAAATAGAAAACATTGATTATTATGTCGAGTCCCACTCATCGTACGAAATACTTGAAAAAACAGGTAACGTTATTCAAACTGGTTTTACAGGAGATAATGTAAATAATATTTACGTTCTCCACATAAACAATTAAATTGCATATTAAATAAAGGACATTAAGTCTTAGGTAACCTATTTTTCCATTATCGCTTGTAATAATAAAGATACTAATATATAGCAAAAGAAATATATATGATTTTACATAAATATGTAACTTAATTCATGAGTTCTGATAATATTGTCTTCATGACCGAACCACATGAGAATAGTATTACCTGGAGAGTAAGCTCAAGAGAAAAAATGGTAATTAAAAAAATCTTAAAACTAAAACATGGGTTAAACAGGCCAAAACTATATTTCTTCCATGAGACTTTCGTAGGAGGAGAATTATTCCATTATTGCAAGTATGAGAGTGAGCTGATTTTTGCGTATATCGTCTTCAGGAGAGAGAGTAAAAAATGTGATAGTTTTCACCTAAGATTTAATTTGAAGGGTGAAGTTCTCAAATGGTGAAGTCTTCTACAGGTTTTAAGATTAGTTCGTTTGTGTTAACATTACTGCTAGTTATTCCGGTTTTATTTTTACTATTTTATGGTTACGGTCCATATTTTGTAGGGTCTACAGCATTTAGTAGAGCATTACTTTCATCCATAGCACTATCCTTCTTTTCCTCAAGTGTGGCAACTGTTCTAATTATAATTATTTTTACCCCATTGGCTTATTATTTAGCTAGACATAGGAATCCTTTGATAGAAAGTCTAGTTGATATTCCTGCATCTATTCCTCATCCTATAGTGGGGATCGCAGTTATTTTCATGGGAAGTCCTCTTAATCCATTAGGGAGATTTCTTACTTCATTAGGTATTAACATCTATTATAGCTACTTAGGTCTCATACTTGCTTTAGTTATAACATCAGCCCCAGTGTACATTAGAGCCATGCAAAATTTTTATGAATCTTTACCAAGAAGTTATGAAGAGTTCTCATGGTCTCTAAGATATTCAGAAGTTAGTACTTTTTTTAGAGTCATATTTCCATTGTCAACTGGAGGTATCATATCTGCTGGTCTCACTGCAATTGCTAGAGCTATTAGCGAATTCGGTTCAGTTTCTATTGTAGCACCTTTTCTCTCTGGTTGGATTTTTAATGGTGACTCTCCTGCATCTGTGTACATTTACAACGAGTACCAGACTTACTTTAATGCAGCTATTACAGCATCTGCGACCTTAATTATATTTTCCTTATTGTTAGTTTTCTCCACAAGAATTGTAAAAATAGTACTAGAGAAGTTAAGATTACTTTATTAAGTCTACCGACTAATCTTATTCCAATGAAGAACCCAACCTTATCTGAGGTTATGATGACAGGTTGTTCGTCAGATCGATGTGATTTAAATGTTGTGTAGAGATATGGAATGTATAAAAGGTGTTATTAGAAGAATTCTCGAGGAGGAAGGCAAAGAGAGTGATGTAGATATACAGATAACCGACCTACCTTATAATCAGCTGTCAGTGTTAGAGGGTAAAGTGGTTAAAATAAATTCCTTGCGTTATGAGAGCATGTCTATACAGAGTGGAAATGAGTCCCTCATCATGTCAACATTTCTCATAATAGCTATATTGAAAGCAATATATAGGGACGACAATGAAGTGAAAAGAGTGCTTGAAACATACTTAAAGGACAACGGTATTGCATCTAAAATGTTAAATATGTTATAATACCTTTATTCTCCTCTTTTCTCCATTGCTTTTATAGCGTTCTTCACAAAGTCCTCTACTACTTTTTCAGGCTCCTTTGCTTTCATCACTGCACTAGCTGCACCTATACCATCAGCACCCAATTCTATAGCCTTAAAGACATCTTCTCCTGTTGTTATTCCGGCTCCTGCTAATAGGTAAACATCTTTAGTTTTCTTAATTTCCTCCACAGCCTTAGTTATGGCTTCAGGTTTAGCCTTTGACACGGGAATACCTGTTCCTATTAGTTCTGGAGGCTCTATTAATACAGCGTTAGGTCTCAGCAACGCGACGGGCAAAACTAATTCATATCTGTCCACGCATACTACACTCTCTAAATTCAGTACTCTGATTCTCTCTAACGATTCAGCCATTTCGTCTAATCTTATTCTTCTCTCGCTATGGTTAAGCAGAGATCCTCTGGCGCCAGCATCCTTTATCATTTCAGGTAATATGGCTCCTGTTCTAGCACCCTGTTCTCCACTATCAACATGCTGGGCAAATACAGTCAATTCAGATTCCTCACTTATACGGTGTATCATTGTAGCTGGGACGGAAACTATTATTTCGGTTCCATATTCTTTGCTTACTTTTTCTATTTTCTTTGTTATTTCGATAGATTTCTTGCCATAAGAATTTTCATAAGCTTTATAATTAATTAAAATAACAGGCGGTTTCATGTCATACTATTGAATGGGGGAATTCATATTGAAATTTTGTGGTATAGATTTAGCCGTAAAGCGACCTTCTACAATAGCCGTTTTTGAAAATACATTAATTTATGTAAGTGATGTTGTTACCGATGGAGAGATTCTCTCGGGTTGTTCTGGTTCCAAAATTATTGCTATAGACTCGCCGTTGTCAATGTCCAAGGGGTTTAGAAAAGTAGATAGGTTAATGATAAAAAACGGCTTTAGGGTACTTCCTCCAAGTTGGATGAAAGGATTAGTAGAGAGAGCCATCAGGTTGAATTCCATTTTAAATGCAGAAGTAATTGAGACCCATCCGACCTCATCTGAAAAGAACATCAATTTGAATTGGAAAGACGTGGGGGCTAAAAAGAAGGACGAATTAGATGCGGTTATATGCGCTTTAGTAGCCTATTTTAAGGATAAGGGGAATATATTGAAAATTGAGGCTGAAGATGGTATAATTTATCTATTACCCAGAGGTACTCTTAAAATCGAGAGGAAAAGTGAGAATATTTATGAATTTAAAGACTTTTATCCAGCTCTTTAATAAAGGTGTTTAATCGCTGATACATTATCACTATTACGATTATGGAGACTAGTATTCCTAAATAGATGACGTAATAGTTGAGTTCTGATATTATTCGTACGATAAAAATTTCAAAATTAATGGTTATAAACACGTATATAATCCATAAAATAATTTCATTTATTCTCTTTTGTCCTAAGTTACTTAATCTTCTAGTTTCCTCTATCACAAGTAAAGCTAATAGAAACGGCACTAATACTGATATAAGTGGGGCTATGTAGATAAAAAATCTCGCAAAAGAAACTAGAAATATGAGAAGATACGAGGCTGAGAATATTGTTATTAATCCTATTAAAATAAACCTTAGTATAAAATTTGACGTTGTATTTCTATTTAATTTAACCACCCTTGTTATTCTTTGCAGTGCTCCATCAATTCTATCTATCCGTAATTTTTCATATGTCTTTGATATGAGTCCTATTATTCTTCTTTCCCTAGGCACTGTTATACTAGTTATGGTCGATGACATCATGACCAAGAATGCTGATAAATTATACACAAGTGATGTAATGATACCCTGCTGAAATGCGTTAAGCGCTACAATTATTCCTAGTTCGCTCAAAGATGTCATATAGATTCCTGATCTAAAGGCTACGAGGAAATTTGATCCTGTTAACCAATACGATGTGCTAAATGACAAGTATTTAACTAGTGTCATAATCAATGATATGGGCACTAGTACATATAGAGACGATAATGATAAATTTAGATAACTACCGGCTGAGAAAAAGAAAAATATTAGGGAGAAGTCGATTAATGGCGACAAGATCCTTGATACTTTCTTGGTATCTTTCAGTGCATATGAAGCACCTAAGCCAAGTAGAAAATTAGCTAAAGTTGAAGGGATGTCGAATATCTGTCCAAGTAATGAGAAGCTTAAAACTGATGCTATACTAGAAATAATAACGGATTCTTCTGAAGTATTTATACTTCTATTTATTATTGTCCTGGAAACTAGATAACCCAGTCCGAGAGAGGCTAAGGATGTTGGTATTATTTCGACTATATTGGAATTCGATGATAATATAACGCCGAGAGCTATGAAAGTTATAACATCTTCTAGTGATAAAACCGCTAATATGAGACCAGACTGTTTATCATCTATTTTATTTTGAATCAATTTATAGGTAATTGTAGTGCTAGTTGTCACGCTTATTATTGTCAATATGAAGGTGTCGTAAAAAGGCAAACCGATAATTAGTGAGATGATTGATATTATCGTAAATCCAACTATGTACTCGGTTATAGCTATTATAGTAGCCTTTGAAAGAATATTTTTCAATTCCCTTATGTCGAGTGAAATACCCACGTTAAAAGAGACTAAATTAATAGCCAACGTGGATAAAAAATTAAACAAGTCACTACTGTAATCTAAGCCAAAACTCTTACCCAATAGACCGGCTATCAGATAAGCTGGAATAGGGGATATTCTAAACCTACTTAATGCAACTCCAAATATAGTTGCTATAACCAACGTTAATGTAATAAGAGTAAGTTGCGATTCCATTTTATGTTCAATCTTTAAAATAATAAATAATAAATCATTCCTAGAAATAGATACGTAAAGGGTGTAAAGAAAAAATGATTATATGGACAGAAGATACAAGGTTCAAAATATATTATATTAAAAATCATTTGTTAAGTTCTATCTTTTAGCTGGGAATAAGAATAGATATAACATGTGAAGTTTTGGTAAATAAAGTTCATTTATGATAGATTATACTCATGCATAGACGAATTTTAATTTCTTATGAGTATATTCCACCGTATATAAAGTCTGTTTACCCTTCAGAGAGAAGTACCATTTAACTCATTAAAACGTCATACGATAGATTATTGCCCTTCAATACACATTTTATTTACTAATTTAAATTTGATTCTGATAAGATTTGGTAGTGGTTAAAAGCGAAGTGATTGATAGCCAGTATCTTAAGAATAATCCATTGAATGATCCCCCATCAAGAAAAGTATATACATTGGAGGTGAATCCTTCTTCGTCTCCTACTTTGATCATTTATCTCAGTGGTTTTCTATCATCATCTATAAGTTTATTGAATTATGATCCCTTAGTAGAAAATTTTGATCAGAAATTGACTAGACTTAGTAAAGAGGGTAAAATAGACAACATGGTTGTTCTTTTACCAGATACCTTCACTTCCGTTGGAGGAAATCAATATATAAATTCTTCAGCTGTTGGTCTCTACGAGGACTTTATTGTTAGGGAATTGATTCCATATTTTAAGGAGAAATATCATGCTCAGAATGTTGTATTGATGGGCAAGTCTTCTGGTGGATATGGTGCTATGGTATTAGGCATGAAATATCCTAATATAATCTCGGGAATAGTTAACCATTCCGGCGATGCGTATTTCGAGTACATTTATATTCCAATGTTCCCTAAAGTTCTGAAGCACCTAAGGAAGTTTAGCTCTCCAAAGGAATGGTTGAAGCATTTTTGGGAGAGGTCTGACAGGAAGAGAAAAGATCTACTTGATACGCTAACATTAGTTGCAATGTCTGCCTTCTATTCTCCCCAGGATACGGATATATTGTTACCGTTTGAGTTAGAGACAGGAGAGATAAATTACAATATATGGAATATGTGGTTGGAAAAAGATCCTGTTAGAATAGTGGATAAAATGTATGATAACCTGAGAAATCTTAAGTTGTTATACATAGATGTAGGGAATAAGGATGAATTCAAACTGGATATAGGTCTAAGGATATTGCATGAGAAATTAAACAAACATAGTGTAAATCACTTTTATGAAGAGTACGACGGTGGACATTTCAATATGAGTTTCAGATACGATATCTCTTTATCTTTAGTGTCAAGGGTGTTCAATAATAAATAAACACCATGTATCTACACTGAATATACAAACCGTGTTTGTCTATTTAGAGTAACTTTTATATATATAGAAAATCTACTTGGAATATTAATTGCAAGATCTTTAGTGTAGTACCTAAGGTTTTATTAGTGCAAAAACATAAATGATCAACGTAGTAGTTTTAAGAAAAATCAAGGAGTTTATTTTTCACTTAAAAAGGAGATTAGAATAATTGTTCTTATGCATATACCTCAAATGACAAAATGGTCTCATTATGTATGGTTTATGGGTCAAAATATGAGGTATTTGATAACCCTAGAAAGGAGCTCACAGTAAAATACGTTCTAGGTAAATTCGGTTAAACTTTTACACTCTCCTCCAAAGAATTCTTTCCAGTCTGAGCTAAAGTAAAACTTACAATCCACTTTTTCTCCTGCTAGGACTTTAGGTAACCATATCTTATCATCTTGCCACATTTCCTCGTACGGTGGTTCTTTGAGCCACATTGGTATACCTTCCTCACTTGCCCTTGGAATTCCCTCAAATTCTGTAACAAGATATACATGCATTAAATACTTTTCCTGACCGTAAAGAAATTCTATTTTACCTACTCTCTCTGACGAGAGGACTCTGATCCCCAACTCCTCGTAAAGTTCTCTTTCGACGCATTCTCTGGGTGTTTCTGTATCCCTTAATTTTCCTCCAGCTGAATTTATATAACCTGTTCCAATTCCTCTTAACTTTCTAATGAATAGAAAAAAATCTCCTCTTTTTACTACTCCTAAACATGTCTCCATGAATCTCACTTGGCACTAAATCCTGGTTTGGTGAGTTTCTTGAGGTCTAAAATCTTGTCTATCTGTTCGTCATTGTATCCGAGTTCCTTTAATGCTTCTCTTATAGATAGTCCTTTAGCTAACTTTTTACCTATTTCGGAAGCTTTATCGTAGCCGATAACCGGTGATACAATAGTTATGAGTGATGGACTACTTTCAGCTAATCTTCTCATTCTCTCTAGATTAGGAACCATTTTATCAATTACTAAATCAGCAAACTTGTTGAGAGCCTCTGCTAGTAACCTAGTTTGTGTAACTACATTATATCCGATCAAAGGAATTCCCATAGACAATTCAAATTCACCTAGCATTGATGCAAATTGGTTTGCATGATCCAAACCTACCACCTGTGCAGATATCAGTAGCGAAGCTTCAACCGTAACAGGGTTGGTTTTTCCTGGCATTATACTACTTCCTGCTATTTCCTCTTGACTAGGTAAATCTATTTCATTAAACCCTGTCATGGGTCCGGAGAACATCAATCTGATGTCTTGCCCTAGTCTGTAGAGATTTACTGCTGAAGTCCTTAGTGCTCCACTCAGTGTAAGTAAATCTGTGAGAAGTCGCATTGCTCTGAACTTGTTAGCAGGTTTAAACCCTAGTCCTGTCTCGTTATTGATTTCATCAATAACCTTTATCTGAAAATCTGGGTGTGAATTAGCGCCTGTTCCAACAGCAGTTCCACCTATTGGCAGTTCTTTCACATATTCAACGGTTTGCCTGATGTTCTCAAGATCATGCTTAAACGCATCTGAGTATGCAGAAAGTTCCTGACCAAGAGTTACAGGTAAGGCATCTCTCAGATGGGTTCTCCCTGCTTTCACTATATCCTTATATTCTTCTGCTTTTCTGTCCAATGTATTTATCAATTTAGTAAGGGCAGGTATCAAGTTCTCTTCCACTTCAGCTGCAGCAGCTACTCTAATTCCAGTGGGTACAGTGTCGTTAGATGACTGACCAAGATTTACATGATCATTGGGATGTACATGTTTGTTAGCGATTTTGCTGGCTGTTTCTGCTATTACTTCATTAATATTCATGTTGAGTCCAGTTCCTGAGCCTGTTTGAAATACATCTAAAATGATCTTATCATCATGATCTCCTTTCATCACTTGTTCAGCTGCCTGAATTATAGCTCTGCCGATCTCTCTATCGAGTAGACCTAAGTTCATGTTGACTCTTGCACAGGCGTACTTTATTAGACCCATTGCCCATATTATTCTTCTTGGAAATCTTGTTCCTGTGTTCATAAACAGTTTTGGAGCTGTATCAGTGTATTTCATACGTTTCATTAATCTAAAGGGAATATATCCTTTGTGTTAGTAAACAGACTAACCAGGATAGATGGTTTAAGGGTGGTTATCTAGTTAGGATTTTATTTTGATTAATTTATTACTATGATTGATGGTAACAGTAAAACGTTTTGAGATTGGAGATTATTTCACCAACTCATATTTGGTCATCGAGGAAGATGATTCAATACTCATAGACGTGGGTGGAGACCCCTCTGAGATCTTAGAATATGTTAGAACTAATAATATTAATCTTAAGGCAATACTTGCAACACACGGGCATTTTGACCATGTTATTGGGGTTCCGTTAATTCAGAGACACTTTAAAGTTCCCTTCTACATGAATAGAAAGGACGAAATAATATTAAGATACGACAGTAGAACTAGAGAAATTAATGTGGATGGTGACTTGAAAGAAGGTGTTATTAATTTTGGGAAAATTTTGGTTAAAGTTATTGAAACACCAGGACATACACTTGGAAGCGTATCGTTTATGATTGAAGACAACTTATTTACAGGTGATACTTTATTTAACGAGAACATAGGGAGATACGATTTAGGTGGAGACAGGGAATACCTAAAGAAAAGTTTACGTAGGCTAATGGATCTAGAGGATTTGCTTAACGTTTATCCTGGGCACGGATTCATAACTACACTAGGTTATGAAAAGCTAAATAATCCTTTCCTAAATGGTGAGATAGACTGGTAGGATTAAGTTTAAATTTCATTCTATTCATTTAGTTTTGTGTTTCCAGGAGTATTTGAGCATTTACTGTATCAGTATACTTCAGCGATTCTCAGTGTTGGTTTCCTTATATTCAACGGTCTATTTGCTGTAATATATAATCCTAAAAAAGTTGTAGGAATTAAAGGTGACCCTGATTACACTTTTACAGATATAACTGTACTCATTCCTGTGTATAATGAAGTAGAGGACATATTTAGAAAAGTGATCAAGTCAGTTTCTAGTATGGGTTTAAAGTTCGTAGTAGTAGGAGATGGAGTTGATCAGCCATATAGGGCAATTACAGAACAGAACGGCGGTATTTTTATACGATTGGAAGAAAGAAGGGGAAAGAGATTTGCGTTATCGGAAGGCATGAGATATATAGATACAAGGCTGGTGTTATTGCTCGATAGCGATACTTTCATAGATAAAAGATCGTTGGAAAGGATGCTAAGCTATATGGCAGAAGACGTAGGTGGTGTCTCACCTAGCATAAGGGTCTGGAACAATGGAAAGATATCATACTATTATGCTAATTTTTATGAGATTATGAGCGAAATAGTGAATAGAGCTACAAGTTATTTTGGAAGAACTATAATTCTCAGCGGGCAATGTGTATTATATAAAACGTCAGCCATAAGGAACTATGTGATGTCGAACGATTTCACTAGTTCTAAGATATTCAATATTTCTTTGAAGATATCTGATGATAGAGATTTAACGGAGTATATTATAGAAAGAGGGTACAAGGCGATAAAAGCAATTGATGCAATTGCATATACGAAACCTCCAGAAAATTTATCACAGTTTGTTAAACAGGTAGTAAGGTGGACTAGAGCAAACTATCTGTTCTTCCTGCGATCATTGAGGGATGGAAGTTTAAGTCTCAGGGGAAATCTATACGTATTCGACATCATATATATGAATTTTCTGCCTATCTTGGTGATATTCTCCCTAATTCCTCTTCAATATCCTCGTTTTGATATATTTAACACACTTTCAGCCTCAATTACCTCTCTAGAAAGATTGGATATTTTCCAATTAATTTTAGGTATCCCCATCAGAGCACATTTACCTCCCTTTGATTTCGTTCTTGTATTTATTTTACCGAGAGTACTGAGTATTATAGGTGGTGTAACATTTCTATTGGTTATGATAAAAATTATGGAAAAAGAAAGGGGGAAAACTTTGATGTATGGTGTTATAGCATTAATTGTTCAGTCGTTGGCATCGTTCTATTCCATAGCTAGTATGTGGAAACAGAGTTGGTCTTCTAGAGAGAAAAATCGTAAATCTAAGAAATGAATCCAAATCTTGCTCAATTTTAATGTCTTGTGGTTTTGTTTCAGTATTTTTAGTACTAATTCTTTTAACTTAAGGTACGTCCAGAATTAGTGTGGGGAAGTCACCATTCATTATGTTTTTGGTAATTGCTATCATACTTTCGCCGATAGTGCTGATGATTCAAAACAATTTCGTATACTCAGACTCTCCCTTCTTAACACCTCAATATTCCAGTGTAAGAGTTGATCAAATTTTAGTTAAAGATTTTAATTACTCGTCAAATGATAACATTTACATAATAGCGTCAGGAAATTATTCACAGATATTAGATAAACTAAACAACTCATTGCACTACCTCTCTCCCGACTCCAAATTAATTACACCATATGAATACCTTAAAATGTTTAATGAAACATTACAAAATTATTCTAAACCGTTAATAGAGGAAATTTACAATAAAATATTGCCACTCCACTATCTATATGGAAATCTTACCTTTGAGAAGTTGATTATTCTATCGAACTTCACGTATTTCATGTACCAATTGAACGTATCTTATGGAATTCCTCAAGGAAAATTTAACTCTAGTAGTACCCAGGCAGTACTCTTTAAGCAAATCTTTTTCGCACAGCCTGGTTCATTGCTTGAAAAAGCCAGGAATGCTAGTCTATATGTTTTCCGTGATCCCTTTATATTATTATTTTCTTTCATGAACTATAGTAACACATCACTTGCTTACAGGACTATTATGAATTTCAGTAATTACTCATATCTTATTTACTTATTGACAGGTAAAAGTATACCTGAGGTTGCCCTAGAAAACCCTTATGTGTATTCAGAGAAGTTAGTTTACAGTAAAGTCAACACTTCAGGTTTATCTATTTCTAATTTTCATAAGGGTGATCAGTGGTTATTTATAGTACAAGTTCCGTCAAACGAAAGTTTACAGAATATTGAAAACTTTATCTCCAGCATTAATTACACAGTTACCGGTCACCTACCAGTTTATGCAGATTCTGCATCAACCACGGAGTCAGATTTACGGGTAATTGATATTGTAACTATTTTACTGGTCGCAATTCTCTTATCTGTTTTAATTAGGGCATTAGTACCGATAATCCTCCTCATTATCAGTGCGGTTATAGGTTTAGAAATAGCATACACTGCATTATACATATCCACCTTTCTAGGTTATTCCATATACTATATTTCTGGTCTGGTTATTCCACCAATAGTGTTTGGGATTACCATAGATTACTCAGTACTATTTTTATATAGATATTTTGAGGAGGTATCCAAAGGCAGTACGTTTCCATTAGATAAAGCTTATAGGAATGCTAGAAGAGCAATTCTCTTCAGTGGATTAAGTATAGGCTTAGGTTTCTTATCATTTCTTATATCTCCTTCTCCTTTGCTTAAAAATATAGGAATAGCATTAGTTATAGCTAGCTTATCTGCACTAATCCCGTCTATTCTCTTTATGAAGAGTTCTCTAAGTGTAGTGTCCATCAAGTACTTGAAGTTTCCTAGAAAGCAATTACCAAGTTCTATTGATATAAGACAACAGTACCTTTCTAAGGTAAGTAGAAAATCAATAAACTATCGATATATTGTATTAGCCTCAATGATTCTTATTGCAATATTCAGTTATTTCGTTTTTATTCACGGGAGTACGAATGGTGACATAAGTGAGATCGTATCACCAAACAGCAAAGTGTTAGTGGGAGAAAAAGAGTTAAATAATTTCTTCAATTACAGCGTGGATTACGTTATAATAAGAGGGAACCCAAATCAGTCATACAGTCAAATCTACAGCCTATCTAAATATGTAATAGATAAAGGTGGCTTCGTAATAGGACCAGCTGGTATAGGTAGAACTCTCTTAAATACTACCACAGAATTGACTAACTTCTTCTTTGCAGGCAATTACACACTTGTTGAGATTTATATCTCATCTCCTGTGTTCAGTAATCAAGCCATAAATTTCACTGAAAACCTTATAAAGATGGGTTACCTTGTGGGAGGAG
The DNA here is from genome assembly GCF_000012285.1 of Sulfolobus acidocaldarius DSM 639. NCBI lineage: Archaea > Thermoproteati > Thermoproteota > Thermoprotei > Sulfolobales > Sulfolobaceae > Sulfolobus > Sulfolobus acidocaldarius. The sequence goes on from NC_007181.1 coordinate 96,775, forward strand.
CTAATGCGGAGAGGGTAGATATAATTGATAATACCGTATCGATTTACTATAGCTTCGTACTACCTGTAACTATATTAATTATCACACTTTATCTTGGTCTTGTTTTAGGTTCTATCATAGTTCCAATAAGGCTTTCACTAACACTCCTCCTAAGTTCATTATTTGGTGTTGCTCTACTCCACATAATATTTGGTAGTGTGTATTGGTTATCTCCACTCATAGTCTTTGCAATAATGTATAGTTTAGGTATTGACTACGATATGTTCATAATAGTCAGGATCCTAGAGGAAGAGGGTAATGAAGAGGAACGTATTGTTAAAAGTGTGGAAAGTACTGGTCTTGCGGTTACTGCTGCAGGTCTCATTTTAGCAGGTGCGTTTATGTCCTTAGTTGTGTCAAATATGAGATTCTTACAGGAGATTGGTCTAGCGGTTGGTTTAACTATATTATTTGACACCTTTATAGTAAGACCGATACTTGTACCAGCAGTTATGAGTATACTTAAAAAATATAATTGGTGGCCAAAAACTAAAACCAAGAGCTAAAACTTGTGATGAGCCTTACAAGGGCTGAGCTATGATGTCCTGGATCCTTGCTGATAGTTTTAATTTTTAGCCGAATATTGTATATTGGATTGATAAATACTATCAATTTTAATGAGGAATTTAGAAAAGCTTCAAACTACAACTATAGGCTTTTGAGCATTCATCTAGGTAATTGGGAAAAATCGACATTCGATTTGTTACGGGTTTATAAGGAATTCAGGGAACCTGAGAAAGCATTGTATGCTTTTCACCCTTGGATAGAAGGTGCGAAAGATAGATTCTTTAAATTCAAGAAATATATCCCCAATCTCCTTGACCTGGATTACAGTAACTACGGCAAGATATTGGGAGGAACATATGATGTGGTCATATTAGACTTAATGGATGACTTTAGACCCAATTATATTTCCGCACTTGTGGATTTAGTGAGGGGAGGAGGTTTAATAATAATGTACTCCGATGATCTCCAAAGAAACAAGCTTTACAAGAACTCCATCCAGAGGAACGGCATTGTGGACAATTATTTTGAGGAGAGGTTTCTTAGAATGGCTAAGTCTTATCCTGGGGTATTTCTCTTCGTCAACGATAACCTGGAAAGCTTTAACACATTTAAGACGGAGCAGCTTTCTATTATTAATTCCAAGTTAAATCCTAGAAAATCTATTATTAATTCTAAGTTATATAGCCTATGTTTGACCGATGATCAGGCGAAGGTCTTAGACGAGTCTCTGTTTATCTTGGAAGATGGAAGAAGAGTGTTAACCATCACTGCTCCAAGGGGAAGGGGTAAAAGCTCTTCTATAGGTTTATTCCTCTCACATTTGAGTACTCTTAACATCTCTTTAGATATCATTATAACTTCTCCTTCGTATTATTCCTCGATAGAAATTATTTCTTTTCTGATAAAGGGTTTGGATCAGTTAGGTAAAAGATATTCCATAACTAGGTCTAGAGATGGCAAAGTAATGGGTATCATGTCTGGAGCTTTAAGAGTGAAATGGTTAGCCCCAGATGTGGCAAAAGATTATCAAGGAGATATAATAGTAGTAGACGAAGCCGCATCAATAGGCACTGAGACTTTAGATTATATAGTTAGAAGTTGGGAGAAAGTAATTCTCGTGACCACAATTCACGGATATGAGGGTACGGGCAAAGCCTTCTTAAAGTATCTTAATGGTCTTAGAGAGGATAAAAGTATAAAGTTTAAACATGTGACTTTAGAGAAACCTATAAGGTATGCTAAGGGAGACCCGATAGAGAGATTTATTTATGACGTTATGCTTCTAGATGCAGAACCTAAAAAAGAGAATGAAAACTTAGAATTCACAGAAATCGATAGAAAAGAACTATTTGAAAAGGATCATCTATTAAGGCAGGTTTACGGAATTCTTGTCTCTGCACATTATAGGAATTCCCCAGACGACCTAATGATACTAGGAGATCATCATTTTCAACGTATTTTCTCATTAGGAAAGATTGCAGTTGCACAGGTTATAGAAGAGGGTGCACTGGAGAAAGGAGAAATAGATAGAATTTTGAATGGTAGTGGATTAGAAGGACATCTAATTCCTTATAAGCTTACGCTATATGAGAGACTTCAGGAATTTGGAAAGTATAAGGGTTGGCGTATAATGAGAATTGCGGTTCAACCAGATGTTCAAAACAAGGGATTTGGTAGTAAATTATTGAGGAGTGTGGTGGAGAGAGGTAAAAGAGAGGGTATTGATTGGATAGGCGCATCCTTTGTGGCTGATTATAGAGTAGTGAACTTCTGGCTTAATAATGGTTTCACTCCTGTACATTTATCTAACAGAAAAAATGAAGGTCTTAACGGATATTCTATCGTAGTACTTAAAGCACTGAATGAGGCTATAGAGCCTATAATTAACAGATTATCAGTATTACTCAGGTTTAAGATTTTGCATACAGCTCACCAGTTATACTTTAACGTTAATCCTCTTTTGCTCTCAAAAATCCTGAGGGGGACTAATATTGACAGTAAATCGTCTAACTATCCTGTAAGTTTCCCCAAGGAGTATTGTTATAAAATAGAATCCTATTTGAAGGGAATACTGGAATATAATAGTGTTGCAGATGGAATTCACGCTGTTACTCAGTATTATTTTCTTTATCCAGATCACTTCTTGGAAGAAAGAGAGGAAGCAGTTTTAATAGCTAGGACACTTCAGGGCAAAAGCTGGCATCATATTTCATTAAGTACTGGAATAGACAGGAGAGTAGTTGAAGAATACATGAGATCTTCTATAGACAAGATATATATGAAATATTGTGATAGAGTGTTGTGATAAGATTTATTTCATTCTGAAGTGATATTAAGTCTCAATGAGACTCATATCTAAACTAATATTAATTTATTTCATTATAGAATTAGCTATATTTATTGGTGTCTCCTCGATACCTTATAATAATCCAGCCCTAGTGCAGGAGTACAACTCAATGGAAAGTGGAATTTATTCCATGCCATACTTTAGTCAGGTAATTGAAATATTCTCTCATAACCTGTTAATAGCCACAATAGATTTCATCCCTGTTGTCGGTGCAATATTCTTTGGCATATCTATTGGTCAGACTGCATATTTATTAAGCGTAGTTGCTACCAGCCGGAATGTGCCATCCTTTTTAGTTGCAATAGCACTCTTAACACTTCCTCACTCTGCTGTCGAATTACCAACTTATGCAATAGCAGTGGCTGCTGGTACGTATGTTATTGTAAAACGAAAGGATTGGAAAAGATATCTCCTCATGTATCCACTCATACCTATTGAACTTTTCCTGGCTGCCCTTATTGAGTCCGCAATAATTACATATACAGGATTTAACCCATACGCATTATGGCCTGCATCCATAGGATCGTTACTTTTAGTATATTTTCTCTATCAAAGGATTCAGAAGTTTGCGGAATCATTAATTAAAACACAAAATATGCAACCTGTCTTAGCTGGAACATCAGCTTTAGGAAGTGTTCCTATTTATGCCTCTTATTATAATAATTTTAAGAACGTTATGTCACAGGCTATTCAGTACGAAGTTAGATCCGATTTCATTAACGCTGTGAACAACTACTGGTTAGCTGTGATCTTTCTCATAGACGCCATAGCAACAAAAATGAATATGCCTTATTACACCAAACAAGATTTGGATAATGTTATAAGCTATCTATCGCAGAGAGAGCCTGGATTATTTGACGACTATAATAGAGCTTTTCAGTACAAACTGAGTAATGACATACCACAGTTTCTACAGACAGTCAAAATTCTTATTCCTAGACTAGATAGAATTTATGTGAGTCTACAGAATTTCTAAATAAACAGGGTAATGGTCTGATCCTTCTATTTTAATTATCTTACTATCTTTAATCCTATCCTTGATTTCACTAGATACGATACAGTAGTCTATTCTCATTGCTTTCCATTTCTCCAGGTAACTTCTCCAGGAATATTCTATTTTATTTCCGTTTATAAACCTATAAGTATCTACAAAATCTGTGGACAATATTTTGTTTATCCAACCTCTCTCCTCACTCGTTAACCCTGGTTCCTTCTCGTCCCAAAAAGTTGAATCTATTTTGTCCCTTGCCACATTTAAGTCTCCACAGAGTATTACTGGCTTTCTCTTTCTCAGTTCTAACATAAACTTCTCGATCTCCAAATCGAATTTAATCTTATAATCTAGTCTATTTAGATCGTCTCCTGCCCTTGGAAAGTAGGCATTTATGATAAAATAATCATCGAGCTCTATTGTTAGCACTCTTCCCTCTTCATCGAACTCATTTATGCCCAGTCCCTTGATTACTGACAATGGCTTAATTTTAGAGATAGTTAGGACTCCGCTATAGCCTTTTTTCTTTGAGGGAAAGGGAAATAAATTACTTCCACTCAGAGCTATATCAAGTGGTATCTCATTTGTCCTAATTTCCTGGAGCATGATTACGTCATAATCATTAATTACCGGTTGTAGGGCTCCCTTACGCAATATTGCTTTTATTCCATTTACATTCCATGAAAGTATTTTCATTGGTTGAAGATTTTATATGAGGACTTAAAAATGGTTAGGCAATTGCGAGTACTTTAAAAAATACACTGAGTAAGTGAGACCCAACTTGTAAATTTGGCAAAAACATAAGGATATAATTTCTATTTACTATCAGCCTGGAATAAAAGTAAGTAAGGCGGAAAGTTAGAAGTACTTTCCGCAAAGTTTGAGGTTAATACTCTTAAAATACCTGAGAAAAGTTTTGTCTAAAACTTTTTAGTTACGCCTTTATTCTGTTATAATTATGGTTGAAGTGATTGATGCAACAAAATTGGAATGTCCTGAGCCATTTATGAAGACTGTAGCAAAGTTAATGGGAATGAAGGAAGGTACTGTAAAAGTGATGTTTAAAGACCCTAAATGTGTAGACATGATAGTTGAAGCAGTGAAGTTAATGGATTGCAATGTTCTTGAAAATACAAAACAAGGAGATGTTTTCAGTATAACAATTCAGAAAACTAGTTCTAGTAAAACCCCGAAAGAGATTAAAGCCAGTGGTTGTTAGAAAGGTTACAAAGAAAAATAGTATATATTTTTAAGTTTATAAAATATAATATTAGTATAAAAGTTTTTATTGCCTTATTGATTTCCCTAATTCTTCAGCTAGTTTCAGCAATGCACCCATAGTGTATCCAACATCTTTGTTATTTAGAGCACCTATTAGACCAAAAGTCCCAACTGGTTTTACTGAGGGTAAATCGTTGACCCAAGCCTTAAGCGCAACTCCGAATTTTTGTGTAAATAGGACTAACCCATCTACTACTTGAGGATCACTGAACACTTCCATTACCTTTAGTAGCCTATCTAATGCACCAGTTTTTTGTAAATATGTAAATCTTTCAAATAGTAAAAGTAAGGAGTTTATGTCAAGTTGTGATATTGTTCCGATTACTTTTTCACTGGTGAGTTGTTTGAACAATGGTGATAACGATGTTAGTGCATTTATTGTTGACTCTAAGTCTATTGATTCAAGTAATTTAATGGTTTTCTCGCTGGTTAGTTTTTCTATTACTGGCCATATTGCTTGTATTTTTGCTATTTGGTCCATTCCAAAGGATACAAGGGTATTTATAAGATCCGATTTTTGAACAGCATCTATAAGGTCTACTGCCTGCTGAATAAGGTTTATCATTGCATCAAGCTGACCCTTTTTCTCCATTTCGTCAACTAATGAAGCTGTCTTATTGAGTACTGGTGCTAGCTTTTGAACTGAGTCCATTAATGAGTCTAGGTTAAGGCTTTCAATTGTTTTAATCGTCTTATCATTTGTTAGCTTCTGGACCAAAGGTAGATATTTTTCAAGGACATTTAGAAGATTGTCAACATCTAAGGTCTGATAGAAAGTTAGGGCTCTCTCACTGGTTAGTTTTTCTATTACTGGCCATATTGCTTGTATTTTTGCTATTTGGTCCATTCCAAAAGACATTAACGCATTGATCAGATCAGCCTTTTGAACAGCATCTACCACTTCAACAGCCTGATCTAACATGTTTAGCATTGTGTCTAACTGACCCTTCCTATCCATCTCATTTAGTTTTTCCGTGAGCTTTTCTATAGTAGAAAGTGAATCGACTAGTTTTGATATTCTTTGCATATTTTCAGGCGAAACAAGCTTTTCTAACGGATCTTCAAACATCTGAGACAACTTTAATCTCCATATGTTTATTTGTATGCCATTTTATATCTTTTAATACAAATCTATGTGGAATAGTCGATATTCCCGTTTTCGTGTAGAGTAGTGTTCGCATGCGTTTGTATCCTTAACTATTCTAGTTTGAGGAAATTATTTGATTACGTAATACTCTCAATTTTTCCAGTAACCTCAACTTATTAAAGTTAGATATTTAATGTGTAGATTCTGTTGTTTTCTTTTCTCTCATCAATCTCCTAAGCCAATTTAACACTTCCTCGTCATTATTATTTGATAAGTATTCTAAGTATCTTTCTAGGAATAGTTCGTAGGAACTAACGTTATACGTTTCCCTTATCCCTTTTAATGATGGAATTCTGCCGATCTTAAACGTATATGACGTGTTTTTTCTCTTGGTAAACGTAATAACGGTAGTAAGTTTATCTGTGATTACTATTCTGGCTATTACATTACTCAGAAAGGATAAGGAGAATATAGTCTCATCCTTATTGCATGTAAATACTACGTTGTCATCAAATACTTTTAGTAAATTTTTTTCTTTTTTCTCCTTTACTATTACGTATCCCTGTTTTTCCAATTCCCTCTTTATCTGCTCTACATCTTTGCTCTTCATCAATTCTTTTTCTTCAACCAGTATCCCGGGAAAATGCACATAAAATAATGGTTACGGTTGTTTTTTTATTTATCTATACATATTCACATGAAAATTATTGTGAGTAATAAGGTATTCATAAATTTTCTTTTTTAAACAATTTAAACTATCCCTATACCTTAAAAAAGAGAAAAACATACAAATGATAAATATGTATGTATCTCGATTTACTTTTTAATGAAAAGATTTAAATATGAGTATTTAAAATGAATTAATATGGAAATGGGATCTAGTAGATTTAATATTGAGTTTGAACCAGCCAAAGTTAGATTACCATCAGGAAAGGAAATAAGATTAATTGAGGCGTTGAAGTTCTGCTATGACATATCAGATACAGATTTTCAGGTATTAAAAGCACTAATAGGAAGCGATGGAAAAAATGAGGACGATTTAGCAGAACAATTGAAATTATCTAAAGCCTCCATAAACAGGAGCGTAAATAAGCTAGTTTCTTTAGGCTTTGTAGAGAGGATGAAGGATGTATCCTCTAAGGGAGGTAGACCAAAATATATTTACAGAAGTATACCAGTTGATAAATTGATAGAGAGAATTACAGAGGACTTTAAACGATGTGCTGAGCTGTTCGGAGCGGTTTTACCCAAAGAATTAAAGTTTAGCCAGCAATGATTTAGCCTGTGAAAATATTAATTACAGGTTTAGGATTTATTTCATCAAATGTAGCTTACTTTTTATCTCCGAAACATGACATAAAAATTACTTACAGGAGCCTTAATCCGGTTAAAGAGTTATACACTAAGATTCTAAAGGAAAAAGGCGTAGATACAACAAAGCTTGATGTAATTAATGAAACACAGAAATTGGAAGAGTTAGTAAAATCTAATGATCTAATCGTAAATTTCGTGGGAGATATTCAAGGGGACGAGAAAGTATTGTACATGGCTAATGTCGAAGTTCCATCAATTATAGCGCAGGCGTGCAAAAAGTACAATAAGGTTATGATCCACGCAAGTGGTTCTACATACGGTGTAACAGGAAAAGTAACTATTGAGGAAAATCACGGCGAGGGTTTAAACCCATCAACCGCTTTTGAGAAAACTAAGCTACAAGGCGAGAAAGAGTTACTCAACATACTGGGTAAGAATGCCATCATACTAAGACCTACATTGGTATATGGAAGATTTAACGCGCATGTGCAGTTCGTCACAATCTATAAGTTGGTTAAGCTGGGAATAATTCCAAAACTTGAAATAGAATTTCAACCTGTTAGTGCTAGATACATAGCTTATCTCATTGACTCCATAGCTAATGGTAAACTGCCCTCGAGAAATTACTTTTATGCTACTGAATGTTCACTTGTAAACTTATCTGAATTCTTTCAGATATATGCTTCAACAATTAACAAGAAGGGGATACAAATTCCTATACCGAATAAGTTGGCTGAGATTGCATTACCTAAAGAGGTTAAGTCCCTATTAAAATATGCCGGAACGGTCTATGATTGTACAGTAATGAAGGAGTACGTCTCTAATATGGAGTTTGACAGGGAAGAGGTTATTGAAAATGCTAAGTTTCTCTCGACGTTAGATAAAAATAAAATACTTATTCCTACGTAGACTATGAAAATCTTTTTCTTATTTCATTATAATCTTCGTCCCTCAGGTCAAATTTCATAACATCAGCTATTTCATCAATATGTGTTTTTTGTACGGCTTTTGGTATAGGTATTGATCTTCTCTTTAGATATGCTAATGCAACTTGTGCCTGCGTCTTGCCATATTTTAGTGCGATATCCTTCAACCTTGATTCTGAGGATATAGATCCCTGACCTAAAGGAGAGTACGCAATTATTGTTACTTTATTCTTCTCGGCAAACGGAATAACGTCCCTTTCTGGTGTCAGCCTATATATACTGTACTGAATTTGATTTGCTACTATTTCGTATTTCTTAGTGGAGTGTATGGCTTGGTCAAGTAACTTTACATCAAAATTACTAACTCCAATACATCTGACAACTCCCATATCAATTAGTTTCTCCATTGCTGATATTGTCTCCTCAACCTTCACATCAGGATTAGGCCAATGAATCAGATAAAGATCTATATATTTGGTGTTTAATCTCTTCAAACTAGCTAGCGCCGACTTTATTGTATCGTCATATTTAAGGTGATTAGGCCATACTTTTGTGGTTATAAAGAGGGACTCCCTATCAAAGTCAGCCACGGCTTTACCAACTATTTCTTCTGTGTGTCCTCCTCCATACATCTCTGCGGTATCGATTAGGTTTATTCCTTTATTTATAGTATATTTTATTGCTTCAATGTAAACATTATCGTTCCCGTGACCTGGAGTCCAATAATCTCCTCCCATCTTCCAAGTACCTAAACCTATACTACTAATTTTTTTATCACACAAGTTCATTTTAGTTCCCTCATTATCTCATTTATTGTTTCCAAATAAGAAGGATGCGGGAATGGATACTCTGCAAGTTCTTTTACTTTAATGTTATATCTTATAGCTAATCCTAATACACTTACAATTTCTTCTGCTCTTTCAGAAAATGCAACTGCTCCAATTACTTTATCATCCTCCACGCAAACTTTAACAAATCCTTCTGTCTCCTTCTCTGCGATAGCCCTCGTTAATGATGCCATATTCAATTTAACACATTTACCTCTCGTTGTATCCCCCACATATGCTATCTGAGGTTTAGTGTAAATCACTTTTACTATGCCATCACTTCTATACCTAGAGGCTATTCCAGATGCATTATATCCTGCAGTTATTCCTTTGCTTATAGCCTCATGAGCAGTAAAACTTCCTGTGACATCTCCTGCGGCATACACTCCTCTAATTTCAGTCTCCATAAACTCATTGACTTTTATCCATTTATCATGAGGTACTCCTTCGAAGCCGTTAACATTTGCTGTCCTTCCGAAACTCATTAGAATGATATCACCTTCTATTTCTTTTCCGTCATCTAGAACAACTTTATTCCTCTCAATCTTCTTAACTTCTTTACCTAGAAGGAGGCTAAACCCCATTTTTCTGAAGGTATATGTGACAGAGTTACGAAGATCAGGATCATGTCTAGGGAGAAGTAAATTCTCTTTTTCCACTACAAAAATCTCTTTACCTAATGCCCTAAGTAACCATCCGTATTCGACTCCTCCTACGCCTCCTCCTATAATTACCACTTTTTGAAAGTCCCTATCTAGGTAAGGTAAGTCATCTGATGCAATTGAGCCTTGAACCTGTGGCTTTACAGTACCTGTAGCAATAATTATCTTGTCAGAACTTAAGGTCTGTCCGTTAACTTCTACTGAATTTCCCTTTAATATTGCTCTTCCATGTATAATATCTACGTTGTATTTTTCCAACATGTACTCGGTACCCTTACTTACTCTGTTTACTGCATTTATGCCCAATTCGCTAATTTCCTTAAAGTTGAATTCTATTTTACTGTTACCCTTTACCTTTTCAATGCCTGAAGATAGAATTAAGGGGTGTAACATGGCTTTCGATGGTATGCATCCGTAAAGTACACAGGTTCCTCCTAGCCTATCCTCTTTTTCTACCAAAGTGACCTTATTTCCTAGTGAGGAAGAAGTTATAGCTGAGTATAGACCTGCAGGACCCGAACCAATTACGACGATTCGCATAAATATTCTTGTCCTTTGTAATTTAAAAATTAATTTCAATTACCTATGTTTTGGTACTTTGGTTTTTAATTTGTAGATAAAATGATTAAAATACAGTATAATAAGGTTTATAATCTAGTTTATTGAATATCTTATGATGTCCATAATCGAAGAAGCTAGGAGAGGTATAATAACAGATGAAATAAAAAGTATTAGTAAGTTAGAGAAAGTTTCTCCTGAAAAAGTAAGAAAAAGGATAGCTGAAGGTAAAATAATGTTACTTAGAAATGTTAAGAGACCCAGTAAAAAGTTAGTACCCATAGGTAAAGGTCTAACGACTAAGATAAACATCAATATTGGGACATCCAGTGAGGTAATTGATTTAGACATGGAGCTAGAGAAAGTTAAGATATCGAATAAGTGGGGAGATACTTTAATGGACTTATCCACTGGAGGGGACATAGACGAAATAAGGAGAAAAATTATAGATAAAAGCGACCTTCCTGTAGGTACGGTGCCAGTATATCAGGCGTTCATACAGTCCTTCAAGAAGAAAAGTGGGGGAGCTTACTTCAGCGAAGACGAACTCCTAAGTATAGTTGAAAGACAACTAAAAGATGGTGTGGCATTCATGACAATTCATGCAGGTTTAACAAGAGAACTCGCTATTAGAGCTCTTAAAAGTGATAGAGTTATCCCAATAGTTTCTAGAGGAGGAGATATGATCGCAGGATGGATGATACACAATGGTAAAGAAAATCCTTATCGAACTAACTGGAAATATTTACTAGAGCTTTTTAAGGAATATGATGCTACCATATCTCTGGGAGATGCATTAAGACCAGGTGCAACTGCAGACGCTCATGATGAGTTTCAGATAGGGGAGTTAATAGAAACTGCTAGACTTGTAAAGGATGCTATTAATAACGGAGTTCAGGTTATGGTTGAAGGTCCTGGTCACGTTCCATTAAATGAAGTGGCATGGGATGTGAAACTAATGAAAAAGCTAACCGGAGGCGTTCCATACTATGTATTAGGACCTTTAGTAATCGATGTTGGCGCACCATATGATCATATAGCCTCTTCTATAGGGGCTGCAATAGCCTCAGCTGCGGGAGCAGATCTACTGTGTTATCTTACACCTGCAGAGCATCTCAGTTTACCTAACGCTAAGCAAGTTGAAGAAGGAGCTATAGCATATAGGATAGCAGCTCATGCTGGAGATATAGTGAAATTAGGCAAGAAAGTTAGGAAATGGGATGATGAAGTAAGCTACTACAGGGGTAAACTGGAGTGGGATAAGATGATAGAGAAACTTATTGATCCTGAGCAGGCTTACAAGGTTTATACCCAATTTGGTGAACCCAATGTTAAAGCCTGTACTATGTGTGGTGGCTATTGCCCAATGATGTGGGCTATGGAACAGGTTAAAAAGATTGGCTGACAAACAAAAAGATATACAATCACTTTTTTAGTATCTGTTATTTATCTTCCTTATAATGTTAAAAGGCTCCATAATAACAGTCCTTGCTTCAACAGAAGCTGATGCCCTGAATATAGCTGAAAGATTAGGTAAAAGGGTTGAGTCAAGCATTTACTATAAGAAGTTTGGTGAACATATCAGGTCTATTCTTGTCCCTCAAAAGTTACTTGATCAAGCTGAGGCTCTAAGCGTATCATCCGCATTTTACTTGAAAATGAGCCAAATAACTTCTGTTGAGGGAGAATTGGCTTTACTAGCAGAGGCTTCAGGACTGAAAGGTGTGGTACTCCCTCCAGAAGATAGTTCCGCATTTGAAAAAATCTTCAAGGATTTATCAATAGTTTCAATGGTTAGTAATGAATTTAAGGAAACAGATGGTGATGTGAACGATAAGGGTTATGTTTACGTTGATAGAGCATTTAATGTTAAGGGCGTTGGTACAGTAGTTTTAGGATTTTCGCTTACAGAAGTCAGACCTCACGACAAGTTGATAGCTTTGCCAATGAAGAAGGAGGTAGAGGTTAAGAGTATACAAGTTTTAGATGAGGATCAGGAAGGGGTTTTGCCAGGTGTTAGAATAGGCTTTGCATTAAAGAATGTAAAGATCGAAGACATAGAGGGGGTAACAGCCTTAGTGAAGCCTAACATTAAGTTGGTCAACTCAATTCAAGGATTTACGAAGTTTAAGTGGACTTCAGATGCGGACTCAGTTCATGTAGTAGCAGGGGGCATTAAGACAATAGGAAAGATTGACGGTAATATCATTACCTTAAAAGACGAAATACCTATAACTGTAGGAAGAGTTATCTTACTAAATCTTAACGCTAAGCCCAAGAGTTCTAGGGTATATGGATATGCAGAGGTCAAATAACTTCATAAATATAAATATCATTGAATTTTATTATAAGTAGGGGTATCTAGCCCTCTGACTGCCTCGCAGAGGGCTGTGTGAGGAGGGCTTCCTGCCGTGAATTTGATATATATATTACAAATAGTCTTGACTTCCATAATGTTAGCTCACACATCTTATCTTGATATTAAAAAGAGAGAAGTCGACCTAAAAATATGGGCTATCTACGCCCCTCTAGTAATCTTCTTCATATTCAACTATCCACATCTTAATCTGTTTCTATATTTATATTCAGTCATAACTGTAAATTTAATCATGTATTTTTTATACCGTTTCTCAATGATGGGAGGTGCAGATTTGATACTATCCATAATTCTGTCTCTCAGTAATGCCACGACATATCCCATATTTTTCCCTAATCTTTCATCAGAAGGCTTTGAGCCTTTTCTAGTCATTCTGTACGGTTCTATAATCATACTCCTATCAGGCTTAGTCAATCTGTTCAGGAACTTAAAGTATACAAAAGGTTATTCATTGACGATAAGATTGAATCTTGCTATTTCTGCCAGGAGGATAAAAGTAAAGGATTTTCTATCTTCAAAATTTCTATTCCCATTAACCGTAATAGATGAAAAAGGAAACCAGAGTATTAGAACTAGTTTTGATGTGGAAGAGGATGATGAAGAATGGAGAAAATTATATCGGGAGTATGTAGGGAAAGGTTTAATCAGAGAGGAAGATTATATTTGGGTTATGTGGGGTGTTCCAGTAATTCCATTTTTCTTCTTAGGCTATTTAATAAGTCTTGTGATAGGTTTTCCTATATAGACTATATAAAATATTTAGTCAAAATACGAATAGATTTTATAATTTAAGATTTAGCAAGTATAGTGAAATGTCATATCCAACTTCCGATCTAGATGCGTTAAATAAACTAAAAGACGCTTCTCTGTGGTTTATTATAATAGGCATACTATATTTCGTAGGTTTCTTTTTTGCATTAATAATAATTGTGCCATTAATACTTTATTTTGTAGTTGGAATACCTAAGTTAAGAGACGCGTTTCAAGCTTTTTCGAATCTAGGTAAGAATGTTAATTTAGGCTTGACAGGACTTAACCTACTTATATACGGTTTTATAATAGCCTTTATCGGTGGAGTACTAACCTTCTTGGTACCCTTAGCTGGAGTTGCACTAGTTGGTGTAGGGGTTTTATTGATATTTGTGGCTCAGGTATTGATAGGAGTAGCTCTCTATAACATTGGTAATAGTTATAATTCTAGTTTAATGTCTATAGGCGGAATAGTTGAAATTTTCTTGAGCTTTATAGGCTGGATCCTAATTTATATTTCAATAGATGAGGTCATAAACAGATTTAGAGGCATGCCTGCACAAAGTCCAACCACATTTGGTACACCTTCCTATCCTAGTGGTCCTACTTATATGCCTCCTGCAATTTATCAAGTTGGTACTGCATACCTCAAACCCAATGGTGAACTCAAGGTTACACTCTATTCAAATGTGGCAGGAATATCTATAATATCAGCTACAATAGAGGCGTTTTCAATAACAACGACCAATATATCTCCATCAGTGTTAAATCAAGGTAATAACCAAATTACAATACTCTTCCCAACAGTGACAGGTCTAAGTATAGGAGGAAACTATACTGTAGCATTATCTCTATCAAACGGACAAGTAGTGAGGGTAACAGCGTTCTACACTAACATGTAAGGCTTAAAATTAGTCTTTTTAATTTTTCAACATTCTTACTGATAAACACTCTACCTTTTTCTTCGTCTATAACTACTTTTCCCTTATTAATAATTCCGTATGGGTTTGACTCTTTAGTAGTTATGATATCGAAAACACCCTCTTGAAAAGAGTAATCAACGTCCTTCAGCTTATCTTCATTAACCAGTTTCGGATTAATCACTTTTATTGCAGACGTCTCTATTGTGCCTGCATGAAGATCCTCTGAATTTTCTTCCTGAACTGTAAATGTGTAAACTTTAAACGTTTTGTTAGTGAAGTTTAACTGCCTCTTAACTACATCTATCACAGAAACTACTCCTCCATGTCCAATTACTAATACTGCTTTTTTGGAAAATTTTGAAATAGAATTTAGGATTTCGAGCATGTAAGAGGCGAATGTGATATATGAGACACCTGCATATGGAAATCCCTCATGTTCCATGGAACAGGTGTAATAAACAGTTGGGAATAATAAAACAACATTATTCAGCTCTTCTTCAACTCTTTTAGCTATTTCTTCAGCAATTATAGAATCGGTGCCCATAGGTAAATGTGGTCCGTGTTGTTCTAAACTACCTACTGGTATCAAAGCTATTTTATTTTGAATATCGTCCTTATTCGAGTACAATATCTTCATTATTCTCTATTTACTTAAGTGGATTAAAGAGTTTAAAACAACTTCACTTTCAATCTCAAGTCCATTCAAGGCATATATGTGCTTTAAATAGATAGTAAGACGTGAGGAACAGACACTCATAAACTTGATCTCTTCAGAACCTTTAGAACTGGATTTAGCTATGTAAAGTCAAATAATGTTAACGTACCTAAAGATTCACCAGTTAGAAGGAGATGCTTATAGGGAAAGTATCGGTGCTCTAACTATAAGAAGGGATTTTTATGTGGGAGTAGCGATACGTGAATGTATTTTGTGGACATAGGTTAACTATGGATTCTAAGATGGAGAGACCCTATAGGGAAATGAACGTAATGCAAATATCATGAGGTACTAATGAAATGGTGTTAATAGTTGTATCAAGATTGTCCCAACAAAAGAAATGAAGAGATAAAGTACTACAAAATTTACGGCCAATATAGGCAATGCATATTTTATGAATTCTAGAAAGTTAAAGCCTTTTCCTCCTCTACTTTCTGAAGCCTCAGAAACTATAACATTACTGGCAGCCCCTAAAATAGTGAAGTTTCCAGCAATAGTGCTTCCTGCTGCTAACGCTAGCCAATTCAATATACTTATTGCGCCTAACTTCTGCATTTCTTGTATGTATATAGCAACTAAAGGCACATTGCTGAGTATTTGACTTAAGACTACACTGGAAGCCATTATGGTAGCTGTGTTAGTAGGTAATGGAACTATATGATATAAAGCATCCATTATTCCGCCCTTGACTAGACCTTCGGTAAATATGAACAGTCCTATGAAAAACACAATTACACTCCAATCAACCTTTTGAATTATTTCTCTTCTTTCTCTATTGACCAGTAATAAGATAGAGGAAGTTACTAGGGATGCTAGTACTATATCTATTCTGTAAATGCTTAAGACAAAAAATAGTATGATAGTAATTGCCAATAAAATAAGAGAAGAATAAGCCAATCTTTTGTTTTGTATCTGAATATTTCCAAGGTTATCGTCCACAGTAATGTTAGAGAGTTTTTTTTCTAAAAATCAGAAGAAGGACGAAATAAGAAAGGATAAAATTTATCATAGTAGGTATTAGAAGAATAGCAACAAATATCAGAAAGGGAGTATTGGATTCTAGTAATATTAATAAGTTCTGAGGATTGCCAGTTGGCATCATTACACTACCTATTGTTACTCCAAATGCTAAAGCGTAAAGGAAGGGTAACTCATCGACTTTCATTGCCTTAGACGCTTCAAGAACGACAGGTGTCCAGCTTGATGATATACCGTCATTTGTAACCAAGTTGGAAAGGATTCCAGCGTAAAATAGAATATAGAAGAGAACCTTTTTTGGATCCTTATATCGAGAAACTAATTTGTATGCAAGAAATTTAAGAAATCCAGATACTTCTAACGCTGAAGAGAACATAAAAAGTGTCATGAGAAATAGAATTACATCTAAATTAACACTGGAGTAAGCTTCTTGTAGAGTTATTACTCCTGTAACTATCATTAGGATTCCGCCAAAGAACATAGAAGCCCATAAAGGTACCTTAATAATACTCCTTGAAATGATCAATCCGTATGTTATTATGCCTATTATAAGAGCTATATATTCCATGAGTAAGTAGTTAATGCCTTATTCTTTTTAAGTTATTGTCGATAAACACAACTAACGTGAAGCTATTCATAGGGCAAGCATTCATAGTAGCCGGATCAACATTATTGTCTTTGCTTTATCCTTTAGTACTCTATGATCAGACTCACTCCACTGCTTTATTAGGAATAAGTATGATGCTAAATGAGTTAGCAGTGGGTTTAGGATCGTACGTATGGGGTAGGATAATTGATAGAGTGAGGGAAAGATACATATTCTTTATAATACTCCCTGTATCTGGTATTGGAATCACACTGTTAATCTTCGATACAAGTTTAGGTCTAGTGGGATATGCTCTGTTAGGATTTTTTACTGCCCTAGATTCACCTATATACTCCATATTATTGTTAGAGAGATTTTCCATGGATAAGGCTGTGGTCGCAAATTCCATGTTATCTCAGCTATCGTTGGCTGGAAATATAATAGGTAGTATAATGGGCACATTTAAGTTAAAGTTCTTCACTATAATTATATTCTTTACAATCGCTGCTGTCTTAAATGCCATATTGATACCGAGGTATAAGGGGGATATAAGAGAGGATAAGGTAGAGAGAATAAGGGATACTAGGAGGTTACTTAAACCTTTAATCTCTTATTCTATATTTAACCTTTCTGCAGAGGTCTTTTATGTGGTCTACATCCCATTACTTAATTTGTTAACATTGCCTTCATGGACCTATTTCGTTAGCTACACTATACTGTATATGATAGATGAATACATTTACTACATCTCACCAAATTTAGTTAGGGACAATGAATTATATTATATCTTTATTTCGATAGCTCTTAGAGGTTTTTTGGTAGCTTTAGTGGGGTATTTGCTCTTTATGAAGATTAATTTTAGCTTTCTTACTGTCTTGTTATTTATATCTTTTGGTAGTCTATACCCTCTATATAATACAGCGTTATTTTCTCTTATATTTAAGGATTTAAAGAAAAATAGGGGATCCATATTAGGTCTCTTTAGTGCTGGAAATAACTTAGCATCTGCCATGGGTAGTTACCTCTCAGGATTGGTAAATCCGATGTCGATATCTCAAGCTTATTTCTTCAGTTTCTTCGGGTTTTCGTTATCGTTTTTTATAATGTATGACTACATTAGTGAAAAAAGACAAAGAGTTGAAAATAAAAAGAAAGTCATCGTTTCTAATTCTACCTAGTGGTAATTAGTTTCTTTCTTCTTAAAACTTCTTCATAATATTTCTTTTCTACTTCAGTTTCTGGTGTATAGCTAGGTACTCTTATGGGTTTTCCAGTTGAGTCAACCCTAACATAGGTGAAGTAACCTGTGGTTATGTGTTCTTTCATCATAGTTTTTGGATCTATTCGAATCACATTAATCAGTGTTTCTATTGATGTATTTCCTACATATATTATTCCTGCTCTTATCTCCACGATATCGCCTAACCTAATTGGCGTATAGAAACTCATTCTATTGACTGCAACGGTAACTACAGTTCCAGGTTCACTCTGTTTTATATATCTTCCACATAATACACCGCCTAGGTCATCCATCGCTTTAAGTAATTTTCCAGCAGAAATTATCTTTCCGTCATAGGTCATGTCAGGTGTTATAAATATCTTTGACGACAATCTATATCTCAATCCTTCTGTAGGATCAGTGATATCAAACTTCTTTTCAACCCTGTCCTTAATATCTCTTTGTCTTTCATTTCTCCTTTGAATAGCCTTCTCCATTCTTCTCTTTTCCTCTTCCGTATCAGCGATCAGTTTGTTCTCTATTATTATGGGTTTGAATAAATCGTCTATTTTCACGTATGTACCTGTTGCTTCGACTAATGTCTCTTCGTCTCTTAAGGCTCTCATAGATACTTCTACAGAAGAGTTGCCTACATATTCTGCTTCCGCTTCCACTGCTATGTTATCTCCTAATGATATTGGTTTCTTAAATATAACGTCGTCAAGTGATGCTATAACCGCTAAACCTTTAGCCACCCTTATCGCTGACATCATTCCAGTATCCACTAGGAAGTTCAGCATTACACCTCCGTGCAGTCTACCTAGATAATTTATGTGCTCGTAATGAATTATTTTTAGTGAGGAGACCTTGGTTTCAGATATTCTCAAATATGACACTATTAACTTGATCAGCCACTTCTAAATATTTTTTATCTATCTTGGAGTATTCAAGTAAATAATCCCTTAATTGACCCAATATTTGCTTCCAATTAGTTTTTATCACTTTAATAACATCTTCAGGTATTTCATTGTATTCTATTCTTTTGCTGTCTGCTGAAAATATTGGCAAATATTCTTCAAGTGATAAAGATATAATTACTACACCTCTTCTGTCCAATACATACTCATGAACACCCTTCTTTGTCAGTGATATTCCGTAATCGTCGGATGGGGGTAACAGTCTAGCAACTGTTTTAAGAAAATCTATTGTTGACTCTTTATCTCCTTTTAATTTCATTTTTTTAAGAACGTTCTGTAACTCACTCATTTAACTCGCCTTTGACAAATCATAATGTCCTAATGGTGGAGGAACAGGTACTCGTATTTTAATTTTACCCTCCCTTAACCAGGGGGATATTAGGTAAGCCACTCCATTTTTTTCCCAACTCAATATTTTAGCTTCTATCTTCGACAAGCCTAAGGATTCTGCTACCTCTGGCTTTATTCTGAAAATGATCTTCGTATTTGCCAACTGTACTATTATATCTGATAGATCAGTTGGGTTATGGGTAGAGAATATAAAGCCAATTTTTCTTCTCCTACCTAGCCTCATCATAGATGATATCTTTCCTGCCACTTTTCTAACATAGTTTGCGTCCTCTTCAGAACCTTTACCAGAGGGGAAGAATTTATGAGCCTCGTCGATTATCAATACAAGCCTTTCCTTTAACGAGCCTATTTTCATCTGAGCCTCCCTTATTTCAAATATTTTATCAAGAAAATAATAAGTTACAATTTTCTGAGCGAAGTCATCTAATTCGCTATTATAAAGATCTAGAATTAACAACTTTCTATCAGATGTCAGTAGTCTTCCTAAAGGTTCTCTCTTTACGCCCACGTCAAATAGACCTGTCGATCTGAGCAAATATAATCCTCTTAATATATTCTCCTTAGTGCTTTTGTGAATACTCAAATTATCCAAGTCATAATCCTCAAGAGATTCAGTGAGGCTAGCTAGAGAATTGTAGTCTTTTCCTTTTCTCTTCAATAGAATCTTAAGAAATTGGGTAGCCTGCTCAGAGAAATAAGGATTTAGTCTAGGTAAAACTTTCTTTATCTCATCAAACTTAAAATAAAATGGAAATATTTCGACCTCAGATTTCCACTCACTGTTTGAGACTACTATTCTTCCCTCAGATACACTGTGGTAAAATTTGTATCCTTTTTTGGACAGGTAGTTTATCATTGGATATACGTAAAGTTTGAAATATGCATTTGTTATTGATAAAAGATCCTTGTTTCCGTTAGTGTATTTCCTGATCCACTTTCTTGATAGAGGGTAAATTATACTTAGATTTAATCCTGACAACTTAGGGTAAAGAGACTCGAAAAGGGCTAAACTTTGACTTACGTTCTTGTCCGTTTTATCAGGCGGTAAAAAAACGTGATAATAGTCTCCTGTTGCATCAAAAACAAACACCTTAGTAAGCTCTGCTATTGAGTAAATACCTGCAATTACGTCTTTTACAAATGATGTTTTTCCTGCTCCAGTTGTCCCCAATATCAGTGTATGGTAGTTTAGGTCATCTAGGCTGATGCTCACTTTTATATTGCCTACGTGATTATCTAAGTAGCCTAATCTCAAAAGACCTCTATTGGTATCTAGCGACCTCTCTATTACCTCTGCTCTAGGTAAAATAACTGGTGATTGTGGCTCAACAACTAGGTCAGCTGACTCTGGCTCTGTAGACTCCAGAAAATTTACTTTAGTGAGCGGTTCACATTTAATTACCACGTTAGATATTAGGGAGCCTGGTTCCTCTTCCCCTATTTCATTACTTGATATTATTGGCGAATCTGGATATAGTAATGACGACACGTCACTTCTCTCATATCCTATGACTCTTAGCAGAACAAAGTACAAAGTCTTTATGTCAATAGCTCCCAATAAAACCCCGATCTTTCCCAAAAAAGGGTACTTATAATAAGTCACAGGATCAATAACTACATTAACCTGCGTGTTGTTTTCATCAACCTTACTCGGAATTCCACGTGATACTCTTCCTATAATATCACCTAACGTGATAGCCAATGCCTTGGCTTTCTCTATCTGGTCTTTAATCTTCATCGAAAAATCTTCAGACAACATCAAGCACCTCAAATTTGTTTCTGAAACTCTCCTGGACCCCAATTCTATCTAGCGAGAACATAATAAATCTCAGTATGCCTGACGACAATTCTTTTGCAGTCTTGTCTGCTACGGCTAAAGCCAAAGGTATTCCTTCAGTTGTGAATTTCAAGGAAGATAATCTATCTACAGCGTTTTTGCCTATTGATTCTATCCTGAGAATAGAGAATTTTGGTACGTATTTATGAATAGGATAAATCATGTAATTTACAAATACTTTAACCCTTTCATTCACATCTTTAACAAGGGGTCCAATACATAACGTGGGATATGGTGGATTATAATTAAATCTAACAAACTGATACAAGTAAGCCTCATCTGATAAAAACCCACGAGGGTCCACCTTATATTTTGCTGTTAGTTCCTTATTACTAGATAAGGTTCTTATTAACAGGTCTGACTTGTCTATCCTTTTAACTACTCCAATAAAATTTTGATCTAAAATTGAAAGACGTTCATTTATGATTTTAGTTTTGACCCTCTCAGGGAGGTATACATAGGAGGGGAATAATGGTCCATCAACTAAGACTAAACCCTTATTTTTTAATACTTTCAAAGCTTCAGTTTCTAATATAGCTCTTAACTCAGTTTCTATTCTTTCAGGTTCTATTGTAGATTGGAAAGGTGTACCATCTAGCGAAAATGTCATAATGTACTTTGATGAATATAAGTACGGATTTATTGTTCCTTTAGAGTTCGATGAAGGGGCTAAGGCTATAAAGGGCTTCTGAATTTCTAATCCTTTTAAACCAAACAAACCTGGATAAACTCCGTACACAGGCTTGTTAGAAGAAGACACTGCAACTGTGGATATACTTATTGTTCCACCGGCGGAAAAAATACTTCTACTACTACCATCTATTGCATAAACTTCCATATTTAGTCTGGTTGGAATTACCTCTTTTACGATATCGTTGGTAATTAGTGAGGCATCGCTTTCTTTAAAATCTCCCCTAGGAACATAAATATTGAAGTATTCTCTTATATATCTTTGTATTACTTCATTCAGTATTACAGCAAGTTCATTGGTATTACTCATTCTTTGTTATAATTTTATTAATGTAATATTTAAATATGGCGTAATACCAATTAGTATTACCATATCCTAATCGTCCTTCATTAACCGTCTTATAGCTACGATAACAGGATCCCACACTCTATTTATTGCTGGTAAATAGCCCATCTCGGTGAAAAACACGTCATCAATTGTGAAGCCCTTGTATAACATTCCTGCTAGCATATTTATTCTGCCTAAAACTTCCTCTACTCCAATTATCTGCCCGCCTAATATCTTTCTACTTTCTTCATCTGCAATAATTTTAACATATATATCACCTCCTCCTGGATAATATCTTGCCCTCGTTTTACTGTTAATTGAAGCTGATATGACATGGAAACCGTGTTTTCTAGCTTCTTCCTCGTTTAAGCCAACCCTAGCTATGTAATAGTCCTTATATTTAGTGACTTGAGTGTTAACTGTACCGGGGAATGTCATCTCCTTCCCTCCTATGTTACTTCCAGCCACGTAACCCATTTTATTGGCAACTGGCGCAAAGGGTACCCACTGGGGTCTCCCCGTAAGTAGGTTTACAACTTCCGTGTTGTCTCCAGCAGAGTAGACATCTTTTAGAGTGGTTCTCATATGTCTATCAACTTTTATTGCACCTGTATCTCCTAACGTTAACTTACCTTTAACAAGGTCAACATTAGGCTCAACACCTATTGCGACTACTGTCCCGTCTACCTCATAATTTCCCTTGTCTGTAACTACTAACCTTCCCCCTCTCTTTATTACCTCCAACCTTTCATTAAGCTTAACCTCTGCATCCTTCATCACAATACTCGTGATAATCTTGCCTAACTCATTATCTAAACTCCTATTGAGAAGATAGTCTCCCTTATGTATCAGTACGACCTTCTTTCCTCTTTCAACTAATGCTTCAACCATTTCAAGTCCTAGTATACCTCCACCTATGATGGCTACAGTATTTAATGACCATAGTTGCTTTCTTAATTCTAGGGCGTCTGCTGGATGGTGAACATAAAACACTCTCTCATTGCCTTCAGTCTCTACTTTTTTAGGCTTAGCTCCTGTACTTAAGAGTAAGTAATCATACTCTCTCTTTATTTTTTCTTTATTGGCAGTTTCTCCATAAATAGTTCTTCCTGAGAAGTCAATTTCAGTTATTCTTATACCTGTTTTAACGTCTATTTTCCTCTTTTCTTTGAAGAACTCAGGCGTGTATGTCATGAATAAACTTTCATCATCAAAAAGTCCCTCGATAAAATAAGGTATTCCACAGGGCGCATGGCTTACGAATTTCGTTGACTCGAATACCTCAATATCCATCTCTGGTTTTAGTCTTCTAACTTTAGAAGATGCACTCATTCCTGCTGCTCCACCACCTACTACAACTAACTTCTCCATTACAGTCACCTTATTTTTAATATTTCTAAATCAAAGTTAATAAACTATACATACGTAGATTTTTGGATATATTAATATTTAACTACTTATATAATAACTAATAATTAACTTTTATGTTAATTATGAAGATTACGTTTCGTGTATGTTCTTTTCTGACGCAATAAATAGATCAGTAACACCATCCATGAGACCCATCTTATAATATGAGGAAAGCCTCGCCATTTAAGGTGAGGAGGAAGCCAGATTCCTAGGAAGAAATTTATAATTTTCAGCAGTAGCCATCTTTAACACTTGCCTTTTCATCTAATTTATGCAATAGGTAACTCATTTATAGTAAATTTACCAAGAGATACTTGTTATGGAGAAAACAGGTTTTGAAAATTTAACGAAGAAATTGGATGAGATAAGCGAGGCAGGTCTTAGTTTTAATGAAGCTGAGTTAATAAGATTCCTTAGATCTGAGGTTAAGAAGCAGAAGGGTTTGTTAGATTCCTTTAACGAGGCATTAGATTCCCAGAGATGGGAAGAAGCTCTATCGTCGTTTTTGTTGTTTACGCAGAGAGTTAATGTGGTATTCATTTATCTGTTTCAGCCTACCCACATCTCGTTATTAACAGGAAGTAAAATATCCTCATTACTTGAGGAGTATCTCTCAGCAACATCACTTTCAATATCTATGTCCCTTCTGAAATTAAGACCACATCTCAAGAAAATTGGAGTTGAAAGCATAACGACCTCAATTTTGTCAAACCCACCATCTCTTAACTTCAGTATGGTGATAAAGGGTGAGTAATGTTTACGAGAGGTGGAAAGAGTTTTATGAAGACGCAATTTCCCGTGATATACCCGGCGTTAAAACCGCTGAAAAAATAGCTTATTTTGGTATTGGCGGAAGCGGAATACCAGGTGAAGTCCTAAAACTCCTAGACTTACCTGTGGAGTATAAGCTGTTCAGGAGTTACAAGGTAAACGTTGATTCAAAAACTACAGTTGTAGCGGTAAGTTATTCTGGTAACACTGCAGAGACACTTGCTGGGGTAAAGAGGGCTCAAGAATTAGGTGTAAAGGAGATAATAGTCATTACCTCTGGAGGTAAACTTAAGGAGATAGCTGAAAGTAAAGGATATCCTTTATTAAGCTTACCCCAAGGCTATCAGACACGATTTATTTTTCCGTATATTTTCACATATCTTGTTAGAATCCTTAACCAGAGTACAGGATCTAACTATAGAGTACAAGATTTAGTTGATGGAATACAGGACAATTTCACCATGTTGTCAGAGGTAAGTACACGAATAGCCAATAGGATCACTGGAAAGGTTCCTATATTTTATGCTTCAGATTTACTCCCTATTGCTGAAAGATTTAAACAGGAAGTAAATGAGAATGCTAAGTATCCAGCCTTTTTCTCTCAGTTACCTGAGGCTAACCATAACGAGATAGAACTTTACTCGTCACAACAGGGAAATCAGTTTATACCAATTGTTATTCCCTCTGATAAGATAGACGAGGCTACAGCTTCTCTAATAAATGCAGAGTTAATTTATCCACCTTATAAGAGTATACTGAAGAACATATCCGGCATGTTTCTGATTGCAGGACTAGCTTCAGTGAAGTTAGCTTCTCAATTGAATATAAAAGCAGAAGAGCTAAGGATAATACCTAAAATAAGAGAAAGGACACACAATTTACTTATGGGTGGTTAGTCTTGAATCCTCTGAGGCTTTACAACACTCTGGGTAGAAGAATAGAGACTTTTGAATCATTTGATCCATTAACGGTAAAAATGTATGTCTGTGGTCCTACGGTTTATGACTACGTTCATATAGGTCATGGTAGAGCATTTGTGGGTTTTGATGGTATAGTGAGATACCTTAAGTTGAGGGGCTTCAACGTAATAAGAGTTCAAAACATTACCGATATAGACGATAAAATAATTAAAAGAGCCAATGAGACAGGCAAAGATTGGAGAGAAATAGTAGATTATTACACAAAGGACTACATGGAATCACTTAAAGCTTTGAAGGTAGAAATAGATCAACATCCTAGAGTAACCAGTCACATCCAGGAAATAATTGATTTTGTTCAAAAACTAGTAGATAAAGGTCATGCTTACATAACTTCTAGTGGAAGTGTCTACTTTGATGTGGATTCCTTCCCTAGTTATGGGTTATTATCAGGGAGTAAAAAAGAGGAGTGGAATCAGGGAGAAGAAATAGTTAAGGAGAAGAAAAATCCCTATGATTTTGCTTTATGGAAGGCATGGAAGCCCGGAGAGCCCTATTGGGAATCGCCATGGGGTAAGGGTAGACCAGGCTGGCATATCGAATGCTCTACAATGTCAACTAGATATCTCGGTGAGCAGTTTGATATACACGGTGGAGGTGTGGATCTAGTCTTTCCCCACCACGAGAATGAAAGGGCACAGAGTGAGTCTCTATTAGGTAAGATATGGGTTAAATACTGGGTTCATGTAGCTTATCTCACAATAAACAAGGAGAAGATGAGTAAGTCGCTTGGAAATATAATACCACTGAATGAAGCGTTAAAGAAATGGGGTCCCAGCGTTTTAAGGTTCTGGTACCTGTCTACTAAATATAGAAATTCCATAGACTATAGTGAGCAAACCTTAGAGCAGGCTAGATCATCCCTTCAGAGACTCAAGGACGCAATGGGTATAATAAGGAGTGTAATTAAAGAAGAGCCTAAAAGTCACTCCAATGAAGAGGAAATAAGTACACAGAGAGAAATAATTAGTCTAATCGGGAAGTTTCATGAGGCCATGAGTAACGATTTTGATACTGCTACTGCTCTTTCAAATATATATGAAATTGCTAACCTAGTTTTCACAAAAATCCAATACACTAGGGATTTCATGGGGGCAATGTTAGCTTTTGACGCATTTAGACAATTTAACTATGTCTTTGGGGTTATGGACGAGGAGTTTAGCCCTAGCTATGAAACTATGTACAAGGTTATAGATTCAGTTGTTGAAATAAGAAATATACTAAGAGCTAGGAAGATGTATGATCTAAGTGATGAAATAAGATCTGTTCTAGCTAATGCAGGGATTAAGATTTTAGATGGAAAAGAAAAATCTACTTGGAGGTTTGAGTGACACTTTTTTCAACTATAAATAAGGGAGTTTTTTCTCCGTTAAAGTATCTCTCTAGCATCTCTATAGTGGTAGGGCTAACGTTCTCACGACGGAGTTCATCAAGCCCTAGGAAATCTGCACTTGTGGCATCACTTCCTGGATTCAATTCCCCGTTTAAAACTTTGCATATAAAGTCGAAAATTACGTAGTGATATCCCTCTTTTATTATTTCCACCACTGCTAGCAACTCAATAGGTTCCACGTCTAGGGCAGTTTCCTCCTTCATTTCTCTTTTTACAGCATCTACTAGAGTTTCACCGTATTCTACTTTGCCTCCTGGTATAGCCCAATTTCCCTTATTGGGTGGGTTTCTCCTTTTAACTAACAGAACCTTATTGCCTTTGAGTATTACTCCTCCTACTGCAACTAAAGGTCGTTCCATAATAAAATTAACATAGGATAAAAGTTAATATATAGTAGTTAATGTAGCTTATTGATGCGAGTATTTTCATTAGCCCTAATCGTACTATTGATCCCAATGTTAGTAACTACAGGTTTTGCTATTAATTATAACAGTTATTCGACTCAAAAGATAAGTCAACTCACAATTTATTCTCAGCTACAATATGACCTCAAACAAGTTTCAGGTAATAAAACTAATTTGTACTCAGTTAACTATAAGGTAAATGGTTATCAAGGTGCAACTGTTAATGTCAGTGTTGTTGTAAATAAGCTAAACATAACAAAGCCAAATAATGCAACACTACCAATATCTTCGGGTAATTACACTGTAAACCTACTTGATGAGCTATTAAGCCTCCATTATCCTTATTTCTTACCTTACCTAATGTTTAATCAGACATACGGGATATATCTTAAAGATGCTACTTATGTAGTATACTTCGCCGGAAACTCCACATTTAAGTTAATGAACCAGAATATATCTGCATATAAATTCTACCTACTATCAAATGCTTCCTCTAGAGCTACGCAATATATTGTATTACCTAATGGTATATTAGCAAATGCAACGTTTGCTGGTGCTAATTATACTTATGTGTTCACATTAAAGAACTATACTGATCCCATAATACTGAATATTAATTCAACGGATCTCGGTAATGGTGTTTCAAAACCGTATCTATACGTGTATAGTATATACAATCAGGCTTATCAGACTCTTACACCTGACGCATATCTTGAGGTTTATTATCCCTTCCAGATAGGTGGCTATGTGGCTGAACTATACTATTTACTTTATCCACAATCAGGAAGTGCTCTTGTTCAAAATGTGCTTTTAGGTAACAATGTTAATTTCCAGGTATATTTTAAGCCTTATAACCAAGACATAATTACATTCTTACCTAGTGTTGGAAGTAACCAAATTACGTGGAGTGGAGAAAAAGTTACTCTAGTGAACACCACCGACCTAAAACTTGTCAATGGAAGCGTTGTTAAAGCATACCTATACAAGTACAGTGATAATTTCTCCACTGTTTACGTTTACTTCTCCATGAATGGTGTTTTATTACAACAAATGAATTACTCTTACACGTATAAGACTTATATAAACGAATTGAGTTTCTTAGGTAATAACTACTATCCCTTGAACACTACATTACCTACTTTAACTAAGCCAAGTTATACTACATTACCCTATCAGGCTGTAGACTTTAACACTTTCCTGATTGGAACTATAATTTTCACTGTAGTTTTATCGATATTAATCATAGTTTTTAGACAAAAAACATGATTTTTCTTTGATTATATTGTCATTAGGCAATTTGATTTATCACTAGTTTTTACTACTGATTTTAGCACAAATTATAGCTAAATTAAAATTGTTTAGAGAGAAGAATTACTTGGATAAAATATGAATTCTTCTGCGGTAGAGGAAACTTTATCCTCTAATTTATATGTGCAACAGGTAAAGAAACTGTATAATGTTGGTAAAATTTTAGGTTTAAATGAAGATGTTTTAGATACTCTAGCTCAACCTGAAAGAGTTATTCAGGTTAAGATTGAAATAAAAGGTAAGGACGGTCAAGTAAGAACTTTTATGGGTTGGAGATCTCAGCATAACAGTGCCCTTGGTCCCTATAAGGGCGGTGTAAGGTATCATCCAAATGTTACTCAGGACGAGGTAGTTGCTTTATCTATGATGATGACTTGGAAGAATGCTCTGCTTTTGTTACCCTATGGAGGAGGAAAAGGAGGTATAAGAGTGGATCCATCAAAACTAACGCAAGATGAGCTAGAGCAACTATCACGAAGATATGTGGGTGCTTTGTACAAATACATAGGTAGTGATATTGATATTCCCGCACCTGATGTTAATACAAACCCTCAAACAATGGCTTGGTATGTAGATGAATACATTAAGATTACAGGAAGAGCGGATTATGCAGCATTTACAGGAAAACCCATCGAATTAGGAGGCTTACCCGCAAGAATTTACAGTACAGGTCTGGGTGTAGCTACAACAGCCAGACTCGCAGCTGAGAAAGTATTAGGTGGCATAGAGGGAGCTAGAGTACTAATTCAGGGCTTTGGTAACGTAGGTAGTTTCACTGCAAAGTTCTTAGAGGAAATGGGTGCTAAAATCGTTGGTATAAGCGACATAAAGGGAGGAGTGATAAACTACAACGGAATAGATGTAAAGAAAGCGCTAGAGGTTAAGGATAACACAGGAAGCGTATTTAATTATCCAGATGGTAAGAAAGTCACAAATGAGGAGTTCTTAGTAAGTGACTGTGATATCCTCATTCCAGCTGCTATAGAGAATGTAATTCACAAGTTTAATGCTCCAAAAGTAAAGGCAAAGTTGATAGTTGAAGGTGCAAATGGTCCGTTAACAGCTGACGCTGATGTAGTAATGAAGGACAGGGGAATCATGGTAGTCCCTGATATTTTAGCTAATGCAGGAGGCGTAGTTGGAAGCTATGTTGAATGGGCTAATAACAAAATGGGAGAGATAATGGATGAAGAAGAGGCAAGAAAACTAATAGTTAGCAGAATGGAGAGAGCTTTTGATTACGTATACACCAAATATAATAAGTTAGGAGATCAGGATATGAGAACTGCTGCGATGGCAATGGCAATAGAGAGAGTAGTAAATGCAATGAAAGTTAGAGGAAAATTATGATCAGACTACATAACTTAAAACTACAAATGCAATGATAAGTACAACCATTATAACACCTATTATTAATGCCATTTTCGCCATATCCTTATTACTTCCGAATACGATAGGAATTGGACCTATAAAAATAACTCCACCATATTCTGTTTTTGTCTCCTCTCTCTGATTCTCATTCCTCTCTTTTTTAGAACTCTTTATTATTCCACTAACAATTCCTACAATAACGAGTACTAAACCTACGAATATTATTGTTAATCCTATAGCAGAGAGGATATCAGTGCTCATATTATTATATAGTTTCTTCGAAAGATTTAATTTTATTTGCCAAAATCTCCATCTCTTTAGGCATTTCAGCCCCGTCTTCAGTTGTCACTAGTTCTCCTATACTTCCCCTGAACTTATCATAATCAATACCTCTCTTTTTGAACACATTCACTAACCATCTGTATGTTTCCTCTTTCGTTAAATCCCTTAACTCTTTCTCATCAGGATATATTCCAAAGTTCTTAATGACTTCTATTAATTTTGCCTTGGTATAGTAGTTTTCAACTTCCCTGTTTAGAGGGACACAGAATTCCCTAAGGTGATTATCAATTTTCTCACATAATCCTAAGAATATTACATTTAAGTCCAATGCGTTCTTTAATGAGAGCCATAATTGCAACTCAATATCGTTAGATGCTTTAAATATAGTAATTCCAAGTTCCTGTCTATTTAATCCAATCTTCTTTAACCAGTTTTCTATAACAGGAGGTTCAACTAGATCACTTGCCAATATTATTATTCTATTAAATAATACGTCACTTATGTTAGCCTTTAGCAGCCCAAGAACTTTCTTTAATCTCTCTTCGGGTCTAACTGAAATAGCTGAGGAGACTCCATTTTTCTTTCTCATTATAACATAACTGTCAACTGAAGAGCTAACAATATACGGAGAATGCGTTGTAACGAACACCTGAAATACATCGTTATTAGTCCACTCCTTAATCAATCTCATGATTTTTGACTGCAGAGTGGGGTACATATTCACCTCAGGCTCTTCCAGTAAAAGAACTTTGCTACCACTTAACCATAGAATAAATAACATTAAGATTACTCTTTGAAACCCACTGGCAGCTAGGTCAATATATATTGGTAAGTTCTGTATGTTTAATACTAGTTTTCCTCCGTCCCAGAACTCTAAACCTTTAATCTCCGGTATAGTGTTGCTGACGAGGTTTACAAAATCATACCATTTCCTCTTCATATTTATAGGGCTTCTATTCATGTCTATCATTCTCTTCATAGTAGAGTCAAAGTAATATTGATCGAATATTGGCACATACTCTACAGCCTGAGATGCAAAGGAAAATAATTGTTTAACAATTTCTAAATCATCTTTTGTAGGTGTTCCACCATTTATACTCAGAGATTCTAGTGACCACTCAATGAACTTATTATTGTATTGTAGTGTATTTACTACTTCAACCCTGATTTTTCCGTTTCTACCCGTGTTCCTAAAAACCTCTTGTTCATTAAATTCTATTACACCGCCGATTTTAATTAGTTTTGAAACATCGTAATCTCTCCACAGAAGCATGTATTCTCCATTCCTATCTTCAATGTTTCTCTTTTCTAGTCCTGCCCCTAAATTCTTTATAAATAGATATATGGCGGTGAGGAGGTTCGTCTTTCCGTAGCCATTATAACCAACTATTATATTTAGACCTCCTAGACCTGTTAATTTGACTGAGGATATGCTTCTGAAGTTATTCACGTAAAACTCAATAAGCTTCATACTACACTCTCAATCATAATTAAGACTATCAGAGATATAATTGTTAAGTAGTACAAAGAAAGAAGTTTCTCTTCATAAGAAAAAAGGGGGTATTATTAGCCTTAATGATTTTAAAGCGTAGCTCTAATAGCTCCACCATCAACTGGTATTAAAACACCATTTACATAAGTTGCTAGACTTGAAGCCAGAAATATTATAACATTAGCAACTTCCTCCGGGGTTCCAAATCTCCTGAGTGGAATATCTCTTGTCACTTCATCAATAACCTGCTCCTCAGTCTTATTCTCGTTCTTTGCCCTATTCTTAACAACTTCTTTTAACCTATCTGTTAACGTCCAACCCTGCATTATTCCGTTCACTAAAATACCTTTAGGTCCTAGTTCCCTTGAGGCTACTTTTATTAGACCTGCCAAGGACAGTCTTACCACATTAGATAAATCCAGATTATCCATTGGTTGTTTTAAGGTGAATGAGGTAGCTAATATAATTCTTCCATCCTTTTCCATTCTTTTACCTGCTTCTCTTACTGCAACTACTGCACTCATTAACAGTAAGTTAAATGCATTTCTCCAATCCTCATCTGTTAAAGTCATTAGATCTCCTGGCTTTGGACTACCAGTATTATATACGAATATATCTAGTCCGTTTAGCATCTTATAGCCTTCATCTATGAGCTTTGCAACATCATCAGCCTTGGTTAAATCTGCCGTAACATAATGAACCTTACCAATAGTCTTTAATTTTTCATATGCTAAAATGAGGTTCTTTTCATCATGTGAAGATATGATTACCTCTGCACCCTCTTCAACAAACCTCTTTGCTGTAGCGAACCCTATTCCCTTGCTAGAGGCTGTTACAATTACTTTTTTACCTTTTATTCCTAGATCTATCTTCTCCACCTAAGAAGAATTCAATCGTATATCTTTTTGAATCTTTCGAAACGTTTATAAGTTTCCTTATCATCTTAAAGTCCTCCTCAAGTACGCTCCTTAGATTTGGGTTATATAATGCAGCAGCAGGATGATAAGTTGGAAATATATTTATTACGTGATCATCAATTTTCCATTCATATACTTTCCCCCTACTTTTAGTTATGGAATGGAATTCAATATTAGCCTTTGAGAGAATATAAGAAGTTGAATGTCTACCTAGTGTGACAATTACTTGGGGTTTTATTAATCTAATTTGGAGATCAAGGTATGATGAACAAGCGGTGATCTCGTCTTCTTCAGGATCCCTATTATTTGGTGGTCTGCATTTGACAACGTTTGTTATGAAAACTTCATCTCTTTTGATACCCAACGTGTCTTCTATCAATTTAGTGAGTAGTTTTCCAGCTGAACCGACAAAAGGTCTTCCCTCTTCATCTTCTGTTTCCCCTGGAGCTTCTCCAATGAACATAACTTTAGCCTTAGGATTCCCTTCACCAGGAACAGCGTTCCTTCTGTCCATCCAGAGTTTACACTTTCTACAAACTTTGATTTCGTTAGCTATCTCGTCTAACTCCATATATACATATTTTTACAAAAAGATCATATATCAGGTTATCGACCCTTCTTCATTGCTCAGCCTATGTCGACGTCATCATAACTGTACCCCACCCGGCTGAGAATCCTCATTGACATAAGTTAATATACTCAGATTCCGGAGGAGGGTGGGGAATTGCTGTTCTAGGTAGATATTTATATTTAGCTTGAATATATCATTTTTGTGTCAATAGACAAAGATTTTCTTTTAATTCAGGATATGATTTTGGCTAAAACCTCAATAGAAAAGGCATTACTTCATGTAAACTCTAGAAATGAAAAAACAGTCTACTCATGGGTTCAGAGGGAATTGAGCGGTTTCTTTAGGAAATACTCCAAGAATAAGGACTTAGCTAACGACATCATTAAAATACAAGAGTGTATAAGTAAAGAGGATTATATTTGCTTAAAACAACAATTACTCTCAACAAAGAAAAAAATAGAGGATCAGATTGATTTACTCTATAAGAGTATGTACAGAAGGGCATCTTAATAATTCTCATTTCTATACTTATTGTGATAAATAAGACTTAGCTGGTTAATATGAAGGTATTGTCTCACCGTGTGGGCACTTGCCCGGTTTTCCTAAATACTCATAAAGTTTATCAATAATTTCCTTTGGAACAGCGAAGTCAAACTCCCTGGTAAACTGGCACGCCTCATCTTTGGAAAAACCCATTTCTACCAATAAATACTCTAATATCCTGTGAGCCCTAACTAGTTCCTCAATAGCTTTAATCCCTGTCTCTGTAATAGAGATTCCCTCCTTTTTCTTCTCTATGAACCCCTTCTTTTCAAGGTGCTGAAGCTCTTCAAAGGCGCTTGCAGGAGAGATTTTTAAATCTCTAGCTATCCAGCTTAATTTGGCTTGTTTACCCTGATCGTTATATTTCCTGACAGCTACTAGATATATTAATTCACGCCTAGAAAGCTTCACAAATCTTAATATATAATCGAACTATTTAAGTATGTGTAAATATGGAAGGAGTAGTACCCGCAATAGTCACCCCCTTTAAGGAAAATGAAGATATTGATTTCGAATCTCTAAATTTATTTTTAAATTTTCTTGAGAGAAATGGAGTTAAATGGATATTTGCTTTAGGTAGTACTGGAGAATTTAATATGCTGAGCTTGAGTGAGAAGCAAGAGTTTATAAGAAAACTGAGAGAGATAACAAAACTCAAAATAGTAATCAATGTCTCTGAAAATTCTCTTAAGAACACACTCTCATTAGGTAAGCTAGCTTTTGATGTGGGCATGGAAGGAATTGCACTTATTCCTCCAATATATCATAAGCCTTCAGAAAGTGGGCTAATTAGCTATTTTGAGGAGATGTCGAAATTAGATCTTCCATTATATGTTTACGCATATCCTGACAAGGTTCCCATAACATATGAGACAATAAGTAAGTTGGTAAAACAAGATATTATAGATGGAATTAAGTTGACCACTGATAACTTACCTTTATTCAAGAAGTATTTGGGTCTAAAGGAAATTAAGAATGACCTGAAAATCCTGATAGGGAGCGATACTTTATTTGTATACTCACTAATTGAGGGTGGTAATGGATGCATATCGGCAGTAGCTAACGTTGCCCCAGAGTTAATGATGAGGGCATATCAGGGAGTAAGGGAAGGCAAGTTAAATGAGAGTTTAGAGATTCAAGGGATGATATCAAAGATAAGCGACGCAATAATGAGCGGAGATTTTCCCTCAGGTGTTAAAGTAGCCCTGAGGTATAGAGGGGTAAGTGTAGGAAGTGTAAGGAGACCCTTAAAGGAGAGTATTGAGGTGAATGCTCGTATATATTCAGTTCTGAAAGAGCTCGGAATGTGATGATGGGTCGATGTTACTGATTAGTTGATGAGATTATCTCCGGCTGAGAATCTTACTCCTCATCTAACTGTATTCTTGTAAATCTCATGTGTCTTTTAATTGCATCTACAACGAAAACTATTCCGCCAATAAGCACTACTATGGCTGAAAATACTTCTAATGCAAGCTCATGTGAGGAAATGAGAAATATTATGATGAAAAATGAGGTAAGGAAGAAAGAGGCAAAGAATACACTTTTAGGTAAGATATTGTTAAAAAGCAACATATAATCGTCATCAAGAATTACTTTTCTAGGCACTATCTTTCCTTCCAATGTTTCCTCGACTAAACCAGCAGCAACGAGTTTTTTCACATGATATCTTACAGCACTTGTTGAGGAGAAACCTAGATCCTCTTGTATTTGCCGTATTGTAACACCGTTCTTACTCTTCAGCACATAATAGTAGACTCTCTTTGTAGGTAATGATAATGAAAGCTCCATGCTGACTCATTATCTATTTTTTGTCAAATAAATCTTTCTGAGAAAATTTTCATGGTAGTTAGTAACCTCTATAACCTAACACATGCCACATACCTATTAATGTCACTAATAAAACTAGAACTTTATTCGTATTATTTATATATTTAGAGATGAGAGTTAGCATAACTGAATTGTAGTAATTTCTATCTATTTCTTCTCCTTTGAGGAGACTATATAAATCAGTAAAGAGATTATATTGTATAAGGTCATTTTTATCTATTTGATAAACTAAAAGTTCTATTAAAGGTAGAGCATTTTTGTTACCCATTAGAAAGAGAGTAGAGTAAAATACTAATAGGTCGGAAATAGTCTCTACTTTCGTAAGTATCTTCACTTTATTGTCTATTATCATTTTTGATAAAGTAATTGCAGTGGCAATACTACTTTTAGCTTTATCATCTCTTATTTTGTGAACAATTGAGGATAATTCAGTTATTCCCTGTAAGGCAAGCCTAGCTTCATATTTTTCATTATTGGCTAGGCTTTTAAGTATCTGGAGTTGATACAATTTTAATAGATCCATATAGTCTTCATCTGTGGCAGTAGAACTCTTTATTCTCTTGAGTATTATTTCCCCCCAAGGTAGAATTAGTTTCTCAGCCAACTCAATTGTTCCCTTAACCGACTCGTCATTGGGATGGGTTAACAACAATGTATATCCAATTATGGCGTCAGCT
The DNA here is from genome assembly GCF_000012285.1 of Sulfolobus acidocaldarius DSM 639. Lineage (NCBI taxonomy): Archaea > Thermoproteati > Thermoproteota > Thermoprotei > Sulfolobales > Sulfolobaceae > Sulfolobus > Sulfolobus acidocaldarius. The sequence continues at coordinate 132,991 of NC_007181.1, forward strand.
CTCCTTTTTAAGTAATCCATAAAATCCTCGATTTTATCAAATTGATAATGTGAAAAAAGGTATGAGACGACTTCCTTAAACTCCTTTAGGTCTAGTTGTGTATTCTTTGGTTTTGTGTAATTTTTTCTAAACTTATCATAGAGCGTTACGACCTTATTAAGCTCCTTATTTCTTACGTTATAGTCAATTAATAGAGAGTAAATCAGAGTTGAAAGTAAAGGGTCCTTCACATCGATCTTATCTATCATATCTGTTTTGTAGTAAAGTAATGATAATGGTATTTGAGAGAAGGGGGTGACAGCTAGTAAATCCTCCAATATTTTTTCTATACTAGTTGGTGTAAATTCTTTAAGAAGATTGTAAATTATTATCGAAAGCAGATTTGCTAATCTCTTGTCTCTTCCTACTCTGTTGAAGCTAGAAATAACATCGCTTAATAAATCGCTAATCACTGTTCTATCTTTCAATTTAAGTATTTCTTCATATGCCCATGAAATACACTCTCTGTTTTCACTCTTCCTTAGTAAAACCAGAATACTAATGATATTTTCTATTGGATCTACATCTCTCTTTAGTTCCATACAGTCGATATTTCTTGTTGAAGATACTACGTCGACTAACTCATTGAATATTTTTCTTATTGCTAATTTTGATGGCTTATACAATTTTCCGGCTGACAAAAGTAGTTTATTTAATTCACTATTTACTAGTACATGATTTTCGTTCACTTCTGTAAAATATAGTCTAAGTAAGTCTATTGCAGTTTCAGAGTCTTCTTTTACTTTAGTTAATAGATAGGAAGATAATCCATCAATAATTTTGTCTAAATCTACCTTATGCTGGCTTTCCTTTACGTAATCATCGTCAAAATACGTCTTTATATCTTCATTTACATTAGAAAACCACTCGACTATTATGTCTTTATCTTCTTCACCTACTCTTCTTCCGTTTTTAGTAAGTGTGAATAAACCAAGTTTATATGGTATAGGAGTCCCATATTCCTCTGCAAGCTTAACTAACGGAATATACCATATGGCTTTATTTGGATCTGCATCAAGAATCACGTTGTAAAAGTAGTTGAATATATTTCTTTCATAATCTTTCAATAAATCATTATAATTTGGTGAAGAGAGGAAATGGTCTAATATTTCTATTACTTGTCCCCTAGGTTTTAAGGTATAGTAAATGTCCTTAGTTAGAACTATTATCTTTCTAAAATTTGATCCGTCATTAATATCATCTTGAATTTTCTTAATAAAAGCGAAATTTCCTTCTAAGTCATGATAATCTATTAACTTGACATCACCAAATCCTATCTCCTTAAGCCTCTTCATTATCAAAGTGCTTAAGGTGCTCTTTCCACTTCTTACGGGTCCTAATATTATTAAGTCCTTGCCTTGAGTTACTGTCCTAACCCCATAATTAGTTAAATCAACGAATTCAGGAAAAGTTAGAGGAGATATTATTTGATCGTTATCAATTTCCTCTCCTGCTACATTATCTATTTCCCCTAGCTCGTATTTGGAAGAACCTGGTAAAAGTCCTAAACTGGAGTCTAACAAGTAAAATATTATTTTTTTATAAGATTCTGGTAGAAGTTCCCAGTCTCTCTTTAAATTATTTCCTTTATAATGTTTTTTTAATACCTCTAAGGGTTTTCCTGATTCTCTGCCCACATACATGATTCGTTTAAAACGATTTGTTAGCCTTATGGACTCATCTAACTTTCCCTCTGTGTATAATTTTAAACCTTCCCTTACTAAAAGGGGAATATAGGAAAAGTAATTGTCCAACACGAAACATGAATAATCGAGTATTTTAGCCATTTCATTTCCATTAACTCCTTTTGACTTCAGATAGGCTATTGCCTTGTAATAGGGATAAGTTAGTGCATATCCTCTCACGACAAGAGAACTTTCACCCAACTTGATATTCCCTTTCACTAGATCAACAACATAAAAATTTCCTATCACGTGAACCTTTGCTTCATTTTCTTTTTTTGCCTTCTTTAAAGTTTCCCTAAGGGCAAGAAACTCTTTCAAGTCATTAAATTCATCAGGTAATTCGATCAAGTTAAACTTTCTCGCTATATTGGATTTGTTGAAGAGTGGAGGGACTCGAATATAGATTGGTCTCTTCTTAATTCCTGTGAGTGACGTAATAATCTTCATTATACTGACATACTTTGATAAAAATAGTATATAACGATTAGCCAAAAATCTTGTGTTATCAATGCTAGTACTTTACCAGGATAGTTCAATATAAGCGTGAATTCTAATTTTGTCTTTTTTATTACTATATCTTTAAAGAACTATATCCGCTAAAATATAAATATAGACCGTCATATATATTAATCATGGCATTTGTAAACGAGAGAACGTATCAGAAGTACTTAGAAGAAGGGAGAGAAGAGGAATTTCACAAGGAATTCGACAAGGCTGTAAATGAATTATCATCGGGAATAGGAAAGGAATATCCATTAATTATAGGTAAAAGGGAGATAAGGACTAATGAAAAAATAATTGTCACGGTCTCCTTTAATTCTGATTTAAGGTTAGGAATATTCCAGAAAGCAACTGAGAATGAGCTTAACGAAGCCATAGAAACTGCAGAAAATGCCTATAAGGAGTGGCAATATTCAGACTGGAAAGACAGGGTAGAGATTGCTATGAGAGCTGCTGAGTTAATGGCAAGACACAAATTCGCTCTGGCAGCCACAATTACCTTTGAAAATGGTAAAAATAGGTATGAAGCCATGGCTGAAGTCGACGAGACAATAGATTATCTTAGGTACTACGCCTATTTGTTAGAGGAGAATAGGGGATATATCAGGGAAATGGAGTCAAGAATTTACAAGAACGAGAAAGGATATAGCGTAATGAGACCTTATGGTACATGGTTTGTAGTCTCACCGTTTAATTTTCCTTTAGCAATAACTGCTACCATGACTTTAGGCTCAGTGTTGACTGGTAATACAGCTATTGTAAAGCCTTCGTCAGATACACCGTTATCAGCCTACAACCTAATACAGATTCTGAGAAGAGCAGGGTTACCTGATGGTGTGGTAAATTATTTGACTGGGAAAGGAAGCGAAATCGTTACTCCAGCTCTAAAGAGCAAGAGAATAGCTGGTCTAGCTTTCACAGGATCAAAGGATGTTGGGCATAAACTCGCAAAGGATTTTCTTGATGTAGACACTAGACCTATAGTCATGGAGCTAGGTGGTAAGAATGCTGTCATAGTTACCGATAAGGCAAATATAGACAAGGCTGTGGAAGGCGTATTTAGAGGTGCGTTTGGTTTTGGAGGGCAAAAGTGTAGTGCGAGCTCAAGAATTTATGTTGAAACTAATGTTTATGATACGTTTCTGAACAAGTTAGTGAATAGGACCAAAGAGGCGATTATAGGAGACCCTACAAAGAAGGAGACATTTCTCGGTCCATTAATAAATTCTGATGCGGTATCAAAGTATGTTAAGTTTGTAGAGGAAGCTAAGAAGGGAGGGGGAGAGATTCTGTACGGTGGAGAAGTTATAGATGTGAAGAGACGGTTGGTTAAACCAACCATAGTATCCAATTTACCTCTATCTCATTGGTTATGGAAGACTGAGTTATTTGTACCTATAATTCTAGTTACTAAAATCGGTAGTCTTGAGGAAGGGGTTAAATTAGCAAATGATGTTGAATATGGATTAACTGCCGGAATATTCTCAGAGGATCAGAAAGAGATAGAATATTTCTTTAACAAGATTGAAGCTGGTGTAGTCTATGCAAATAGAATGGTAGGAGCTACTACTGGAGCAATGCCAGGAGTACAGCCATTTGGAGGCTGGAAACATTCAGGATGGACAGGTAAAAATGCTGGAGGACCTTACTATTTACTTTCCTTCATGAGGGAACAAGCAAGGACAATGTATACATAACTTATTTCGATTCAAGTAATATGGGAATATTCTTTTTCCTATCTTCTTTTTAACCTTTAGGTGTTATAATGAGTGTTATGTATTGTACTTGGTAGTTATATACGTCGTAGACAGGGAGTAGAATAATAGTTACGGGCTTTACGTTAAGTATTTTAAGAGTTACGTTGTAGATTTGTATGTCTCCCTTCATGCCTAAATACTGGTCATGGACCACTTCTACCCATCCTGTCATATTATATGTATATATTAATGTATTGTTGTTTGAGCACTGGCAGTATAAGTAGAAATAAGTGACAGAATCGGGGTGTGCGACTATAAGATTAGGATATGTGTAGAAAAGTAAACTAGAGTTTAAGGGACTCATATTATTTACTTCATTTTGGTTAGTGAGCCCAAGATATAGGCTGGAGTTCAGCTTTTGTAAAATACTACTATTCGCAATTAGACCCAGCAAACTTAGTGTGTTACTAGTGTTAATCTTAGTGTTGTTCAATTGAATTATATAGGGTCTAACCACATTAGGCTTCTCCGCAGTTTGTGTCTGCGTTATATTTTGACTTTTATCGGTAGTCGTATAGTAGGTTGTAGGCTGAAATTTAAATTCTGATGGTGTAGTTATGTATATAACTAGAGCTGCAATTGATATGGAAAGTATTATACCTATAGCAGCTGCAATAACTGATACATTCACGAGTGTTCATATATTGAAATACTTTAAATATCTAATCCAAACTTTTCCGTATCTAATTCTAAACTCAAGAATGTTAATAATTGATTTTACATGAAAGTTCGAAAAAATAATAAATCAAATAAAATTTGATTTTAGCTACCTATTTTCTTGACATATTCTTTATACATACATCTGTCCTGAATAACTACTAAACCTGCTTTCCTAGCCTTCTCAGCTGCTTCATCATGTCTAATCCCTTCTTGCAGCCATATCACTTTAACATCTCCTTTCATCTTCACTCTCTCCAACACTTCATCAACTATTTTTGGGACCTCACTTGAAGGTCTAAATACTTCAACCACTTCTATTTTCTCTGGTATATCGAGAATTGATTTGTAGCTTTTTCTTCCGAGTATCTCATTAACTGTAGGGTTTACGGGAATTACGTTATATCCTTTACTTATTAAGAATCTGGGAACTTCATGAGCGGGCTTTGACGGATCCTTGGAAAATCCTATAGTTGCAATATTTTTATATTTCCTTAATACTTCTTCTATTACTTTCTCCTCGTCTACCATAGCATATTATTAATTTCTGAGTTAAAAATAATTTTGGTGAAGTACGTTTCCTTTTATTATAAAATTAAAGTAAAAGTAGATAGATGATTTTAAAATGGTAAAATTTAAAAAGTTTGAGATTTAAGTAAATTCTTAAGAGGGGAATAAAAATAATGGATAAACTTGTTAAAGCGTCAGTATCTATAATAGTTGTATTACTAGGTGTATTCGTTTTCGTAAGTGGATTATTGGGTATTGTAAGGATAGCATCACCAGAGTTTCCTCCTTATTTAGGAATGCTATTAATGACAGTTGGGTCAATTAGCACCGCCTGTATACTCACGGAAAGAAAATAAGTTTTACATCGAGGATATTTTTCAATCCTTACCATAAAACTTTGACCATCTCAAACTCATGTGGGGCGTTATTTTAGTTTGATTAATTTTTTATGACTAGAGGAATATAGTTAAAGTTCTAGTTCACTCCTTCTTTAATTTTATTAGTGATCGACATGTATCTTAAAATCTTTACATCCGCAAGGTAAAAACATAAAAGGTAATATGGTGGGTACAGCGGACCCGCCGGGATTTGAACCCGGGACCACCGGCTAACCTCTCAGCGCCGACTAGAAGGCCGGCGCTCTGTCCTGGCTGAGCTACGGGTCCAATTACCAGAATTCATTTCCTAGATATGATTAAAATATTTTTCTCTCCTCATTATTCATATTCACGCCATACCTTACCGCACTTAGTGCATTTATAAAATCTTGTAGCTGGTTCATCAGCACTCCTTGTTTGTAGTATCCAAAAGTACGCTTCATCATTTCCGCAAGAAGGACAGGATATTCCTCTAGTTAATTGCACTCCTGTTTTTGGCATATCACTTTCTAACACAAGTGTCTTTTCCTTTGCAGAGTGCTTAATCACAGTTGTTATTTTAGCTTCTTTCTGATTCTCCGTGTCTATATATCCGCATTTAGAGCATTTGTATACGGTTTTACCATTCTCCTTTCTAGGCATCATCATAGAACCACATTTTGGACAGAACTTCATGACGTCTCACCGGGCATAATAATAGTTTAAGTGCTAACGAGTTTATTTACTTTTCTTTTTATAGCTTTAACTATCGTTATGCATGTATCTTTTTCCTCTCCACTATCTACAAAGATCTTTACTTCATCTTTAACTGGAGAATTTTCAAAGCTCTCTTTAAGCTTCTTCTCGTTCTCTTCAAATATTATTTTTTCGAGTATCTTTCCTCTGAATATGCATAAAGCGTAAAGGTCATCCTGATTAGCGATAACTGCTTTCCTTGTTTCTTTTTTCAAATTTTTTTCACTTCATCTATGAATAGATTGGCATAGTTTTCAGCCAACTCTATTGCTTTAATTAATGCCTCCCTTGCTGATATACTTCCATCGGTCAAGATCTTAATCGTTATACTAGTTATAAGTGGATGAGGCAAGGAATAGGCAGCAAATTTCACTCCTGGTACCTTCAAAAGCATTCCCTTAAGTAAGTTGCCTATTGTGTGTTCCTCTCCGTCTATTTGTAATTCTAAATAATTTTGTTCCTCTTTTATTACTTTAATTTCCACCTTTCTTCACCGTAAATGCCAGTTTTCTTGTCTCAATATTTCCACAGTCTGGGCATTTTAAATGTTCTTCGTCTTGCCTCTGTAAGGGACTTCCACAGATTGAGCACTTAGCAGAGATCACTCCCAAGTCTCTCTGTTTGATCGTTAAAGGAACCGGAATAATGTAGTTTATTGGTTTAGCTCTTATGATATCACCAACTCTCATGGCATCTGAAATAGTGTTCAGATACTTGCTAGATATTTGTGAGATGTGTATGTAACCGCTCAGGGTAGTTACTAATGACTTATCCTCTAAACTCTGAATGTTAATTATAGCTGAATCCTCTTTAATTCCTACCACTATTCCAAGAACATATTTACTCTTCTTTAGTGATAGAATACCCGGTTTTTTGAATCCAATGGAGTTAACTTTCCTGTTTATCATATCATAGAAAGCTTTACCTACAACGCTTGAGTAAACGGTACCATTAAACTCATAAGTTCCTTCACCGGTTGTGAACTCCTCAATTACACTCAGTTCCTCTCCTGGCAAAAGCAATTCTCCTTGATTCTTCAAGTTTCTTCACCACGGAAATATATACTCATCCAACTTACTAAAAATTATCATTTTTGCTTCTCCCGGTGTGAGAACAGGCTTTTCATATTCAAAAAGATCATCTATGGGCAGTCTAGGGCAGGAGGTAACTATGAAACTATCTATTTCAGGGTTATCTATATTTCTGAGGGCATCAACGTTAAGGCTTCTATTAGTTATTATGAAAACCTTGTACCCCTTTTCCTCCAGTTTCTTTTGAAGATATTTCACCATTAAAGGTCTATTTTGCCCTGTCTTAACTCCCTGTATTATAGCCCAATTTCTCGAGTCTAAGGCTTTCATTATTTTTCCGTATCTGATCTTGAGAATCCTATAAACTTCATCTGTAAGATCTTCATTTTTACTTGTATAAGGATCTAATTTGACTATTGGTTTCCTTGTCGTCAGACCTACACCTAAAGCGTGAAACACTCCCCCTGAAACGTTTACATAAACGTCTGCACTTGAGTTCACTACTGCCTTATAATCGCAACCTAATATCTGTCCATCGTGCATGAATGGAGACGAGGGTTTACCAATAATAACGTTAAACTGTGACTGCATCTTTTCTTTAATCTTTGGAAGTAGGTGAGAGTGTTGGATTGTCGACGATAACGAAACTGTTCTTGGATTATACTTCTCGTTAATGTATTGAATAAGTTTCTCTATTTGCTCCTCCTCTACATTTAACTTACTTTTCAATTCAATGAACAATGTTGGAAATTTAGGGTAATACCAAGTATAAGGAGTATGTCCAAAATGTATAATTAAGTCTACTCCTAATGTTCTAGCCTCGTCTTCAGCGACATCACAAGCTCCCCAGCTAGCATCTGAGGAGATTACGAACTCTATATCCTTTGCTGTTTCTCTTAATCTTTCCAGAAGACCTATAGAAAAAGGTTTTATACCTTCAGGGAATTGGAGCAGAACTTTCTTAGCACTTCTTTTACGTATTTCTTCAATTATCTTATCTACTTCAAAATCATAACTCACTGAGCTGCTGCCTCTTTATTCAAAGCTGATATCTCGATTTTAGTTCTAATGGGCAACTTCGATGAGGCTATTTTTAGGGCTTCTTTTGCAGCCTCCAAGTGTTCTTTCTTTACTCTTACATACATCACAAGCTCTCCTAACTTCTCTAGCCTGGCAGCAGTACCTATCGGCTTTCCAAATGACAGTCTCATACCGTCTTGCAATCTATCTGCTCCTGCGAAAGCCATCATTTTGTTTTCCCTTATTACATGATGTGGATATTTAGTTACAACTAAAGCAAAGTTCTGCTCAGAGGCTAATTTCTTCGATAAATACTTTAATGCAATTACACGTGCAGCCTCTAATGCGTTGTGTCTTATCTGCCCTTTCTCAGTAGTTATTAGTCTTAACTCATAATCATAATCTCCATTAACATTTCCCATTACGAATTTTGTAATCTTAGGCATTGGAATACCTGGTATATATTCTCTTCTAGTATAAGCTGGACCTGAAAACTTCCTGTAACATCTTCCTGGTCTTAATGGCATATGTAGATGTATATGACAAAGTTTAAAATCTTAACTACTGCTCTTTCCTACCTCTTTTAATGTCTTCTCAATCGCATTAATGTGTTGTAGAATCTCGTCAATAGTATTTCTTAGGGTCAAAACATCCCTAGGATCCTTAATAGGCATTTCAACTTCTAGTGTTAAACTCTCTTTGTCTGAATGAAGATTTATTTGCATATCTCTGGGTAAATCTACGTTATCCACTTCTAAGCTTTTCATAATGATTTTACTAGCTTCAGTGGAAATCTTAACTGAAATCTTTATTTTCAACTTTTATCAATCCCTCTTTTGAGGAATAAGGCATAAAATATCTACTTGTATACATTATTTCGCCATTTTTAAGTACAACAGGCTTGTCCCTCTTAACTTTACCTTGTTGAGAGTAGATAATATACGCAAGCAACGGCGACTTCAGGTCAGTGCTTATAAGATAATACCTACTAAAGTCCACTATACTGTCAACTCTATATCCTCTTGCCATCTCGTCTCTGAATCTTGTAATTAAGGTCTCACTGTAACTAGGTGTCATAACTACCTGAAAAAGCTCCCCTACACCTTTCAAATCAAGGAAATACATAGCGGAAAAGGCTAGCTCTAGCGAATCATAATCCATGTACAAAATCCTATCCGTGATCAGATCATTTCTAGAAAATTTCGGATTTACTTTAATTACGCTATTAGTTATTTTGTAAAGCAATGTGTTTAGCTTTGTCTCATTGATTTCCTCTAGTCTCTCAGTTTCGTTAATTCCTATCTCCTTCAAGGCTTTTATTGTGCCTTCCCTGTTTCCACTCATTCCTGGTATATAGGGATCAAAGGATATGGTAAGGGAGAAGAATAGAGGCAAGTTTTTATAGTTAGGGATCTTAAGGTTCTTCTCTACTGAAACTCCTAAATTTTTCATGTCTTCGATCACGCTCTTCTCCACATTAGTAAGTTCCCGTCTTTCAACTATTAATGACGACACAATACCTATAATCATTGGAAGTAAGTCCTCAGAAGATAAGGGGAATATAGATGAAAAGGATGTGCTTCCTAGGAAGTATGTTTTATCTTTAAATTTTATTAGTCTATCTCCGTTTGAGTTTTGTTCTAACTTTACTGGACACTCTGAGTTAAATGTCAACATGAAACTTGAATGAGCATATTTTCCTAATAGAAAGGACGCTATTAAAGAGTCAATTGTATAAGATGATTTCACGCATAAAGGCTTAGGATAGGATATTATCTCACTAACTAAGTTTCTAAGTTCCTCCTTGGAGGGCTCATTTAAGAAACTTTCCAAACTTCCTTCACCTTCTCTCTTAGCTCCGAGAATTTTATATCATTTACAAAAATTAGCCCTAACGAATAAGCTATTAGTTCAAGTATTCTTACAACTAGGACTAAACTGGGAGGGATAATTGCGGTAAGGGCTAATTCTGCGGCTCCTGCTGCAGAGGGAATAGGTACTAATAAGGATACTTGGTAAGTAATGTTTATTATTATAGATTTAAGATAAGAACTAAATATGAGATAAAATGGTAAGGACTGTAATATATAACCTATAACGGTCAAAGCAGAGTAAAAGGACGCCATTTTCACGTTAGAAAGTCTATCTTTAATAAGCCACTTACTATCTAAGTAAGCTCTTTCCAAAGGCTTAATGTACTTAAATGTGAATATCTTTTGTTCTAGCCTGTTCAACGTTTCGTGAGAGGTTCCATAAACGTAACCAAAGCCTGCTATCCACATTGCTACGTTAAAAAAAGCAACGAAAACGAATATAGTTAATAGTGGAGAGAACCTAAGCCAAAATAATATTAAGAACATCACTGAAACTACTGTGACATCAAAAAAGGACTCTATTAGCGAGATTGAAAATGCTTTGTCCAATGAGATACCTTTTTTTGTGTATAGTATAGCTCTAGCTAAATCGGGTCCTGCTGCGCCAGGAATAATGAGGCTTATTCCATTACCGAACAATCTTGCCTTAAAGGAAGTGAAGAAGTTTACCTTAGAAATCATTGAATCTCTATACGCTAATATGAGGCATTGCGTAATATAAGATAGGAAAAAAAGTACAACAAAAACTGGATCCATAGATAGAAATACATCGATGAGATCAATTTTGAATATAAGGGCATATCCAATGATCACTGCAATAGGCAGAACAGCAACTATTACTAATTTTCTTTCCACAACTAGATTATCTATTAGACTTTTTAAAGCATTTTCCACTGGGGTAACAAATTACTAGATTTCCGTTTTCTTCATCTCTAACTAGAAACTCATGACTTTCTATGTCTAATCTGCTCAATCCGCATGAGGGTTGTTTCATTCTTCCATCTAGAAAGTCAAACCTTTCTAAGGAACATGTAGGGCATTTATCGTTCTTACTTATTTTCACATTGTCTATCCTAAGCTCTCTGGTGTCTAAATAGTACAAAGAGTGTAAATTAGCTTGGTTTCTCAGGTGGTTTAACATTAACTGAACCTGAAGGGAAGCAGTTATGGAAATTACCGTATCAAGTGTTCCTATAGTTTCACACGCATTTACTTCGTTCTCATGTTCGTCGTAGTTCATAAAGCATCTTAAACAGGGTCCTTCTCTAGGTACTATCAGCATTACCGAAGAGTACTCTCCCATTACCCCGCCGTAAACTAGTGGAATTCTCAGTTTCACTGCTACATCATTTAGCAAAAATCTGTAGTACAAATTATCCAGTGCATCAAATATATAATCACTATCCTTGAGCATCTCTTCGGCATTATTTGAATCTATTATATCATTAACGACCTCAACTTTAATTCCTGAGTTAATTTTCCTTATTTTTTCTGCACATACAGTAGCTTTAGGTTTCCCAATATCACTCTCCTCGAACAAGTGAGTTCTGTGAAGATTGGTTACCTCCACTATATCAGCATCGATAAGCTTGATTTTTCCCACGCCCAGTCTGGCTAATAGTTCGGCTAGAGTAGTACCTAAGGCTCCACAGCCTACTATTGCTATTTTAAGCTGGCTTATCTTTTCCTGAACTCCAAGTCCCAATACAAGTAATTGTCTAGCATATCTTTCCATTAGCTTAGTCACTATAAAGCTTATAACTGAGTAGTATAAATTCTGTTGGGGGCTAGATTTTGCGCCAATGGGTGAGCGTGATGGAATTCCAATATCTCTAGAAGAATTGAATAAGTTAAAGGAAATAGCAGAAAGAGCTAGAAGAAAAGTAATAAGAATGTTATTCTACGATCAAACAATACATGTGGGTTCTTCTCTAAGTAGTATAGAAATATTGACAACTTTATTTTATAGGTACGTAAAGGATGGAAAAGACCCTATAAATAGAGACTGGTTTATATTAAGTAAAGGTCATGCAGCTCCAGCGCTCTATGCCATAATGTCAGAAAGGGGGTTAGTTAGTGATGATGACCTGTGGAAGATTCAAGATATCTCAGGAATGTTGCAAGGACATCCAGAGACATTCATACCTGGTGTTGATATGTCAACAGGAAGCCTTGGTCAAGGATTAAGTTTCGGAATCGGTGTTGCACAAGGAATTAAAATGAGAGGAGGATCTGGCAGAGTTTACGTGGTTATGGGAGACGGTGAACAGGATGAAGGTCAAGTATGGGAGGCAATGACACATGCAGTTGCAAGAAAATTAGACAATTTAATTGCGTTTATAGAGATTAATGGGTTCCAGTTAGACGATTCCACTGGTAGTGTAAAACCAAAGGAATTTCTGCCAGATGTATGGAGGTCAGTAGGCTGGAAAGTGCTCAATTGTGATGGACATGATTTCATAAGCCTTATCTCCACAATAGATGAAGCAATAAAGGCTAAAGCACCAGTTGTGATATTTGCGAACACGGTTAGAGGCAAAGGTTTTCCAGTTATAGAAAATACCAAAAAACAGAGGTCGAGTCCTGATGATGCAAGGAAATATCTACTCAATGCGTGATACATTCGGCAAATTACTAGTGGAAATGGGAGAGAAGCTAAAGGACATAGTGGTAATAACTGCTGATGTGGGCGACTCAAGCAGAGCATCCTATTTCAAGGAGAAATTTCCTGACAGGTACTTTAATGTTGGTATCTCAGAGCAGGACATGATAGACTTTGCAGCAGGTCTTTCAGCAACTGGATTTAAGCCAGTTGTAGTTGATTTTGCAATGTTTTTAATGAGAGCATGGGAGCAGATTAGGAATGCTGTAGCTAGGATGAACTTGGATGTGAAGTTTGTGGTTACGCATTCAGGGTATAGTGATAGTGGTGACGGATCAAGTCATCAATGCTTAGAAGATATATCCTTAATGAGAGTATTACCCAATATGAAGGTAATAATACCTGCAGACCCAGCAGATATAAGGAGAAGTTTTCCCGTGATAATGGAAGAACTAAGAGGACCATTATACTATAGAGTCGGAAGGGAGTATTCACCGTCAATCACTGATGGTTTAGAATATGATTTCAAGTTAGGCAAAGCTTACGTGCTTAAGGAAGGAGATGACGTTGCAATAATGGGTGCGGGAGTAGTCCTTTGGGACGCATTAAGGGCTGCAGAGGAACTTGAAAAGAAGGGAATAAGTGCGTCAGTGATCAACCTATTATCAATAAAACCAATCGATGAGCAGACCATAGAATATTATGCTAGAAAAACAGGAAGGATTGTCACTATTGAGGAGCATAGTATCTATGGAGGCATAGGCTCTGCAGTGTCTGAGGTGGTGGTTAAGAGATACCCGGTTCCTATGAGGTTTGTAGGGGCTACTGGTTTTGGAAGGAGTGCGAGGAGTCAGAGAGACTTACTGGACTTTTACGGAATAAATTACAAATCGATAATAAGTTCTGTAATGGAGTTGTTGAAATGAATGAACTAGAAGAGTTGAGAAAAGAAATAGAGGAGATAGATAGTCAAATTTTAAATTTAATCGCAAAAAGGCTCCAAGTTTCTTCTATGATAGGAGAGATTAAAGGTAAGATGGGTTTTAACGTTACGGATGAGAAGAGGGAGGAATATGTTAAGGAATATTGGACTGAGAAGGGTAGAAGGCTAGGAATTCCAGAATCTTTAGTCTCATCTGTTCTCACTAACCTAATTTCCTACTCAAAGATGTTTCAAGTTAAAGACTCGAAGAAGAGAAGAGTTACAATAATAGGATATGGTGGAATGGCAAGATCCTTGTCATCTCTCTTTCATCTTTCTGGTCATAATGTGGTAATTACAGGCAGAGATAAGAGAAAGGCTGAGAGACTTGCAAATGAATTTAAGTTTGTCTATATGGAAGAAAAGAGTGCACTGGACTGGAGTGAATATGTTATACTTTCGATTAGTCCCAGTGGACTGGACTATGCAGAGAGTGTTTTAAAATATGCTAAAGAAAAAGTTGTGATGGATATTTTTTCTACTAAATCTAATACATTTCGAAAACTTCAGACCCTATCTGAACAGTTCTCTTTTGAGTATATTTCAACTCATCCTCTTTTTGGTCCTATTTTATATCCTGTAGGGGAGAGAATAGCTGTGATACCCTCCCAGAAATCCACGAGAACACAGGAGGTTATAGAGTTTTGGAGAAAGTGTGGTTTAGTACCTGTCTTGACTACTCCAGAAGAACATGACAAAGTCATGGCTATAGTCCAAGTTTTGGCTCATTTCTACATGTTAGGTCTGTTACGAAGCTCAAACACGTTAAAGAAGGAGTTGGAAGTCGGTAATAAGATAGATGAATTACAGACTACGAATTTTAGAGAGATAAGTAAGATATTAGATAGAATCAACTCCTTACTCCCCGTTATTTTGGAAATTCAGAAGGATAATCCTTATGCCCATAAGGTAAGAGATTTAGGTATGAGAGAACTTCAAGATGTTTTGAAAAGTCTAGGTGAGTGAAACATGCTCCTAATTCTTAAACAAAACGCAAATTACTCTTCCTTAAAAGAAAAACTAAATAATTCGTCTGCTTCATATAAGTTTCTTGATCTATACGGTAAAAAACTTGTAGTTACCTGGCCTGATACTTATGTAGAAAACATAAAGGACGAGAGTATAGAGATTGCTGTTAAAAGTAAGCGTCAATTTCCTCTAGTGAGCAATGAATGGAAAAAAGATCCCACTATTGTTAAAGTCAAGGATGTAGAAATAGGTGGGGACAGGTTAGTTGTTGCTGCAGGACCATGCGCAGTTGAAGATGAGGAACAAGTATTAACTGTTGCCAAGGCTGCCAAAAGAGCTGGAGCAAAACTTCTGAGAGGAGGTGCTCTAAAGCCCAGAACCAGTCCCTATTCATTTCAAGGACTAGGGGAGAGAGGGTTAGAGATACTCAGAAAGGTAGGAGACCAAGTTGGACTCCCTGTAGTTTCAGAGATAATGGATACTAGGCAAATAGACATGTTCAAAAAGTATGCTGATATGCTCCAGATCGGTGCTAGGAATGGTCAGAACTTCGATTTACTTAAGGAAGCTGGGAAATCTGGGATGCCAGTATTATTGAAGAGGGGTTTAGGCAACACGGTAGATGAGTGGTTACTAGCAGCTGAGTATTTACTTTTGGAGGGTAATGGTAACGTGGTATTGTGTGAAAGAGGGATTAGGACATTTGAAAAGGCTACGAGATTCACTATGGATATAGGAGGGATGATAGCAGCAAAATTACAAACTCATTTACCCATATGTGCAGATCCAAGTCACCCAGCAGGTAAAAGAGAATTAGTTCATTCCCTTGCTTTAGCTGCTGTTGCTGCTGGTGCAGATATGTTATTAATTGAAGTTCATCCAAATCCCGAGAAGGCACTTAGCGATTCAGAGCAACAATTAACACCAGACTCATTTGAACTACTAATGAATAGGATAAGAGCTTTAGCTAATGTTTTAGGTAGAAAGGTATGATAAGATTTAGTGAGAGTATTACCTCTCAACAGGATATAGATGTAGTAGTTGGAGAAAACGCATTAAGTTATCTGAGAGAAATACAAAATAAAAAAGCCATATTTTACTCAAGTAGCGTGAACATAGATTTTATTAAACCTCATCTTGAGGGAGAATACACCCTTGTTCCCATAAAGGACGGAGAGGAAGCAAAGGATATCCAGTATTCACTTGAGCTCCTAAAGGTTCTATTTGATGGAGGTTTTGATAGAGGGGACTATGTAATTGCAATTGGTGGAGGGTCTGTAACGGATACTGTTGGTTTTATAGCCTCCACGTATATGAGAGGCTTAAATCTAATCAATGTTCCCACCACCCTTCTTGGAATGGTTGATGCTGGAATAGGTGGAAAGAACGGAGTCAATTTTGGGAGAATTAAAAACATCATCGGAACTTTCTATCAGCCTAGAGCAATTATTGCAGACTTGAGGTTTTTAATATCATTACCCTCAGAGGAGGTTAGGAAAGGTCTAGCTGAGGTCATAAAATATGGTTTAGTGTTAGATAAAGAATTATATGACTTCCTCGCCCTAAATAAGAATTCAGTGTTAAGCAAAGACCCTGAGTCGTTGGAGTATGTTGTACAGAGATCCATACAGGACAAGCTGAGTGTGGTTAAGGAAGATGAGAGGGAGACAAAGGGAGTTAGAATAGTTTTGAACTTTGGTCATACTATTGGGCATGCTATTGAAGCTGGATCAGGATTTAGTATACCTCACGGTTATGCAATATCTGTGGGTATGGTCTGCGAGGCTAAAATAGCTGAGGAGATGGGTTATTCCGAGGAAGGAGTAGTTGAAGATACTGTGTGGATACTTTCGCATTACAACTTGCCAATTAGTATTGATGAGCTGTCCTCTAAGATTGACCTCAAAGAGGCTTTATTTGCACTATCAAAGGATAAGAAAGTGAGAAATGGAGTACTATTGATGCCCTTTCCCACAAGGATAGGAGATTGGAAAAGAGTTGAAGTACCAATTGAGACTTTAAAAGGGTTTGCTGAACAATGCTTAAAATAAATAATGATACAAAACTTTTTGGAGTCTTAGGAGAAAACATACCATATACCTTATCTCCAGCTATACATAACTATGCATTTCAAAGGTTAGGAATTAATGCAGTTTACCTGAGATTTGATGTAAGAAGGGATAAATTTCACTCCATAATAATAGGACTATTGAATATAGCTTCCGGCTTGAATGTTACAATACCTTATAAAGAGGACGTAGTTAAGTATCTCTATGGCGTTTCTGAGGAGGCTAGAGTCATTGGAGCTGTGAACACTATTCATAACCTAAATGGTTACAATACTGACTACATAGCCATTTACAATTTGATAAAGGAGAAGCTAATTGATAAACCTTCAATATGCACAGTTTTTGGAGCTGGTGGTGCAGGGAGGGCTAGTATATACGCATTATTGAAATTAGGCTGTGAGGTTTATGTAATAAATAGATCATTAGAAAGGGCTCAATCCCTAGAGAAAGATTTTAAAGAATTTGGTTATGATATTAAGATAATTTCTTCCTGTAAACCTGGAGATATAATAGTTAACGCTACTCCAAATTCTAGTTACGTTCCAGACGAATGCATAAAGGGAAAACTTGTTGTAGATCTAGTTTATAATCCTGTAAAGACTCCACTTATATTAAAGGCTGAAAAAACAGGTATAAGATCAATAAATGGTCTAGAGATTTTGGTACGTCAGGCAATGGAGGCTGAAAGGATTTGGTTTGGTAAATCGTTAAGTGATGAAGAGGTGGTGAAGTTCTTATATGCCAGGAAACTCGTTAGGTAAGATGTTTAGAATTACGACATTTGGAGAGAGTCATGGTCCAATGATAGGTGTGATTGTGGACGGCGTTCCTGCAGGACTTTACATAAGTAAGGAGGATATCGAGTTTGAATTGAGTTTTCGAAGACCAGGTAAGCAATTCGTTAGCGGAAGGAGGGAGAAGGATGAGCCTGAAATTGTCAGCGGGGTTTATAATGGTAGAACCACAGGTGCCCCGCTAACTATCATTATTAGAAATAATGATGTGATCTCCTCACTATATGAGGAAGTTAAACATAAACCCAGACCAGGACATGCAGACTTACCGTATATCATGAAATACGGTTATGAGAATTGGGACTATAGGGGAGGAGGGAGATCGAGTGCAAGGGAGACCGCATCTAGAGTAGCAGCCTCTGCAATAGCCAAGAAATTACTCATGTTAACTGATACTGTGATAGGTGCACATCTGAAGTCTTTGGGTCCAGTGGAACTTGATGAAGATGTTTCCTTCAGGGAGATATTCTGTTCTAAGTACAGCCCCGTAAGGGCAAGTAAGAAATGGCTTGAAGAGAAGTACGAGGAACTGATCAAACAAGCTACAGTTGAAGGAGATAGTTGGGGAGGAGTTGCTGAAGTTATTGCGGATAATGTGCCGATAGGTTTGGGTGAGCCAGTTTTTGATAAACTGAAGTCTGATTTAGCTAAGGCTTTACTTTCAATACCTGCAGTTGTTGGTTTTGAGTATGGGTTAGGATTTAAAGCAAGTAAAATGAAGGGTAGTGAGGCAAACGATGAAATAGTTATTAAGGATAATGGGAAACTGGGATGGAGATACAATAAGGCAGGAGGTATATTAGGTGGTCTTTCAAATGGCGAGAAATTAGTTTTGAGATGTGCATTTAAGCCTACTAGTTCAATAAGAAAACCACAGAAAACTGTAGATTTACGTACCTCTGAAGAGTCTACTATTCGTGTGATAGGTAGGCATGATCCTGCGGTAGCAATAAGAGGTGTCTCTGTGGCTGAGGCAATGGTTGCCTTAGTGTTAGTGGATCATGCACTTAGATCTGGTTATATTCCACCTGTAAAATTGAGTGAAGATCAAGCTAGGATTATAGAGGAGAAATGGAGGAGGTATGTAGAGGAATGCAAACCTATGCAGGAATCTCAGTAGTAAACGCATTGCCAGGCTGGTACGGTTCATCAATGGCAATTGACTTAAAGGTAGAGGTGAAAGTCAGTGAGACTGAGTACTGTGAGAGTCAAGATATATTGATAGATACTATAATTCAATTCTTCAGACAAAAGTACAACCTACCTTGTATGAAGGCTGAAATAAACTCAGAGATTCCTCCAAAAGGAGGTTTGAAAAGCAGTAGTGCTGTTTCCACTGCGTTAATAGCTGAAATTATGAGAAGGTATAAGATAAAAGATGTCGATCCACCAAAATTATCCGCAATACTGTCACTAAAGGCAGGCGTGAGTTATACTGGAGCTTATGATGACGCTACATCCTCATATTATGGAGGGGTTACATTCACCTTTAATAAGGAATTCCAGTTAATTGAAATAAAAGAGCCACCTGATATCTCAGTAGTTTTACTCCCTAGAGGAAACAGACAGGTTAAAATTGATCTCAACCATTTAAAGAGATATGCTGGTCTATTCCAGGAAATATTCAATGTCGCAAGAAAAGACATAATTACGGGTATGAGGCTTAACGGAATTGCTATGGCTGAGATATTAGGTTATGACACTTCTCCCATAAAGCAAGCTTTAAAGGGCGGAGCATTAGCTTCTGGTATATCTGGTAATGGACCGTCGATTTTTGCTGTAACAAAACCAGGAGACGAGGGTAAGGTAATCGATATTTTCTCGAATTTTGGAGAGGTATTAGTAACTAGGGTGGTTGAGCCACGATCACTAGAATAAATAAGTCCAAAATCTCAGGGATCATAAAGGCTCCTCAGTCTAAGAGCCTCGCAATAAGACTAATACTGTACTCGCTACTATCTAATGTTATCCTAAATAACCTTTCCCTGTCTGAGGACACTAAAGTTGCTATAGACGTGGTAAAGGACATTGGAGTAAATGTGAGTGATAATCTTAGCCTTAAGAAAGGTGAAAAATTAAGAGTACCGCAATACCTGAATTTTGGCGGTTCTGCTACCACCCTAAGAATGATGATACCTATTTTATCAGTTTTGGGAGGAGAGGTGGTTTTAGACGGGAATGAAAGTCTAAGGAGGAGACCTATAACCGCGATAGTGGAAGCCCTAGCGGGGCAAATAAGATTTTCATCAAATTATCTTCCAGTTACAATGACTGGAAAACTAAAGGAAAATTATGTGAGGATAAGGGGAGATGAGAGCAGTCAGTACATCTCTGGGTTTATATATGCCTTCTCCTTGGTGAACGGTGGGGATATCGAGATTATCCCCCCGTTGTCTTCTAAGAGCTATATACATATGACTATTGATTTGATCAATGCACTCGGTGGTAGTGTGAAGTTTACTGGAAACAGGATTAGGGTAGAAAGGGGGGAGTTTAGAGACTTTAGAGGAGATGTTCCAGGAGACTATGCATTAGCTTCATTTTATGCTATTGCCTCTGCAATAACTGGAGGAGAGATTCAAATTAAGGGACTCTATTCTCCTCCATATTACGATGGCGATCACAGCATTGTAAAAATAATTAAGAATATGGGTGTAGACTCTAGAGTCGAGGGTAACTCATGGATTGTTTCAGGGAACGGAATTATAAAGGGAATAAAAGTGGATGTGGACGATATGCCTGACCTTGCACCATCTATAGCTTGTATTGCACCCTTTGCTACCTCAGAGACTGAAATTACTGGAATTAAGAGATTGAGAATTAAGGAGAGTGACAGGGTAAGTACAATAAAATCCACCCTGGAGGCTTTTTCAGGTAATGTGGTTGTCGATACAGATTTTATTAAGATATTTCCGTCAAAGTTAACTGAGGGTAGTATAATATGTCCCAATGATCACAGAATAGCAATGATGGCAGGAGTGATATCCCTGAGGACAGGAGGTACTGTTGAAAACGCTCAATGTGTGAATAAGAGTAATCCTAGTTTCTGGTTAGACTTAATTAGTTTAGGTGGTGATATACATTTCACCTAAGCTCGTTGTAGCCTTACCTGTCAAGGAATTAAAAGATTTAAATAGAATTGAATTGCTTATAAACGACGTTGACTTAGTAGAACTTAGGCTAGATTATCTTAGCAAATTTGACGTTGATATTCTAGACTTGTTCTCAAAATACAAGGAAAAGTTGATTATAACCCTAAGGGATAAGGACGAAGGAGGAGTAAATTATATAGATCCTGCTTTTAAGGCTAACTTTGTCAGACGTATGGAAAGAGAGAAATTTATGTATGATATTGAGGCAAGATTTGCATTAAGATATCAAGTTAATGTTAAAGACAAGATAGTTTCAATTCATTATTTCGATAATCTGCCTGAGTTTACAGAGGTAAAGGAAATTTTTGATAAATTTGATGAAGCATATCTTAGAAAAATAGCTGTAATAGCTAAGAGAGGTTATAGGGAACTTTTGATGAGAGTTCTTGATAATTACGATAATGCAGTTGTTATGCCTATGGGTGTTAATGGAGTAGAGAGAATAGCCTTCTCTCTTCTGGGATCTAAGTTGATATATGCCCATGCTGGCGAAGAAACTGCTAAAGGGCAGTTACATTATAAGGATGTGAGAAGAATCTTAAATCAACTTTCCACAATTATGTCTTCACCATCAACCTGAACGCGGTATAGTTTCAATGGTTTCTTGGTTGCTCCTTTGATTGCTCTTCCGTCATTAATGGAGAAGTGTGTGAAATGGCATTGACATACTAATTCTTCTCTAATCACTACGCCTACTTTGTACAGGTCGCAACCCAGGTGAGGGCATCTACTTTGGAATGCGTAATACTTTCCTCCTCCCAGGTAAAGTAAAATTACTTCCTCATTTCCAATGGTTACTTTTTTCTTTTCACCTGGTTTTAGTTCAGAACGCTTAATCCTTAACATCTTCTTACTGGAAATTTATAAACACGCTGGCTAATTAAAACATTAATACTGAATATTAAGCATCTAGTATTGTTTTTTATATATTCCACCTAACTTTATATGCAATTAGTTTATAATGTTAAAAAGATATAATATATCTTAGGTAAAGGAGTGAAAAAATATGAGTAGTACTGAGGAAAAAGTGTTAGAGAAACTTGATTACAGAATCCTTGAGATTAATAATATTTCAAGATCAGCGGATGTCAGCTGTATAATAATAACCAACAGACCACCTGCAAGTGAAATTATTGAGGATATTAAAAAGACAGTGAATGTTTTATCAGTTTTTTCGTTTTTGTCTACTATAAAGGCGAAAGGTAAAGTCAAGGATTTCATTGAATTGGCTAATAAAGATTATGTTAAGTTCATTATGTTAGATGAAGTTTTAGTCAAGCTTGAAGAATTAATGTAATGTTGAAACTCAGGGATTGGCAAGAAAAATTAAAGGACAAAGTTATAGAAGGACTTAGAAATAATTTTTTGGTTGCCTTAAATGCTCCCACTGGTAGTGGGAAGACTCTATTTTCCCTTTTAGTTTCTTTAGAGGTTAAACCGAAAGTATTGTTCGTAGTCAGAACACATAATGAGTTTTACCCAATCTACAGAGACTTAACTAAAATTCGAGAGAAGAGAAATATCACTTTTTCTTTTCTTGTAGGTAAACCCTCATCATGTTTATACGCTGAGAAGGGAGCAGAGAGCGAAGATATTCCATGCAAATATTGTGAGCTTAAAGGCTCTATAGTCGAGGTAAAGACCGATGACTCTCCATTGTCCTTAGTGAAGAAGTTGAAGAAAGACGGACTTCAGGATAAATTCTGCCCCTACTACTCATTACTCAATTCATTATATAAGGCAGACGTTATAGCCCTAACTTATCCATATTTCTTTATAGATCGTTATAGGGAATTTATTGATATAGATTTAAGGGAATATATGATAGTCATAGACGAGGCTCATAACTTAGATAAGGTAAACGAGCTTGAAGAAAGGAGTCTAAGTGAGATTACGATTCAAATGGCGATAAAACAAAGTAAAAGTGAAGAGAGCAGAAGAATATTAAGTAAACTGTTAAATCAGCTTAGAGAAGTTGTCTTACCTGATGAGAAATACATCAAAGTGGAGAATGTTCCTAAGTTATCAAAGGAGGAACTGGAAATCTTAGCTGATGATTATGAAGATATTAGAAAAGACAGTTTAAAGCAAGGCAAGGTAAATAAAATCCATATAGGTTCTATTCTGAGGTTTTTCTCTCTACTGTCTATAGGCTCATTTATTCCCTTTTCATATTCTAAGAGACTAGTTATTAAAAACCCAGAAATATCTTATTATCTAAATCTACTTAATGATAACGAATTGTCAATAATTTTAATGTCTGGTACATTACCGCCTAGGGAATACATGGAGAAGGTTTGGGGTATAAAGAGAAATATGTTATACCTTGATGTAGAAAGGGAAATACAAAAGAGGGTTTCTGGTTCTTACGAGTGTTACATTGGTGTCGACGTTACCTCTAAGTATGATATGAGAAGTGACAATATGTGGAAGAGATATGCTGACTATCTTCTAAAAATATACTTTCAGGCTAAGGCAAATGTTTTGGTAGTATTTCCGTCATACGAGATAATGGATAGGGTTATGTCTAGGATTTCATTACCTAAGTATGTTGAAAGTGAAGACTCTTCAGTAGAGGATCTATACTCTGCAATATCTGCAAATAATAAAGTCCTGATAGGGAGTGTAGGAAAAGGAAAATTAGCCGAAGGCATAGAATTAAGGAACAATGATAGAAGTTTGATTTCTGATGTGGTAATTGTGGGTATACCTTACCCACCACCTGATGATTACTTGAAAATTTTAGCCCAAAGGGTTTCATTGAAGATGAATAGGGAAAATGAGGAGTTTTTGTTTAAGATTCCAGCTTTAGTTACAATAAAACAGGCTATAGGAAGGGCTATTCGTGATGTAAATGACAAGTGTAATGTATGGCTTTTGGACAAGCGTTTCGAGTCCCTTTATTGGAAGAAAAATCTAAAATGTTTGAATGCGAATAAAATGAAGCTATGAGTAAAGTAGAGATTTTTACGCATAAGACTTGTACTGAGTGCGGTATTTTAATGGAATTTCTAGAGAGAAATAAACTTCTAGGAAAAGTGACCATAATAGACACAGAACTATATCCATTTTTAGCATTCGAGAGAGGAGTGATCTCAACTCCCTCAATATTCGTTGACGGTAAACTAGTGTATGCTGGAGTAGTTGATTATGACGAGCTCCTGAAAATACTGCAAGATAAAAAGGTTATTGTGGAGGTAAATAAGGACGAATTGGTAAATAAACTGATGTTTGGCGTAGTTAATTCGTTTGCAGCTACAGCCTGGCTTTATGTAAATAGAGATTTTGATGCTTTGATGGCTCAAAAGGACTTTGTCTTGGCTGTTACAGGTTTATCACTCGTTGATGACAAAAGTGCTGATGAGTATTATACATATCTCAGAAATATAATTGTGAAGGAAGGGGAGAAATATGTTGACGAGTGGAAAGAGAAGATGTTAAGAGTTATTGCTACTAATTTCATCAGAGAACTTTACTTACTCTATAGGAAAAAGCTAAGTGATGAAGAGATTATGAGGAAATATCCGTTGGAAGTCTTTGCCCATTGGCTAATGATCAGAGGAGGGGCTGTGGGCAGGGTAGGTCTAAGAATTCATCCTCTCTCCGATAATCAAGTGTTAGAGAAGATCAGTGAGGTTTACGTTTATACATTGTCTAATGCAAAACAATTGTGGGATAAAGTGATAAAAGAACAGGAAGAGCTGGCGAAGAAAAGTGCTTTATATGAGCAGGCAAGATTCATAAGTATATAAAAGGTGATAATAATTATGAGTCAACAGTTAAGACTGGATTTAAGAGGAAAGAGTTGCGACGAATATATCTTGGAGATCTCAAAGGTACTGGTTAACATGAAACCTGGTGACATACTGAACATAATAGCTGATAAGGATAGGATAATGTGCACGCATCAGTTACTTAGAAATGCACCGAGATACTTATTTAAGGGAGACGTTGTAGATGACCACGCTGAGATATCCATAAGGAGGCTAAGATGATTAGGTCATAAATTTGTTGTTATTGTTAGATAGTAATAATTTTCATGTTAAAACCTATTTCTAATCAAAATATTTAATCCACCATTGGCTATTTGTTTGTATGACCCAAGTTATTCAGTTAAAAAGATATGAATTTCCACAACTTCCATACAAAGTAGATGCATTAGAACCCTATATCAGCAAAGATATAATAGATGTCCACTATAACGGACACCATAAGGGATATGTTAATGGTGCAAACTCCCTTCTAGATAGATTAGAGAAATTGATTAAGGGCGACCTACCTCAAGGACAATACGATCTACAGGGCATATTGAGGGGTTTAACATTCAATATTAACGGTCACAAATTACACGCAATATATTGGAATAACATGGCTCCTGCTGGTAAGGGAGGAGGAAAGCCTGGTGGTGCTTTAGCTGACCTGATCAATAAACAATATGGAAGCTTCGACAGGTTTAAACAGGTATTTAGTGAATCAGCCAATAGTTTACCTGGATCTGGCTGGACTGTACTATATTATGATAACGAGTCCGGTAACCTACAGATAATGACAGTGGAGAACCACTTCATGAATCATATTGCGGAGTTGCCAGTGATCTTGATAGTAGACGAGTTTGAACATGCATATTATCTTCAGTACAAGAACAAGAGAGGAGACTACCTGAACGCCTGGTGGAATGTAGTAAACTGGGACGATGCCGAAAAGAGATTACAGAAGTATCTAAATAAGTAAGTTTATTTTACTGTTTTTTCCTAAATTATATAATGGTATCTGCTATAGTTCTTGCAGGTGGATACGCAACTAGACTAAGACCATTAAGCTTAACAAAACCTAAAGCACTTCTTCCTGTACTAGGAAAACCATTAATGGACTATACACTCTACTCTCTAGCATCTTCAGACGTTGATACGATATATCTCTCCTTGAGGGTCATGGCTGATAAAGTTCTCGACCATGTTAAGCAGTTAAACTTACAGAAAAACATAGTTTCCGTTATAGAGGAGAGTAGGCTAGGAGATGCTGGTCCACTCAAATTCATAAATTCAAAGTATAACCTATCTGATGACGTGATAGTGGTTTATGGAGACATATATGCTGAGATAGATTTCAATAAATTATTAGAATATCATCAGAGTAAAGGCTGTAATGCAACACTTACAGCTACTCAAGTGGAGGATCCCTCTAGGTATGGCGTATTAATAACAGATGGTCATAGATTAATTCAGATTATAGAAAAACCCAAAACTCCATTAAGCAACTTAGTAAATGCTGGAATATATGTATTTAAAAAAGAGTTATTAAACAAGATAGACGGCTTGTCTATAAGCAGAGACTTTTTACCGAAATTGTTGGTTTCTGATACCTGTGTATCAGTATATCCATATAAGGGGTTGTGGATGGACATAGGAGTTCCCAGGGACTATATGAGAATAAACCTAGAACTGTTGACACTAAAATATCCAAAAGGGTTCATCTCACAAAGTGCTAAGGTAAGTGAGAAAGCAGAACTATTTCCCCCATTTTACATAGGCGATAATACGACCGTGGGTGAAGGCTCAAGTATTAGGAATTCGATAATCGGAGTAAATAACAGGATAGGGAATGGTAGCTGTGTCGAGGAGAGTATACTGATGAATGATGTGATGTTAGGTGATTTCTCTCTTATCAAGGAAAGTGTAATTGGTGATGAGGTAAGTCTAGGTAAATGGAATAGAGTAGATGGGGCAATAATCGGTGATGGCGTTTTAATACATGATCAGGTGTTCATAAACAGGGATACAATAATATTGCCCGATAAGGAAGTTGCTGAGTCGGTATACGATAAAGGGAAAATAATACTTTGAGCAAGGACTCCCCTTTTAATCTCAGTAGAATTTGTCAATGAAATTGCCAGCATTACTCCCTATTTCTCTTTTTATAACTATCCTAATCCCACTCTGCATTTTTTCGATTGTCACAGAGTCTTCAGTACATACTCTAGAGATCCTAATAAACGGTCCCTTACAGGTAACTATAACGCAGGGAAATAATTTCACTGTAATTAGCAAAACTACCTCATTGAGATTACAGGGTAATATAACTATTCAAGCATCAACCCTTCAACCTGGATACCAGATATTCATTAATGGCATCAAGGCAAATACGCTAACCCTCAATTCTTCATTGTATGATTTGATAAACGTGACCGCTGTCCCCACATATGTGGATCTTAAGGTAATTGTAAATAATGGTTCCAATGTACAAATAAGATTCGATAACGGATCCTACATTAGTATAAAATCAAGTTCGCAATTCCTTGTAAGAAATGACTCTTATGTCTACATTACTACCCCAATAGGATCAAACAGTATTATAAACAATGTCTCCACGAACTTTTACATACTATTTGTGACCAATGACTCAGTTGTAAATGTCACATTCGTGAAATCTCATGAATTAAACTCAAGCTCTTCTCCATCGGTGGATTTGTTAGGTGTAGGCTTAGGGGTTATGGCGTTAGCCATCTATTTGATTATAAAGAGAAGGCAATAATACATACTTTTTATTGTTAATATACATATATATCACGTATGAATAGATTAGGTAACGTAAGTAGTGCATTTCTTAAACTATCCTCAGAGAGTCCTATTGATTGGTTTCCGTGGAGTGATGAGGCTTTTGATAAGGCAAAAAAAGAGGATAAGCCAGTATTGGTAGACGTTGGCGCTTCATGGTGTCACTGGTGCCACGTAATGGATGAGACAACTTATGAGGACAAGGAGGTCATCGATTTAATTAACAAAAACTTTGTTGCAATTAAAGTAGATAGGGATGAGATGCCTGACTTGGATAGGAGACTTCAGCTTGCTGTAAGCTCGATTACTGGAGAATCTGGTTGGCCTTTAACGGTATTTATGACACCTGATGGTAAGGTGTTTTTCGGCGGAACATATTTTCCTCCAGAGGACTCCTACGGTAGGGTTGGTTTCAAGAGACTTCTTAATGAGATTATAAGATTATGGAAGAATGAGAGGGATAAAATATTTCAGACTGCTAATTCTCTTCACTCTTCACTTCAGAATCTAGGATATCAAAAAGTTGAAGCCCAATGGGATCAAGTGGAGAGCATAGTGAGTTATATTGCATCAAATTTTGACTTTCAAAACGGTGGACTCTTAGGTAGTATGAAATTTCCTCACCCAACTATAGATCAGCTCTTAATTGCTTACTCTTTCTACACAAAGAGTGATACTGAGGCTAAACTTTCTATGTTTACGTTAAAGAAGATGTATTATGGTGGGATCTTTGACCAGGTCGGTGGTGGGTTTCATAGATACACCGTAGACAATGAATGGTACGTTCCGCATTTTGAAAAACTCCTTATAGATAATGCTGAACTTCTAATTAGTTACACGCAGGCTTACATGCAAAGTGAGGATATTGAAATATTGGACGCGATGAATATGACTGTGAACTTCATTCTCAGGGAGTTAAGCACTGTGGATGGGTTTTCAAATAGTGTCGATGCGGACTCAGAAGGTGTAGAAGGGTTCTACTATACATGGACGTTAAAGGAGTTTCAGGAAGCTCTCGGTGGAGAAGATATTAACTTTTGGATCAGATTTTTCAATGTTGATACTGGAAAAGAAGTTGAAGGCAGAAAAGTGTTAAGAAGGAATTATGATTTAAGAGAATTAAGTAAAAGGTTCAAGGATCCAATAGGTAAACTGAATGATGTTAGGGAAAGATTAAGAGTCTATAGAGAAGAGAGAAGAAAGTATCCCTTTATCGACACAAATGTATATACTCACTCTAACTGTAGAACAGCTGAGGCTTTAACATTAGCTTATCCAATTACAGGTAAAGGTTTAAATGAAGCCCTTAAGGTAATAGATATGATAAACACTAAGATTACTAGAAGACTAACGGGGGGTAAAGATGGCTTACCCGAAGATTATGCATCTGCTTTACTAGCCTTATTATCAGCCTATGAGGTAACAGGTAAAATGAAGTATAGAGATCTAGCCCTTAGGATAGGAAGAGAATTAAAGGAGATGGACTATAATTACCCTATTGATTCTCCCAATGAGAGTAATGCGTCTTTAGCTAACAAAGGACTGCTGAAGTTATCGCTTTTAGATGAGTCATTTAAGTTTACTCCTAATTCTTATTCAATAGATTCCCCTTACATTGCAGGTGTAACATTTAACTCAATGGCTTTTGAGAAAGGTTTAGCTCATATTGTGGTAGTTGACGAAAAAGACGGTAAGGCTAAAGATCTTCACCTATCTGCACTGAAAATATATCATCCTTTCAAGGTCGTGGAGCTCGTGAGTGAAGACTCTATAGATATGCTTCCCTCTTTTATAAAATCCATGGTTAATTACAATAAAGGTTCCAGTAGAGTTTATGTGTGTATAGGTAATACTTGTAATTTACCGGTAGACTCTTCAGAGAAGATTAGATTATTATTAGGTGGTAAAACATGAGATTGAAGGGAAGAAGGGTTTTAATTGCAGGTACAAGTACAGGTTTAGGTTATGCTGTAGCCTATTTTAGTATAAACGAAGGTGCTGAGGTAGTTCTTAATGCCAGAAGTGAGAAAAAACTTGTGGAAATAGTAAAATCTTTGGGGGATAAAGCCAGCTATGTTGTAGGGGATGTCTCAACCCCCCAAGGGGCTAGGGATGTAGTTAGTAGGGCTGGAAACATAACTGATTTAGTGATCACAGTAGGTGGGTATTTAGAGGATACAGTGGAATCTCCAAGTGGATTAGACGAAATGTTGAAAAACCACATAAAAACACCACTATATTTGGTTAATGCCTCGTTGGAAAAGCTTCATGAAGGTTCCACAATAGTTATGGTATCATCAACTAGGGCATTATATACAGCATTGCCAAACCAACTGTCTTATGCAATTGCGAAATCGGGTTTAACCAAGGCAGTAGAGATCCTAGCATCTGAATTGCTGAATAAGGGAATAAGGGTTGTTGGTGTAGCGCCAAGCTTTATAATGGGTGATTTCGTACCAGGTAGGGATTGGAGAAAGATGAGAAAATTAGGTGATGCAGGTGCACCGCCTGAAGATTTTGCTCAAGTTATAACATGGTTATTGAGTAATGAGGCACAATGGGTTAATGGAGTAGTTATTCCAGTTGATGGCGGTGCTAGACTGAAGTGGGTGTAGAGTACATTCTTCTCTCTAGAGTGAATATATATTAGTTTTTTATAAGTAATACTATGTTCAAGGTATTACTCGAGCCTGATTTACAGGAGGCTTTAATTTTCCTCAATGAATCGGTGAATGCTCTACTTACAATTTATTCTGAATGCGAAATCTTATATTCAGGCAGGGCTAAATCACGAGCCTCTCTCTCACCGAGACTTACAATTATCAAACCAGATGGGAGTGTTATAATCCACGGACCTACTAAAAGAGAGCCTGTAAATTGGCAACCTCCAGGATCGAGAATAGAGTACAGTATAGAGAGTGGAGTATTGACAGTAAATGCTGAAAGGAAGAGACCAAAGGAAAGACTCTCCATTCTGCACCACAGAGTCTACTATATTACCTCTTCAGAGGTTAAGCCTGGAGAGTTCTTTCTAGTGGGAAGAGAGAAGGATGAAGTGGACTTCATTATAAATAACCCTGATGTAATAGAGGGTGGATTTAAGCCAATTCACCGAGAGTATCGCACTCCCTATGGTACCGTAGACCTAATAGGGAAGGATAAAGAGGGTAATTTAGTTGTTTTAGAGTTTAAAAGAGCTAAAGCTTCGCTTCAGGCTGTATCTCAACTATATAGGTATATAATGTATTTTAAGGAGATTGGAGAGAACGCCAGAGGAATCCTAGTTGCGCCCGGTATCTCTGAGAACGCTTTAAATTTACTTAAGCGGTTAGAATTAGAGTATGTTAATATTTCTGATAAGCTCGGCGATAGTACTATTAGCAGACCTATTAATTACGTACCAAATTTACAGAGAGATTAAGGTTCGAAGAGAGGTAAGTGGAAATCAAGGGGGCTTCGCTTCCGTAATTATTCCTGTTAGAGGTTTGGATGTAAACGCAGAGGAAAACCTCAAATCCCTTTTATCACAGGATTATTCAGCATATGAGGTAATCTATGTAGTCGATGACGAAAATGATCCCATAGTTCCTATCCTTAGGAAATACAACGTGAAAGTTGTTGTAAGTAATAAAAACTGTGACATATGTAGTGGGAAAATAAATGCCCAGTTAGAGGGACTAAAACACGCAAGAGGGGATATAATAGTATTTGCCGATTCAGATACATGGTTCCCTAAGTATTGGCTAAAAGAACTAGTATCCCCATTATCTAACTATGTTGCAACAACGGTGTTTTCATGGGCAAAGCCTGTTAGGCTTACAATCGGTAATATAATAAGGGCGGGATTTTGGACCTTAGGGTTCGAGAGCCAGGCTGTAGGGGGAACATTCCTTTGGGGAGGGTCTATGGCTTTCAAAAGGGAATTCTTCGACGAGAGGGTAATTCAGGAGTTAAAAACTCAGTGGTGCGATGATTGTACCTTAACAAGGATAGCCAAAGAAAGAGGAAAATTAGGTTTTGTATTCAACGCAATGCCGTTAAATTTCTACGACGAAACCCAATTGATAACATGGAGTAAAAGGCAACTAATAACAGTGTGGAGATACTCAAGGAGGGGAGTCAATGGATTTATAATTGTAGCAATCTTCATGCTAGCTTTTCTCTTCTTGATACCCTTCAACGTATTTGCAATAACTCCCTTCATCTTTTGGGTTTTTAAAAATATTTTGAGAAGTTATAAGATAGGTCTGTCCAATTCAATAATTCCTTCATTAGCCTCGATATTAGCAATATTTTACTCATTGTTCTTAATCGCCTTAACTTTAAGAGAAAAGAATATTATATGGAGAGGTAAAATTTATAAAGTGTGAATAAGTGGAGATTGCTACTGATAATTGGAGTTTCCTTATTATTAATTGGAGTGGCTCTAGGAGATTTCATACTTTCTCAATCACTAAAGGAAATTGGCATACCACCAACATCCTCATATACAGTGAATAAGGGTTTAGTTTTAGTAGAAAACCAACAACTCGCCGCTTCTCCTAATAATCAAGTTCCCATAACAATTACCAGCCTGACTACGGATTACACTATAGTAAATTCCATGACGTCTGTGAAATCAATTACTATAATACAGTATCCACCACTACTTAATATCATATTTGGGATAATTATTGTAAGTTTAATAATAGTTCTAGTAGCTGGTCTAGTGATTTTATATAATAAACTTAAATAAGTGGACTTAAGGTTCTTGGGATCAAATTATTTAATGGTGAAGTCTTTTTGAATGACCCTACTTTGGTAATATTCATTATAGTAATATCATTAACTCTTTTTACTCTCTAATGTGACCTCCTCTGCTATTCTAAAAAGATCCGGATATATCTCTCTCAGTCCACGCTCTAAGGCGTCCTTTGCAATCTTACTCATTTTAAATCCAGGAACTGTATGATACAAGTACTGTAGCACAAGAAAAGACGGATAACTCCATATCCCTATTTTAGGATCCCTATCTATGAACTTTTTCATTATTCCCTTTATGTTATCCACCTTGACCTCTGAATTTGAGTTTGGACTACTCTTCACTTCCTCTAAATCTTCCCTAGGGCTTTTTGAAGCGTCATTCTCATTAACCTTTTCCTGGGTTTCACTAGTTTTGGTCTCTGCTAATTTCTGGGTAGTAGACTTGGAAGTCTCCTGTCTGGACTCAACTTTCTGTTCACTAGCCTCTACTTTCTGTTCAGTCTTTTTTCTGTTTAAGATTAAGTCTAACTCACTCATCCTTCTATCACCACTTTAGCTAAGTCTTCATATAATTGTGAAAACTTAGGTCTCTTCACTCTAAATTCTTCATATCTAAGGGCTGGAACTCCGAGTCTAGTGGCTTCAGAGAAAAGTTTAGACTGTGGGATTGATAAGTCTATACTCTTGACTGAAGGTAGCTCAAGCTTTACAGATTTCTTACTCATGTTCGTAAATGCTATTGCAGGTTTCCTTAGACCCTGCAGTCTAGAATCCAGATTCTTGGCAGCCTCTAGCACAAGGGGTTGTGGGGTAATTGGTGTAACTATCTTATCCCCAGCAATCATGGCAGAGACTGCTAATGTGCCCAAGTTAGGGGGAGTATCTATGACTAGAAAGTCAAAGTTCTCGGCAAGTTTCTTAAGAGAGGAGACTATAGACTCTATATCACCATTGAGCTCTAGTTTGAGTAGACCAATATGTGCAAGAAATACTTCCACGTTAAATATATTCACACTTTTTCCTCCTAATGGATATTCCCTTTTTTCCCTCTTTATTCCAAATGATATTGTAGCTCCACCTTCGGGATCAAGGTCTAGTAATGCCGTATTTTTATTTTTGGATAAAGTGTAAGAGAGATTTACGGAGGTTGTAGTTTTCCCTACACCTCCTTTCTGATTGATGACAGTGATTATCATATATAGACTCTTAACTCTATACCCTTTATTTCAGATTCTTCTCATAATACACCGTAGTCTGGAGTGAAAAATCTAAAGTAAATCCACTAGGTGAATAGGTTTTAAACCCATTTTTATAAAGGCGAGTGTGCATGACGGATTTGTTGAAATCACAGTATTAACCCCACTCTTCATTACTTTCTCCTTCTTTCTACTCATTACATCAGAGGATATCTGTTTGTTAAAGAATATTTGTGAACCTCCAGCACCACATTCGAAGTAAGGATCGTCAGAATCCATTATTGTCAAACCTAGTTTCTCAGCCATCTTCCTTATATAACCTTCAATACCGACAACGTGGGCATGACAGGGATAATGTATGGTAACTTTTTCATTAACTTTAGGTAATGGCAAATTTTTAGATAGTACAAACTCAGGGAAGTCATACACATCTAACCCATTCTCTTTCATAAAAGCACTGCAATTGGAGGAAAGAGACACAACTGTCTTTCCCTTAAACTCCTCTCTTAGCTTTTGAACAATATCCATGGCTCTCTTGTTCTCACCTACATGTGAGTGAGCTAAACCACAGCAAGTATTAATGACTTTTACGTTGTACCCTAGACCTTTGAAGTATTTCACTGCTTTCTCTACACTACTTCTAGATATAACTGAGGTTAAACATCCTGGAAATATTATTAAATCTTCATTCTGGTCTCTGTACTCTAGAGGAAGGCTGGTCTCCACTCCCATTCCTATTTTCAGAGGTAAGGCTAATGATGAGGGTTTTTCAAGTAATCTTAACATAGATCTTTCCAATGGGTTAGACTTTCTTGAATTTACGAATATCTCTGAGTACTTCACCCCACTTGGACAGGCTATTTCACATTTTCTACAAAACATGCAGGTCTTAAGACCTTCACTGTCTATTCCTAATTTTACAGCAGTTATCCTACCTCTTGGTGAGTGTATTTCTGATCTAGTTACAACATAAGTTGGGCAAGACTCTAGACAAAATCCACAATGAACACATTTTAGAGCTTCCTCTAATCCCATTCCCACAACACCTTTAACTCTTTTGTGTAAGCTTTACAACCACCTAATGTCTTACAAGGATTAAACAGCCCATATGTGTCGAAGGTTGTCTTAATTTTTTTCATCACTTCTAATGATTTTTCATCATAATATAAGTCAAGATATTTAACTTTCTCAATTCCTATTCCGTGCTCTCCTGAGGGAACACCACCACTTTCAATAACTAATTTCTCTATTTCATCACTGGCTTTTACAGCCTTTACGAAGCTATCGAAGTCCTCAGGATTATAAGAGATAAGTGGATGAAGATTCCCATCTCCAGCATGAAATACATTTGCGATATACAGGTTCTGCTTTATAGATATTTCACGTATCTTCGCTAAAACTTCAGGTAAGTTACTTCTCAACACATTACAGTCTAAGGTGATATATGCCGGTGAGATAACTCCCATAGCCGGAAAAGCTCCCCTTCTTGCACTCCAGAACTTTTCTGGTTCCTTTGGATTAATTATCTCACCGTTATTTTCGCTTATTACATCCCTGACTCTACTCTCTTCACTCTTCACTTGAATCTCTGAACCATCTAGTTCTATAAGCAATATCGCCTCAACTTCAGGTAAGCCTGCCCTATATCTACTCTTTTCTATTGCAATTATGGAATATCTGTCCATCATCTCGAGTGCCGAGGGGATAACTCCCTTCTTAAAGATATCAATAATCGCCTTTCCTGCGTCTTTGACGTCATTAAAAGTTGCAAATACACTCTTCCTGGATTTGGGTTTGGGATATAACCTGAGCCTAGCCCTTAAGACAGCCCCTAAGCCACCCTCTCCTCCGATAAAAATGCTAGTTGGATTCAGAAACGGTGAGGGCTTGATCTCCTCCACATTCCCGTTTGCAAGAATAACCTTTACCGAAACCACGCTATTAAATGTAGGTCCATATTTCACCACATGGACTCCTCCTGAGTCGTGAGATATGTTACCTCCAATACTTGATACCTGGTAACTTGCGGGATCAGGAGCGTAAAACAGGTGTGGAGGACAACTCTTAGTTACAAGTGCATTAGCTATTCCAGGTCCTACCTCAATTTCCAGTCCTCTGATTCCATAAACCTTGTTTAACCTCGATAAGGAGACCACAACCTCATCACCTTCCACAGGAACCGTAGCTCCGCTGAGACTAGTTCCAGAACCTCTAATTATAATTTTTCTTCTATTCTGTATCAAGTATCTTATTACAGCAATTGCCTCCTCTTCATTACCGGGTAGTACAACTAATTCTGGTTCTCCCTTTACTGCTGTTAGACCATCAAAACCATAGAGTCTTCTCTCTTCATCCTTTATGACCCACTTGTCCCCAACTATTTGTTTTAGGTCTTGGATCAACACTACAGTTTCACTTTATGATTTAATGGAAATAAATTTTTGTTAACAATTAATTAGTAGGATTAAATTATAGAAAGAACTTTTCTAAAGTGAATCATGTTGTAGAGTTATTAAACAAAATTTATTTTAGTGATTAGGTTAATAAAGGAGCGATGTGCGATATTGAATATCCAGACAATTATGAAAAGTTGAGCGAAGTAATTGGAGAGGCTATTAAAAGGAAACTAAAGGTTCACATAATGGGTTATGGCAATCATCACATTGGTAAGTTGCCTAAGGCTGATATATGCATATCGACTAAGAAATTAGATAGAATATTGGAGATAAGAGAAGCCGACTTATACGCTATAGTGCAAAGTGGTGTGGATAGTTTAAAGTTACAAGAAGAGCTAGAGAAGAAAAACTTACTATTGCCCTTTGTATATGATGGGAGTGTTGGGGGTTTATTTGGGAGAAACTATCCATCGTTATACTCCATTTGGTTCCCATACCCTAAAGATTTTGTTTTAGGAGCTAAGATATTGACAGGAGAGGGTACAGTGGTGAAGAGTGGAGGAGTAACACCAAAATTCTCCAGTGGCTATAAGATTTGGAAATCACTGTCAGGATCACTAGGATTATTAGGAGCCTATTTAGAGATCATTGTAAGACTGATACCTAAACCAGAGAAGATAATGTATGCTGAAATAAACGACGTAGATAAGGTATTAAATGAGAGACCGTGGGGAATACTCTTCTCTGCAGACTCTGGAGAAATAAAGAAATACGCTATATTCGCTGGGTTTCAAGATTACTTGAGGAGTGTAGAGAAGGAGTACAATATTTCTCTTGTTGATGGCATTCCTAGCCATGATCTACAGTGCGAGAGAATTTTCGGGATAACAACATATAGGGGAGGCGAGTTAGATCTGATAAAATCCTTCAGCACTGGTATAGGATATTTCGGTTCTGGGTACGTTAAGGTATGTGATGAGAAAGCCCTAGAACTAAGGAGGAGTAATATCTCAGTGGTTGTGGAAAAAGGTTGTAAGGAGGATGAAGATTGCTTCGGTATTGAAAGTGAAGCATATAAAATTTTAAAAAATGCTTTAGATCCTTACGGAATTTTTGTCTAATTGTCCTCAGATACCTTTCTCTCTTCCAATAGTGGGTCTATGATTGTGGTCAATTTCTTTTCATATTCAATTTTCTGCTCAGCAGGGTAGTTGTCATAGTAAGATGGTGCACTTGTCTTTATTCTTTCCTCATAGGTTGGTACTAACTCATTCTTGTAGAATATTCCAATTGGAATTCTCTCTCCCCACTCATAGCTTTTATCTATAGCTTTCTTCAACTTCTCCTGCATCTCACTCTCTGATTTCACTACTGGGTCCATATCTTGCATCTTATACACTCTTTTATCATACCATTCCTTGGTGTTTATGTCATTATAAGTGGGACATGGTTGAAGTATATCTACGAAGGCTAATCCCTTGTGTTTTATAGCCTGTTTTATAATCTCCTTTAGGTGTGGCACATCGTAGGCATAGGCTCTTGCAACGAAAGTGTAACCAGAGGCTAAGGCTAATGTAACTGGGTTTATTGCGTCATTTATATTTGGTCTTGGTAATGATTTGGTCTTCATTCC
The DNA here is from genome assembly GCF_000012285.1 of Sulfolobus acidocaldarius DSM 639. Lineage (NCBI taxonomy): Archaea > Thermoproteati > Thermoproteota > Thermoprotei > Sulfolobales > Sulfolobaceae > Sulfolobus > Sulfolobus acidocaldarius. The sequence continues at coordinate 170,267 of NC_007181.1, forward strand.
CCTAAATAGTGTAGGAGCTGCTTGACCTTTTGTCAAACCATAAACTCCGTTATTGTGAAGGATTACCACAATGTCCACATTTCTCCTTCCAACTGATACGAAATGACCAGCACCAATTCCTAGTAGGTCACCGTCTCCTCCATTTACAATAACCTCAAGGGATGGATTAGCTAGCTTTATACCTACTGCAAACGGTATCGCTCTACCGTGTAATGTGTGAACTCCACTAACAGGTATCCTTGTATATTGTGAGAGTTTGCCTGAACAACCTATTCCTCCCACTATCACAGTGTTCTTTGTTATCCCAAGTTCTGTTATCGCTTGTTGCTCTGCACTTAGTATTCCGAAGTTTCCACAGCCTGGGCACCAATCATTCCAATGGAACTTATGACCCGCCACTTAACATCACCTTTTTCACATCTTTTTCGATTACATTCCTTAAAGCTTCTTCTACTTCATCTCTTAGGAATGGTCTTCCATTCCATTTAAGTATGTAGTTTGTTGCCTCTATACCTGTGTTCATCTTAACTATCTTTCCTGCCTGTGCTAAATAGTTACCTTCAGCTGCAATAATCTTCTTCCTTCCCTGTAAGAATTTACTGACAAACCTCGACGGGAAGGGTGAGAACATTCTAAGCTGAAGTAAGGCAAAATCTAATTTTGTCTCCTCTAAAATATCTATGAATACTCCTGTAGGCGCGCCCCAAGTTATTACCACATTCTCTGAGTTCACATTTCCGTACACCTTTACTCTTTCCTCCTCTGGTATTTCCTTATCAGCAAGCTCTAACTTTTTCATTCTCTTCTCGTAAATTATGTTTCTGTTAACTGGGTCTTCGCTAATAAAACCATATTCATTATGCTCGTCTCCTGTATAATACATTAAAGCCTTGCCTAGAGGTGCTCTTGGTGATACACCATCTTCAGTAAACTGGAATCTGGCGTAATCCTCTGGTGGGCTCAATATGAGTTTGCCTCTATCAGCGTAAAGCTGACCCACTCCTAAATCCTGCTTTGGTACAGTAGTGTAAGAGTTTGCAAGCGTCTTCTCTACCAGGTGAATAACCGGTGTCTGATATCTCTCTGCTAAGTTCAACGTAAGTACTGCATCTTTAAATGCTTCGTCATGTGTTCCTGAGGCGACAACTATCTTGGGGAATTCTCCGTGTCCAGCGAACATCGAGAAAAGTAAATCGGCTTGTGAAGTTCTTGTTGGTAATCCTGTAGAGGGACCACCTCTAATGTAATATGTTATAACTACAGGAACCTCGTTCATTCCAGCCCAGCCTATTCCTTCCACCATTAGCGAAAATCCTGGACCAGAAGTTGCAGTAGAGGATCTTATTCCTGTTAAAGCTGCACCCACAGCCATGTTAACAGCAGCTAATTCATCTTCAGCTTGAACTACTACAACTGCACCTTTCTTTTTATCCCCTGTCTTTGGATCTTCCATTAACACTTCCTGATGAGCTTCAATGTACATGCTTTCGTCTGATGCAGGGGTAATGGGGTAATATGATTGGAACCTAAGTCCACCATATAATTTTCCTATTGCTACTGCAGTGTTTCCATCTAATAGATACCTTTCCGGTGCACCTTCAAGTTTCGGTAGTGAGTAGACGCTTTCTGTAAGCTCATAAGCTTTCTTTATTGCCATAACGTTAAGCTTTCTGTACAATTCTTGCTTAAATGTAGACCCTGCAACCTTTGCTAAGTGTTCCTCATTTATTCCCAATAACTTTGTGGAAACTGCTATTCCAATTACGTTCTTTACCCTTTCCACAACTGAAAGTTGTACCTTAGCTTCTTCAGCTACTTTCTTTGCAATTTCGTCATAGTTTACAGGAATAAGCTTGACTCCTCTTCTTTTTGCTGACTCTAGAGCTCCTTCAACAGTCTTAGGTAAATTCTCACTTTCCAGTTGTTTTGATATCCTTTCCGCAGCTTCAGATTCCATTGATTGCACGGTTTCAACTTTTGTTCCTTTTACTCCCTCATTGTAAATTATGTAACCTTTAATCTCATTGAAATGTTGTAATACAGTCTCTGCATCAAATGAGACTAGTATATCCGCTTTCTCCGGTATGCTTCTTACCTTTTTGTCGCTTATTGTTAGGGTGAAGTAACTATGTCTTCCCTTTATGTTTGAGTGGTATTCTCTGTTACCATATATGTAGTACCCTAATGTGGAGACAACTTTTCCAAAAATATTGGCAGAAGTATCTATACCTGTTCCTTGAGCTCCTCCAATCATCCAACTAATTCTCATATCAATTGTATATACGTAGTTAGAGATATAAATAAGTTTATAAAATGGTATAAGCAGTCTTCCAAATGTTTAAGTAACCACTTTCATATTTATTTTATCATTATAATACCTACTGTTCAAAGTCCAGGCATCTTGGAGAGTAAACCATCTACTATAATTTTCTTGTTTTTATTATTTATAAATCCTGTTTTGTAATCATAGTATAACTCAGCTTTACTTGTAGAATCTACAACATCACCATTTAGTATATCATTCTTACTCGCCTTTCCCTCTAAAATCCTGTACGTTAATTCCTCCTTGTCTCTAGTTATTAGTACCCTATTTTTGAGGGGGTATACGTTATTGGCAATTATACCTGCAAGGATATATGAACTCGAAGTGGGAGACAAGTTTACTATGACAGGTTTTTTAGACTCTAAAGTCTCTGTTACATTCCTAAAATCAGTGTAAATATTTCTCTTCTTCTCGACGTTAACAGGTAATCCTTTGTTAAATTCAACTATAATATCCTCCTCATCCCTTCTAGCTATTGACGACTCTAGTTCAGAGTAACTTGAATAGGGCATAAAAGTGTATCTTACTTTACCCCTTAGTATCATGGCTTTAGGGGGTAACCAGTTATTTCTTACGAACGTGACCTCTACTTCCTCGCTAATGGGAACAGCATAGTAAATGTATTCTACGTATTCATTATTATTCCAACCTAATACATTCTTGGCGTTCTTCACAAACTCCACACGACTAGTTCTAAATTTTTCAAATATTGGTCCTAATTTCTGATCCAGAGACTTAACTAGCTTTTTCAATATTTCGTCCTCTAGATAGAGAGATATTAATGGTACTAAGTCTAATTCTTCTGCGATTTTTAATGTTCTTTCGAATAAGTTTTTTATCTCATTCTTCGCGCTAAACAACTTTACTGAGTTCATCCTTACTAAAATACGTTGGGTCTTTTATTAATCATTTTAGTTCGGTAATTTCGAAATTTCTATATTCCTTTAGTCTTTCTAATCTCATATTCACAAAGTCCAACGGATTCACATCAACAACCATGTAACTCTCGCTCGAGTCTAGTTCTCCGAGCACATAAGGATAAACAAACCTACCTTGAAACTTAGGCACATAAACTATACTTTTTCCTGGAAAATCTGGGGGAAAAATTGCGTTTGAGTTTATTATTGCAATTCTATTCTCTAGAACTCTAGTCCTTAAATACTCCCTCCACAAGTCTATTCCGTCTGTGGGAATTTTTGAGGGAACTAAAACTATCTCCACACCCTTTAAGAACATACTTCGTATTACCTCTGGGAAGTCAGCATCATAACAAATTACTACACCTATCTTGATCCCCCTAAAATTAAACATTGTGGTGAAAGTTCCTGGGAGGAGTCTTTTACTCTCCTCCAAAAACAAATGGATCTTCTTCGCTATTCCTTTTACTTCACCGTCATAACTTATAATAGGCGAGATTATTGACACACCGTCCTCTACAGCACCTGGAATTATGTATGCAGTATACCTCTTGGCTAAATTTCGTAAGTCTTCCAGTGGTAGCTCATCCAGTGTTTTTACCCATTTTTCAGGTAATAGCACTACTTCAGCTCCTTCTCTCAACGCGTTCTCTGTTAACTCTAATGCTAATCCTTTTTTATTTACCTGAACTATACCAAACTTCAAATCTCTTCTGCCTTGGGTTTTCTCCTTTTGCTCTCCATTTTTCTCGATGTCTTAATCACTCTGTCCTCTAACTTCTCCACTGCTTTCCTTAACGCAGTTATTGGATCCCAGTCTCTTTCCTTTGCAATGAATTCACCCATCTTGGTGGAAACCCTAGCGGTGACTTGGTAGACTTTCTTATTATTTTCGCTTTTTGCCTCCTCCTTAAAGGCGACCTTAAAATCAAGAATTTCAGTCAATCTTTCCAGTTTAGCTAAATACCTCTCTAAGATGGAGTCTATTATTGCCCTTGAATTGCCCTCCTTAAGTTCACCAGTTAACTTAGCCTCTATCGGCATAGAAAGTTCGAATTTCCTTGCAATAACTTTAAGCGCATCAATTCCGCTAAACATTCCCACAATCATGTTACCTTCTAGTACTGGCATACCTGATATCTTTCTGGTGAGTAGAGTATTCACTGCAGAGTGAAGATTCTCTGCTCCATTTACAGTTATTACGGGGTAGTTCATTATTTCCTTTATCGGCATTGCCATTAATCTCTCTTCCTCAGTAAGTATGGAGGACTTCTTCTTTCCGCTAATGCTGTATAATCTGTTCAGTATATCCCTGGCACTGATAATTCCTGCAACTTCTTTACCTTGTATAACAGGGAGTTTTGTTATGTTATTGTTACTCATTAACCACCTAGCTCTAGCCACTGAATCTTCCGCGTCTATAGTTATTGCAGGGGAGTTCATCACTTCCCTGACTTTCGCCTTTTTGAACTCCTCCTCATTTAAGAACTGTAACAGTACTCTCTCCCGTGTAACTATACCTGTAAACCTCTTCTTCTCGTCAATAACTGGAATCGCTCTACTTCGTGTGGTGTAAAATTTTGCTATGACTCTTCCAATATCATCATTTAGATTTACTGAAATTGGAGGGCTCATGAGATTTACGACTTTAGATTCAGGACTAATTCTCTTCTTTAACAAGTCATTGTAACTAATTATACCAACTAATAACTTCTCTTTCAGAACTGGTACAACCCATTGGTTTTGCTCCCTCATTTTACTAATAACTTCCCTTATCCTATCACCATAAGTTGCGATAACTTTCGGTTCCTCTAGTAGATTAGATAAGCTCATCATGGAAAAATCCTCGTGTACACTTATATAGTTTTTGATATATATTAAAATTCATGAATGTTGCATTTCTATGGGATTATGATTATTTAAAGTATTCATTTCCAGGAAATCATCCTTTTAAGGCTTTAAGGGAAACTATGGCAAAGAAGATCTTAGAGGAGAGAGGAGCATTCCATTACATGGATGTAATAAAACCTGATTTAATAAGTGAGGAGGACTTACTTAAGGTTCACTCAAGAGATTATATCCAGCTGGTGAAAAAGAAGAGTGAGGAGGGAACAGGATATTTAGACGATGGGGATACCCCTGCATTTAAAGGAATGTATGAGGGTGCACTATCTAGAACGAGCGGGACTGTAACTACTATAAAACTCTTGGACAAGTATGATGTTGTGTTCAATATAGGAGGAGGCTTTCATCACGCAAAGTACTCCTCTGCCTCAGGCTTTTGTGTATTCAATGATGTCGCATTAGCTATCAAGATAGCTCAGGAGAAATATAATAGAATTGCACTAATCGATATTGACGGTCATCACGGTGATGGAACCCAGTATATGCTATTTGATGACCCGAACTCACTTAAGATCTCTCTTCATATGTATCACAGGGGCTTCTTCCCAGGAACTGGTAACTATGACGAAATAGGAAGGGGAAGAGGTGAGGGTTTAGTATTGAATGTTCCTTTACCACCAGGTACTGGGGATAAGGAATACCTTAAGGCTTTCACAGAAACAGTTATACCTAAGGTGGAGTCGTATAAACCTGATTTAATCATAATATTAAATGGAGGCGATTCTCATTTCACTGACCCATTGGTGGAACTTAAGTTAACCAACAAAGGATATGTTGACGTAATTTCTTTATTAAAAGATCTCGCACAGAGATTTAAGAGCAAGATTGTGATGACAGGCGGTGGTGGGTACAGCTATGAAGCCACAGCTAAAATTTGGGTACTGTCAATAGCGACATTAGCAGAGTTAGGTTTAAGTGATTATGAGGACTTAGAAGACCCCTCATACACTGTATCGTCTGATTTTGTAGTAAAGAAAGTGAATGAGGTTGTGGAAAAAATAAAGGGTATACACGGTTTATGAAACTAGAATTAGAGCAGAGGCTTTTCTAACTTTCTCCTTTGCCTCCTCAACACTGTTTCCTGTAGCCAGTACTATACCCATTCTCCTTTCGTTGTAGGTGACAGGTTTTCCGAATAATCTTACCTGAACGCCAGGAATTTCCAAAGCCTTATCGACGTTAATGTATTTTGGTGCCCATTTCTCTCCTGAAGCTAATATGACGTGGGCAGCAGCTGGTGTTACAACCTTAACATCTGGCGTAGGTAAGCCTAATGCACTTCTTACATGTACCTGAAATTCGCTAATGTCACTACTCACTAATGTTACTAATCCTGTATCATGTGGTCTTGGTGCAACCTCGTTAAACAGAACCCTATTACCTGCTATCATTATTTCAACACCAAAGATTCCAAAACCTCCTAATTCATTAACCACCTTAGTTGCATACTCTGAAGCCTTTGATATAACGTCTTGGCTTACAGTCGCAGGATGCCAGGACTCTATATAATGGTATACACCCTGAGGTCTCTGGTGCTCTACTGGGTAGATGGTCTTTGTGGCTACTCCCCCTGAACTGAGAGGATACCTGTAAGTTAAAACTGTAAGCTCTCTATCTATTTTCACATATTCCTCTACAATAACTGTCTTACTTTTTCCCCTTGCATGTGTTAGAGCCTCCTTAAACTTCTCCTCCACTTGACTTTCGTCATATATAACCTCGTGACCGTGACCACTCGAACTCATCTGTGGTTTAATGATACATGGGTAACCTACGTCTTTGCACATTTTCTTAACTTCTTCCGGTGAAGTTGCAAAACCATAGGCTGTTGTAGGAACTTTGACCTTCTCTGCTGCAAATCTCCTTAGTTCAATTCTATCCATACAGATTTTCACTGCCCTCGCGTTAGGCATAACCTTTATTCCGTCCATCTCTATCTTACTCAGTGTCTCTGTGTTAATAGCCTCAATTTCAGCTATTACTGCATCAGGTCTCTCCTTTCTTATTATGCTCTCAATTGCACCCCCATCATGCATGTTCACAACATACTTTCTATGTGCAACATGCATGGCTGGAGCTAAATCATATCTATCTATGACGACAGTTTCTACTCCCATTCTTTGAGCTTCTATTACCATTTCCTTACCTAGTTCTCCTCCACCTAACCATAACAATTTCTTAGCTCCTTCAAAAAGAGGTGTTCCTATCTCCATGTTATATTTTTACTTAAGCCCGGTTAAAAACTTTAACCCAGTCTACAAATCTTTTTACATCACTAAGTAAATAATAAAAACACCTCCATCTCCTAACTTTGCATTCACCACTCCAAGGAAAGACCACCGCACCGATGTCGTATATCTTCTCATAATCTTCTATTTGTTCGTAACTGTAATAACCTGTCTTAGCCTCAATTGCTATTTTGTTTTCCACCAAGAAATCAGGCTTGTTGTGTGTCTTTGCACCAAGCTTAGGCAAGGATAGAACCCTTTTATCGTTATTTCTCTCTACTCTGAGACCTGTATTTAATAACTGGTTATACACATAATCTTCAAACACTAGTCCTATTAGTTGATTTAATTTCAGTATTCTGGTCTTTATGTCAGGGTAAGCTAACGCATAATTTTCATCAACATTTATTCCTATTTTAGTCGTAATTTCCCTAAGCCTGTTTAAAAGGACTCTCTCTTGACCAAGTGGTTTGAACTGAAATTTTTTCAATTCAACACCATTCTCAAAAACCTTAACCATTAGATTTTCAACTGTTACGATCACGTTACCATCGTTCTCCGCAGGTACTAATGTACCATCTGGCAATTTTTTGTATAAAAATACGCTTACCACATCTAATTGTCAAAAAAGTTTTTAATAACTCTTCATCGATGAAGTGATAATGATTATTACTTATAGTGACGTAGTATGGGGCTTAATTTTAGTGGCATGGGTAGCCTTTGTCACCTTATACTTGTCTAAGCTAATTAATAAGTACACGAACACTTACGTAACAAGGAAAGCTATACATATTTTAGGAGGCGGAGTTGTGGCAGTGGTTTCACAATTCTTGTTCTCTTCACCATTGGTTCCCATAATAGCCTCCTATGCAATCATGATCTACCTTATAGTCCATAGGACTAGGCAGAAGATGTTAAACTGGTTCCAGGATGAGGGAGATAGGGGTGAAGTATACTTCTCCTTTTCATTTGGTACAGTTCTTCTCATAATGTGGTTGATTGAGCCTACGTTCTGGAGTAGTCCACTTAAATTCGTTCCCTTCCTCCCACTTTACTACATGAGTTTTGGTGATGGTATAACTGGGATAATCAGGAACTACGTGTATAGGAGAAGATTTAAGGGGTTTTGGGGTAGCGTAGGTATGTTTTTATTCTGTGTTCCTCTAGGTTACTTGATCTACGGAATACCTGGTATGATCTCAGGAGTTATAGCTACTATAGTTGAGACTTTGCCCTACATAGACGACAATATATCTGTTCCATTCATATCATTCATTTTCCTTTACATTGCTGTAAAATTCCTCTATATTTAAATAGCTCTTAGGGTCTATTATCTTTATATCTAAGTTCTTTGTATTAATCGTGATAATTCCATTTAATCTACACACCTTGACGTCATTTAGGGTGATGTCTGGTGACTTTGTGTATTTTCTAATAAGCATCATAATTTTTCTAACGTCGCTTTCGCTTCTCTGCTCTGGGTTAATAAGAAGTTCCCTGGGTACTGGAGGTATGTAAAATGATGGCACTGCTATGTAAAATTGTTGAGCAATGTTACTGTATCTCACAGTCTTTGAGGCTATCCTACTCATTAGATATTCTTCAGCTAGGAATATATTTGTGGGAGGCACATAACCAGTTTCGACCTCTATGGACATATCTACCCCCTTTATGGCATATATGTCCGTAATTCCCCCGGGTACTTCCACCTCAGTGTAAACTTTGAAACCCTTATTAACAAGGTAGGCGGAGAGGATTAGTTCAAGGACTAGATGGCTAGAGTTTACTATACTAGCCTTGTTAAGAGATAATAGTTTCTTGAATATGTTTTCTAAGTCTTCACTCCCTCCAAACTTCTCGTTTACTCTTTTGTAAATCTCATAAAATTGTTTCATTTTTATCACTCAGGATGGGAAGCGATCTTCATCAGTCTGTAAACCGTCACATCATCATTATAAGTAAAGTCTTATACCACATATTTAAGGATTTAATATGCTAAGTTGGATAATTGGCTCTCCAGCACCGCCTTGGCATTACCTAAGAGATATGTTTGAGGACTATAATAACGTTGGAGTCTATGTTGACAGTAAGGGAAATATTCAGTTAATTAAAGTGAGTGAATTCGATGAATTTCATATAACAACTTCTGTTCTAATAAGTGGGTATCACTTACTAACCTTAAAGCCCTATTACATTAAACTAAGGAAATATGTTGCGTTTACCACAACAAGGCTAAATGTCGTTAAAGAATTGATTAAGAACAGAAACTGGAGGAGTATGGAGTATTATTACGGAGATGAATTCGTTTACGCGTGGGTCATATACAGTTGTGAGATGTGCGAGGAAAAGCAGAGATTACACCTTGAGGTTAATGAGGAGAAATTGAATGATGATGAACTCTTGAGTAAGCACCTTGAAATCTATAATTCATGAGGCTCCTTACCTATTTTGAAATCAGTTACTCCATTAAATCTTCTCCAATAGTAATCACTGTCTTTCTCTCCTTCTAGAATGTATTTGACCAGCAGGTTTGCTATACCAGGACCTATTTCAGCCCCATAGCCATCTAAACCACCCGCAAAGTATAACCTCTCAGTTATCTCACCATATATAGGTCTCATGTCAGGTGTACCTTCGCAGTAACCCTCTCCCCTATATATCGGAAACAACTTACCTACTCTACTCTCCGCTTTTTCCACTGCTTTCTTATCGCCAATTTTCTTGTCAAACGGGGAGCACTCTATCACGTCACCATCTCCCACTATACTTAATGGAAGCCCTATTCCCATGAAAGGTCTTGAGTAATATCCTAGCTCGTAATCATAAATGAAAACTTTGTCCAATAGTGAATTTCTGTTTAGGGTCAACCACGACCAACAATAGTAACTCTTAAGGGGAAGCCTCAAACCATTTATTGAAAGAGTATTCCAAGCACCAGCTGTCAGTATGAAAATATCATATCTTGATGTGACGTCATTATTGTCCAGTGTAACTCTCAACTTATTATCATTTACCTCAACTGATACATTTCCGCTGATCTTAGGAACACTGTCTATCAGCTTTCTAATTTGAACCAAAGAGTCTGTTCCATAGCCTATTATGGCTTTATCCCTCAACCACTCAACGTACTTCTCTTCAACATTTAAGCCTAAACTTAACCATTTATTGACGACCTCGTTACTCACTTTTCCGAGTGTATAGGATGTAAAGGACTTGAGCGGAATATTGTGTTTTACGTAAAACTCCTTGGATAGTATAGAGAGTTCAACATCCTTTCCAACCAACAACAAAGAGTGAATAAGCGTTGGCGGAAATTTCCTAAATCCGCTCTCTACTACAGATACCTCATGACCTCTCTCCTTAAGTAGGTGATATATAGAACTTCCTAGTATACCTTTGCCAATTACTAAGACTTTCACTTAATCCTTAAAGCCTAATACACTAAAAAAATTATTGTGATCACCGAGGGTTACTTCGTTAAGTACGATGGCGTTTATTGGGCTGTTAAAGGATGCTTTCATCCACAAGGTTATGTCGTAGGTATACCTAGGTTGTATAAAGGCGAGAAGATTAAGAGGTATAATGATGCCATGAATATCGTAAGAAGGGATTTTCCGCATTTACTACGATACGTTGAGGAGATAGGTGCCGAAGTTCCTTTAATACCCCTTAAGGGCTCTGAGGTGCTAGATCCTTTTGACCTCAAGAAGGTGACAGATCCTAAGGTTAAGTACTTTATATCACTATTCAGACATGTGGGAATTACGGGAAGTTTACTCTATTTTAAAGGCAAGAACTTTAACGATATTGATTTACTTTCATTTGACATAGGGAACTATGAGATACTCAGGGAGCTCAGAAAAGCTGGGATAACTAAGTCACTGAGTTCCTTCAACCAAGGAGAGGTTGAAATATTAAACTCTCATGACTTTAATCTGCTAAAAAGGGAGAGGGTTTTGGAAGGCATATTTCATGATATCCCTTATACTTTTAAGATAGTTGAGTGTGAGGATTTCGGAAAAGTAAAAAGAGTGGAGAAATTTGAGGGGAAGGTAACTATAGACAAAACCTTGAAACCCTATTCTTTACCGGTAAAGTACCTAACTGATACCGGTCATGTTTTGACGTCTTTTAGGACAAGGTTCACAGAGTTAAAGGAAGGATTAGAGCTTTATGTGGATGGTTTCTTGCTAGAAAGAGATAAATTCAGTGATATTGATTTAGACATAGCCCGAAAGGTGGAAATTCTTTGACAGCACATGAGAAACACAAGGAACACGCCCCTAAGGAAGTGAGGTTTTACGTGATTACGATAAGTACTTCACGATACGAGAAATTCATAAAGAGAGAGACTATTGTGGATGAGTCTGGAGATGCCATAAAGGAATCAATTATAAGTGAAGGCTATAAGGTAGTAGGGTATACATTGATACCCGACAACAAGATAAAAATACTTAGAGCTTTTTCTGAAGCACTTGATAATCCAGATGTGGACGTCATAATTTCAACTGGAGGCACAGGCTACTCTACAACAGATGTCACGGTTGAAACAATAAGAAAAATATTTGACAGGGAGATTGAAGGATATGGCGATGTATTTAGGATGGTAAGTTATAATGATCCTAAAGTTAGGTCAGCGTCTTACCTATCCAAATCGACTGCAGGGATTATAGGCGATAAAGTTGTTTTCCTCCTACCGGGGTCACCAGACGCTGTGAAATTAGCAATGAAGGAGCTTATTCTACCGGAGATCGGTCATTTACTCTACTTAGTGAGAGGGAAATGAGACTTTACGCCCACTACGTGTTTACTATAGGTGTGCTTGTGTTCATAAATTCGTTTCTTGTGACCCCATTATCCCCTCCTAATTATTATGACAGTTTGTTTTATGGCGGTTTACTTTCAGTCTTTTCAAATACTCTTATTGATAGGTTGGGGCATGAAATACGGGGTAAATACATCTCTAGGACTCCCACTACCCACACTTTTCCGAGGTCTATGCTTTGGAGCTTGCTTGTAAGTGTTTTACTCTCTTTCCTATTCTTTTACGTTAGGCATACTATCCCTTACTATCTGCTTATTGATGGTGTTATTGCTGGTCCTTCCCACATGGTCTTAGATATCTTCACAGAGAGGGGTATTTACGTGAAGAGGAATGGGAGGTGGAAGAGGTTTGCGTTAGCCCACTTTAGGTATAATAATCCAGCTGTTAATGGGTTGGCTGTGTTGCTTGGCTTACTTATGATGCTAGTTCCATTATATTTGTAATATTGTCATAGTTGTGTTATTAAAGATAATAAAGTGAAAGAGGATGTTAAAGCTATGTGTAAGTGGTATCTAAGTAATAAACTATACAGACAAGGGTGTTTACCTGGTAGCCTCAGTTGGTGATAGGAATGAGAAGGCGTTCAAGGAGGCTAAAGCCCAGAGGACTGTAGGTGGGTTATTGATGATTACTACGTGATTTCTGATCGAGAAAAAACACAGTAATAAACCCAGTAGTATCAAATGAGAATATATACTAGTCAACGAGACTAGTTGGCTTGGAGAGGTCTACAAAGGCGGTGAATAAAATAGAAATACTAAAGTATACAGTCCCATGTTACGCGTTTAAAATGGGATTACAACCAAAATTTGCACCTTCATAACGGGATTATATCCACACATAAATCAGTAGATTAAACCTCCTTCAAAGGGAGAAGATAGTACCCTTAGAAATTTGTGAGACTACTTACCAAAAAGAAGAGGGTTGTCTCTATATTAGACCTATGATTAGTGGTTATGTTAGATACTTGTTTAATATATCTATTATTTCATGAACGCTTTTGGATAATTTCTTCGCTTCGTAATAGTCGAGTTTCATCTCATGAAATCCATAAATGTGTAGATACCACGCATCAACCCATATTACATACATCTCTGGAGAGATCCTTCTTGCAGCATCAAATAATAAGGAAGAGGTCCACCTCCTATTAACCTTCACTTTTTCTATTATGTCTTTTAGGTTTAGTGTTTTCACTAGTAGTTTTATTGCCTCTTCTGCTGCTTTGTAATATTTCTCTGAGGCTTGTACAATGTCTCCCTTCTCTAACAACTCATCAGCTTCCCTAATCCACTCTAAAATTAGCGATCTTATCTGAGAGCTCGACAAGCCTTTTCACTTTTTCAGCTTCTATAACTAGAACGTCTTTGGGTAGATTCACAGTTAGAATTACTATCGCAGACTTCCATAGATCAATGATTTCCTCATCGCTTAATCTTTTAGCTATCTCGGTCACAGCATCGTGTAAAACTCCCAAACTCCAATACCCTTCCTCTTTCACTTTTTCTATTATGTCTTTTAGGTTTAGTGTTTTCACTAGTAGTTTTATTGCCTCTTCTGCTGCTTTGTAATATTTCTCTGAGGCTTGTACAATGTCTCCCTTCTCTAACAACTCATCAGCTTCCCTAATTAAAACATCTGAGGCAGATAGTAGATTTATACTTTCCATCAAAATAAATATGGAATATACCTAAATAAATCCAAATCAAAACCGGTAGAGTGGGGCGAAAAAGGATTTAATAATTCTGTCTCCTCCTTGCCTTGAGTGACGAGGGTTCTATTGAGGGTTTATTGGTTACTCTAATTGACTTGAAGCTGTATGGATTATTTGAGGTAAAACGGAGAGATCCATCTTACTGCTTTGCAAACTTTCAGTATAGTGTTGTTATGTGAATAAAAAGTATCATAGTAAAAGTCTTCATTCTATATAAATCAATTTATATTCTCATGAACGGATAATTAACCAAGATAATATCCCTGCGTGTTTCTTTTCAACGTAAAACGACTCCTCAAATTTTAGCTCTGAGATTGTACTACAACTTCTTCTATATAGGCGAACTTTTCTCGTTCTATTGTTGTGATGTTAAAGACAATAAACTATAAAATAGAAAGTTTTCAAAAATGTTTTAAAACGAAATTACGGATAGAGTCTGGGAAATTAGGGAAGATTATTCATATTGTCCCAATGGTTCTCAAGATTATTCTCCTGCCAGATCCAACCTAATTAAGGTTTTTCTATTTTTGAATAACTTCCTCTTACCATGAAGGGTAATGTTTAAAAATCATCCAGTTTCTTGCTAGTTCATACTAAACCCCCAGAATAATTACCTAAAATATAAACAAGGTCTCATAACTATACTTTGATAATCAAAACAGGGAAAAGTCCATAAAGCTGTAAAGCTTGCTGGAAACTTTGTATTCTTGTATCCTCTCACTCATCTCTTATATATTTACTTCTGTTCATATATTATGTAAGCTTATACATTGGTTAAAAAATTTTTATTTCTTGAGTATCTCTAAGGGTAATAAGTATTTAAAGAATCCAGCATATGGTAGATGAAATAAACATTTTTCATGGATTGCGACCGAAAAGAAAAAAAGTTGTTTAACGTATTATTTTATTGAACTAACATGGTTTTCACACTTAAAGATCTAAGGCACAAGACTGTAAGTTTAGGCTTAATCATTTTTGTATTAACAAGCATATTTTTTCCCTATTTAAGTTATGTGAACGTAATCGGCTCGACCTCGAAGGACAAAAGTGGTTTACTCTATCAAACTACTAGACATCAGATCATTGGTGGTGTGTAGGATGCATAGCAGCAGGAATAGTAGGCTGCCTAATATGTATATCACATGTCGGTTTGCTAACCACTGAATGCTATGAAGCGGCCACTGTTTAGGATTGTGGTGAGATTTAAATGAAACAATAAAAAATTTAAAAGAGGGATGAGGATGACAGAGAACCCAATTATTGTGAGAGCAAGAAGGATATCATTTATTCTCTCTTTAATTTACCCTCTATTAGGAGTATATATTGGTATAAGTGACTTCCTTTTACTTAAAGAGTAACACAAATGATATATACATCGCAAAGTCTCTTGCCGTAATAGACGTAGGCCGCATATCATTTATAGAGTTATATGTGTAAAAGCTTACAAAGGGCTAGTAACGTCGAGAGACTAGATTATAGGTTTTTAAGCGATTACGTAAGGCTAGCGTTGAGGAGAGCATATTTATTACCTTATGCGGAATTTATGTTCTTATTTTTATGTTTAAATCATAGAATTTCATCTATATCCTAAGACATTTTCATATCTTCTTATGATACTCTTTGCAGGAGTAGCCATATTCGGTGGGTTTAAGATCTATCAATATATCAAGAATTTAGTGAACGTGCTCGGTTGCAATGAGCGGAGAAGAAGAAGGGAAAGGCTATATTAAGAAAGATTAGCTTCGCTGTAATTCTCTCGCGTAGAATCTAAAATTTACCTTACAACTCTGATGATTGAAATCCTCGTTTTAGGATTAGAGCGTATAAAATTGGTATAAGAAGTCACAAAGGCGATAAACCTTGGATTGGGTTGTATATAGGCTTTGAGATCTACTCAAATATCACTATCTATTAGATTGGGTCGGTTGTTATCTTTTAGTTAATGAGCGTGTAAAGCCTATAATAAGAAAACTATTCTCAGCAAAATTTCATGTACTGACATGGAGGAGATAATTACGTGAATTGTAGTAAAAAGTTAACAAACTTTCTAAGATAGTCAGCCTTAAACTCAATCATCTATTTTTTATAGTAAGCTTTTATTATTTAGTTACAACTACTCTTTTTATGGAAATAATTTCACCTATCATTACACCTTTCGATAAACAAGGTAAAGTAAATGTAGATGCACTAAAAACACATGCAAAGAACCTACTTGAGAAGGGTATTGACGCAATTTTCGTTAATGGAACTACTGGTCTCGGTCCTGCCTTATCTAAGGACGAGAAGAGGCAGAATTTAAATGCCCTTTATGATGTTACTCACAAACTTATCTTTCAGGTGGGTAGTCTTAATCTTAATGACGTCATGGAGCTGGTAAAATTTTCAAATGAAATGGATATTTTGGGAGTCTCTTCACACTCCCCCTATTACTTCCCCAGACTACCAGAAAAGTTTCTGGCTAAATATTATGAGGAAATAGCAAGGATTTCCTCTCACTCTCTCTATATATACAACTACCCTGCAGCCACTGGTTACGACATACCACCATCAATACTGAAATCTCTTCCAGTAAAGGGCATTAAGGACACTAATCAAGATTTAGCTCATTCGTTAGAGTACAAGTTGAACTTACCTGGAGTAAAAGTATATAACGGTTCAAACACCTTGATATACTACTCTTTGTTGTCTTTAGATGGAGTGGTTGCATCCTTTACGAACTTCATACCTGAGGTAATTGTTAAGCAAAGGGATTTAATAAAGCAAGGTAAGTTAGACGACGCCTTGAGGCTTCAGGAGTTGATAAACAGGTTAGCGGACATACTGAGAAAATACGGTTCGATCTCAGCAATTTATGTGTTAGTTAATGAGTTCCAAGGTTATGATGTTGGATATCCCAGACCTCCAATATTTCCTCTTACAGATGAGGAGGCACTATCCTTAAAAAGAGAGATAGAGCCTTTAAAGAGAAAGATTCAAGAACTGGTACATTAATAGTTTAATCATGGTTAAGTTAATAGCTCTTGGGGAAATCCTTGTCCAGTTCAATGCTCTTGCAGTTGGTCCCTTAAGACATATAAACTACTTTGAAAAGCACATAGCGGGTAGTGAAGCCAATTACTGTATAGCATTTATTAAGCAAGGAAATGAGTGCGGGATTATTGCGAGAGTGGGAGATGACGAGTTTGGTTATAACATTATAGAGTGGTTAAGGGGGCAAGGAGTTGATGTTAGTGGAATAAAAGTGGATCCAGAGTCTTTCACAGGGATTTATTTTGTTCAGAGGAGTCACCCTGTTCCCAATAGGAGCTCAATGTTATACTTCAGAAAAGGAAGTGCAGGTAGTAGACTCTCCCCAGAGGATGTGAGCGAGAATTACATTAAGAGTGCTGACATTGTGCATTCCTCAGGAATAACCTTAGCCATATCAGATACGGCTAGAGATGCTGTTTTCAGGGCTTTTTCATTAGCTAAAATTAGGTCATTTGACACAAACATTAGGTTGAGGTTATGGAGTGCTGAGAAGGCTAAGAGTGAAATTATGAGGTTGCTGAATGAGTTTAAACCAGACTTTTTGATAACCGATCCTGATGATTCGAAGATCATCATAGGTGAGTCTGATCCCGAGAAGGCTCTAAAGATTTTATCAAATTATTCTAGGATAGTCGTAATGAAGTTAGGAGCCAGAGGCGCAATGGTATACTCTGATGGAAGTATTTACTTTTCTCCAGGTTACCAGGTTCAGGTTGAAGATGTCATTGGGGCAGGGGACGCTTTAGGAGGAACATTTCTATCACTATATCTAAAAGGGTTTAATGTAAAAAAAGCACTGGATTATTCAATTGTGGCCTCCACTCTTAATGTGATGATAAGAGGGGATCAAGAGAACCTCCCCTCGACAAAGGAAATAGAGGAGTTCCTAGCAGAGATGAAAAAGTAAAAAATCAGCATATTATATTATAACCAGTATGGTAAAGTTAAATGAATTATCTAAAGAGTTTCAAGACCTCTACACAATTGACTCAGATGGCGTACCTCATTTTAAGACTTTTTTAGCAGGTACTTGGGCATCTTCAAAGGACTTTGAAAACGTGAAGAGCCCAATAGATCTAGAGGTGTACGCAAGAGTTCCTAGGCTCAACTACGAAATGATAGACTCTGTCATAGCAAATATACACTATAAAGGGAGATGGGAAATTAGGGACATTCCAGGGGAGAAAAGGCTAAAATTGTACGATAGAATTGCAAACCTCTTGGATAAGTACAGGGAAGATTTCATCCAAGTATTAGTAGTAGGAAACGGCAAAACGGTATCTTCTGCTAGGGGAGAGGTAAATGCGTCAATTGAGAGACTTTTAAGGGCTGACCTGGACGTGAGAAAGCTTTATGGCGAGTACGTTCCAGGCGACTGGAGTAGTGAGAGCTTAGAGTCTGAGGCTATAATAAGGAGGGAACCATTGGGAATTGTATTGGCTATAACCCCATTTAATTACCCACTTTTCGATGTGGTGAACAAGTTTGTGTACTCAACTGTAGCAGGGAACGCTTTCGTACTAAAACCGGCTATCTCAACTCCTATTCCTGCTATAATGTTTGCAAAGCTGGCTGAAATTGCAGGATTTCCAAAGAATGCTTTGGCAGTGATAACCCTGCCAGGGAAGGAAATGGACAAGGTGATCCAAGATAAGAGGTTAAGCGTCATCTCCATAACAGGAAGCACTGAGACTGGGGAGCACATTATGAAGGTTGGAGGCATAAAACAATACATAATGGAGCTAGGGGGTGGAGATTCCGTAATAGTTATGAGAGACGCAGACATAGCTTCTACAGCCCAAAAGATCGTAACAGGAATAACTAGTTATTCAGGACAAAGATGTGACTCCATAAAATTCATCTTCGCAGAGAGTGAAATATACGAAAAACTAAAATCGGCTCTAATAGAAGAATTAAAGAAAATTAAAGTTGGGGATCCTAGAGATCCAAATGTAAATATGGGTCCAATTATTGATTCGAAAACTGTGGATGAGTTCGAGTTCTCTTTGAAAGACGTGGTCGAGAAGGGAGGAGTAATCCTTTATGGGGGTAAAAGACTGGGTCCCACATATATAGAACCAACTCTTGTAGAGGCTGATAAAAGTAAGGTGAAAGACCTCTATCTATATAAGAAAGAAGTTTTCCTTTCTATAGCTGTCTTAGTAAAGGTAAATGATATCTCCGAGGCAATAAGTTTATCTAACGAGAGAAGGTACGGGTTAGACGCAGCAATATTTGGTAGTGACATAAACGAGATAAGGAGAGCAATAAGGTTCTTGGAAGTAGGTGCAGTGTATATTAATGATTTCCCTAGGCACGGTATAGGTTACTTCCCGTTCGGTGGACGCAAGGATTCCGGAATAGGAAGAGAGGGAATAGGTTACACGATTGAGGATGTAACTACGTATAAGACTATAGTGTATAATTATAGAGGGAAAGGCATATGGGAGTATTTATAGACACAGAATAAGAACCTGCTAAGAAAGTATTAGTTTAACAGATGATTTTTTAGTGTAATCTATTAACCCTTCTTACTTGGCAAGGTTGGAATAAAGGGCTCACCAGAGAACTCCAACTTGTCCGTAATCTTGACCTGAATTAACCTGCAGTTACTTCCACAACTTGTCTTTGACTCTGGTTCCTTAAGCATTTCTCCCGTAATAAGGCTGAAAACAGCATAATGGAATGGACACTTTATCTTATCATCAAATATTTCAACGCCTTTTTCAAGAATAGGTCTTCTCTTGTGAGGGCACCCAGCTAACCAAGTATAAGTTTTACCATCCTTTCTATAAATCATTATAGGGTAACCCTCTATTTCTTTAACTTCAATACTCATGACATATAGATGCTATGTGTGATCTTAAAAGATTTACAAGTCACCATCTCCATAAACTGGTGTTAATCATGGTGAGGAATAAAGAGAACCTTGAAAAGGCTAATCTGACAACAGCCCAATTTCCTGTTTTACTATATCAAGAACAAATTTATAATGTTAAATTCTGACTTCTTACCTGATTAAATAAGGATTTAAAAGCAAAATTTTTTATTTTTAAAACTGTTATATAAGACTGGAGGAGTAGTTTTTCTTATTATCCCCTCTGTTAAATTAGATTATTTACACCTTAATTTATTATCTTTCCAGGAAATTCTGGTGAAAAATACATTACAAGTAAATTTGTAGTACATAGTATTTTGGAGGTGAAAGATTTACTCAGGGTAACTGAATATGTAAGTCAACAGTTAATCCTAAACGAAGATTACGTATTTTACCCTCCAAAGGGATAAGAAAATGAATATTAGGGATGTTTTAACCGGTCTAGTTAACCATTTGACTGTAGAGGATAGAAAAATAAGATCATATTTACCTTTAAATGGAAACGAGGCTGTTGAAGTTGAGCCCACCCTTAAGGACTTGGGATTCGTCTCATGTACTTTTATGTTTAAGGAGGCTAAACGATACATAAAACTGATAGACACGACCAAGAGGGTCTCTGCATTGTTAAATGAAAGATTTTTATCAATTAGTTTCTATAATGCAGTAAAACCTAAGGACAAGGTAGTAGGCAATATAGTAGATGCGCTAAATGAAATAGAGGGCTCCAGGATAGGTACAAGGGTGGTTGTACCCAGTGTAACGCAGGAATTCGATAGATCTGAAGTGTTGATTTTATTGCAAAGCTATGGTTATAGGATAGTTAAGGATCATAAGTTCGATTTAATAAATATTTTGAAGGTGAAGAGGTTGAATGTGGTCTTGACTGTCTTTGTGGAAGGAGATGAGAGAGGAGATAAGCTATTTATAGTTGATTCTACAGTCAGTTCATTAAATCAAATGAATGTAGCGTATCTTTAGAATGGCTTTAGGAGGCTTTCGATTATGATAATTCCCTTACTTCCTCTAAGTCTTGAGTGGTAATTTTGGAAACAATGTTTTATGAAGTTGAGGACGAACTCAAATCAAGAATTATATCTCAAATATTAAGCTAGTTTTATAAATTTCTCAGGTTTAGAGTAATATATGAATCCCTTTCCATTACTACTGACATTTATGTTGTATTTAAGACCTGTAGTTGGAGATTTCGGTATAATATTCCTGTTTCTCTCATTTCTAGCATCACTTATCCTCTTGTTTTTATCATCTATTTTAGCCATTATCATTTAACTAGATTGTTTGAGGAATTATTCTGAGTCTTCTGTTGTCTAATTATCATTTCCTGCCTCACTTTTAAGAGTCTTTTTAATACCTCAGATTTTACTTTCCTCCAATCCTCCCCATTTCTCACTTTTATCCTTACTAGGACTGCCACATACTCTTTGTCAAATTGTTCATTAAAGTAGGGACCATTTTCCACTTCATAGTCTTTTACAACCTGATTTACCGCATTTTCGATCTCTTCTACCCCTAGGCTAAGCGGAAATTCGACTCTCAAACCAAATACCTTTTGGTCTGAAAATCTCGTTGTATAATCAAGAATAGAAGAGTTTAAAACAACTAGATTTGGAACTCTTAACTCATTACCGTCATCTGTTATAATTCGGGTGAAGAACAGGTCTATGTCAACTACTGTTCCTTTATAACCTGTATCTATTCTCTCCGTAGAAAAGTACTTATATGCAGGAAGTGACGCAACACCATAAGGTATTTGTGAGCTAAGAATTCTCACTTGATCCCCTACGGTAATGTATCTTGTTAATATTATCAGTATTCCAGCGAAGAAGTTACCTAGAATAGGTTGTAAGGCTAGACCTATAACTAATCCTCCAAATACACCACTAGCCAACACTGTAGAAGCACTTACCCCTAGTGTTGATATTGCTACAACTATAGTAATTATGTAGCCAAGTATTTTCACAGTTGTCGCTATTTGATACGCAACGTTTGGTATCTTTATCTCTCTAACTACTTCCCCTAGGCTCCAACTCAAGAGGAAACCTAACGCCAGAATTAAGCCAAGTCTTATCCAAAGAATATTATCAGGAGTAAAAATTCCATTATTTAACTGACTAGATTGAAGTACTCTCAGTATGTAATTTATAACTCCAAAGGCTACAATAGAGGATAAAAGAATTATAATGAACTTTTGTAACTTCACAGATCTAGCATTTTTCAGGAATTATATAAACTTATTACATGACCTTACTTCACCCATACCGTAAAGGGTGAGCTTTCCTCATTATATAAATTTATAGAAACTAATCTAAATGCGCTTTATCCTATAACGAGAATTCAACATATCAATTTTTGAATCGTTTCTCTAGATAGTTTATAAGTAATCACCCTCACTCTTTAACCTACTACGTTTGTAATTCTTCTAAAAATAACTCAAAATATAAGAGAGGTTTTCCGTAAAGCCTTTTAAGTAAATAGATCATATTATAAATATGTTCTCTTCTGATCCGTCTGTGCAAGCGAGGAAAGAAAAGTTAGATAAAGAGGAAGAAGTAAGAGCGCTAAGAGGAGCTTTGATGGCAGAGTTGGACGCAATAAACTACTATCTTCAACAGGGTAAGCTTTTTGAGAACGAACATCTTAAGAAGGTTCATGAAGACATTGCGAAAGAGGAAATAGCTCATTTTGGAGAATTTCTAAGGCTACTGTATGAGGTTAGTAAAGAGGATTTTGATTACATAGTTAAGGGTTGGAAGGAAGCATCAGAGCTTATAGGAAGCGGAAATGAAATACCAATTCCGCATGGACAAGGGAATGATGATAAGGACAGTGAGCATAAAGAGGACAAAAATGATAGTTATCAGAAGGAACCCTCTGTGGAGGAGATAGTTTATGAGGCTTTAAAGCAAAGAAAAATAAGATACGCTGGGACTTTGAGGAGCTACCCTGATGAAAGCATCTCTCTGTTTGATTTTGAGGAGACTGAGAGGGAAGTCACACAGAAAATGGATTCGCAACTTTATAAGATAGAATATTTGAGTGTGGAATTCAAAATTAGAAGTGACTTACCTGTAAACAGGACTTTAAATATCATACATAGAGCAGGGGTAAAGTACTCCCTTATGGAAGATGAATTGTTACTCTCCAAGCATCCATTGTCCATTATAGAAAGGGGTAGGAAAGAAAAAGCATCAGATTGGGATATTCCAGGTAGTATTGCAAACGATGTAATAAGAGGAATACAGATCCTAGAGACAAACGGCTACACTGACCCTGTTACGATAATCTCCCCTGAGCTCTACACAAGGCTTTTCCGCGTTTATGATAAGAGTGGTACTTATGAAATAAAGTTAGTAAAACATGCTACTGAAATTATAGTATCTCCTTTGATTAAGGGCTTAGCTGTCGTGTCAAAGAAAGGGTTCTACGTCATGGAGAATACGCCAGCTAAGGTAGAGTTTCTAGGAAGAGAAGGGATTAATAGTGATTATATCATTTGGGGAAAGATTGCCCCCTACTTAATTGATACTAATGCTGCAGTTGTATTTCTTCGCCAATAAACAGACTATCTAGTATCCTTTCTCTATAATCTAGAATTTTTTCACTGAAATACAAATATTCGCTTAAGTCTACACCCTCAAAGAACTCACTTATCTCATTCACTGTCTCCTTGAGAATTACATTCCTATTTTGTTTATCTAAGGATTTAATTATCTCAACTCCCTCCAAATAACTTTCTTTATCTGACCATAACTTGAACCTTGTGACAGGCTTGTGCAATATTTCCTGAACGTAATAAAGTGGTTTCCAAGCTAACAATACATGACCATGGTCTATGATATATCCGTAATTATTCTTGGAGAGAATATGATCCTCTTTTAAATCAATATTTAGTAGCCACTCCTCAAAGGCTAAAGCCCTCTTTAACTCTTTCAGGTTTTTCACTTCAAATGTGGCTCTATCTGGTAAGTAATCCATCATAATCCCCTCACTGGTGACCTCTAAATCAAGTACAGGCATTCCTAAAACTCTCCCTATTCTTGAGGCAAACAACTCGGATATCACTTCATACTTGGAATGAATGTCATTCTCTTCTTTGAACCTTTTCAGAAACTTCATGACGTAGCATTGCATGGGATCATTTTAAAAATCTGTTATGAGTCAAAAATTTATACTTCTGATAAGGACTATTGAAAGTGTTCACTGAAGTTTTTATTTCTGTATATGTTATCGCTTTGATACTAGGGAGATACATAAAATTACCTAAGGGGGTCTCAGACGCAATAATATTGACAGTGATATTTACTATAGCATTTTGGGGAGGATCTCAGATAGCTGGAATTGAGTTGGTCGATTCTATATTACTATCACTTCTTCTTGCGCTAGTGATAACTGTGGTCACTTACGCCCTAGGATTATTTACTGTCTCCAGACTAAATGTAACCTTCGCTACAAAAGTCAATTGGAAAGTCCAAGCAAAATACCTGATCCCATTAGTTTTAGGTTTCGTGGTTGGGCTATTACTAAGGGTTAACATTCCTTTTGGCAATATTATAGATTATGAATTGTACATTCTTGCATTAGTTATAGGAATTGATGTAGGGAGCGCTATTAGTCTGAAGACGTTAATGAAGATGAGTAAGGTAGCTATATTCGCTGTTATTATAGACGTAATTAGTGCAGTCCTTGTAGCCTTAATTATCTCCCCCGTAATTAATTTAAAGGAAGGCTTGATGATTATGTTAGGATCAGGGTGGTATTCATATACTGGTCCTTTCGTAGCAAGATATTATGGTCCAGTGGCTGGAATAATTGGGTTTTTGGTTAATTTCCTGAGAGAGCAATTAGCCTTCGTCTTAGTCCCCATTTTCCTGAAGTTTAGACCTACCCCTGTGGGAGCAATAGCAGTAGGTGGTGCAACCTCTATGGACGTTACTCTACCGTTATATGTGGAAGTTTTGGGAAATGAGTATATGATAGGAGCCATGGTAAGTGGAGTCATATTGACTATTGCAGTTCCAATAATTTTACCGTTGGTGAGTATAATTTGAATAAGTGGGTAATTGTCTTCATAACTTCATCCTCCTTTTTTCTAGGCTATTTTGCCAGAGTAGCTTGGAGCATAGTGAGTGTTTATTCCACCTTAAAACCGAATGAGTTTGAAAATGGACTTATATTCTCGTTGTTCTTCATAGCATACGTTATAGTTCAAATTCCGTCGGGACTACTTTCAGATATTTTCAAACCTAACTTGATTGCATTGCTATCTCTAATAGGGCTTTTTGTGTCCTCCTTACTCTCTGGTATAGCTCAGACTATACTCATGTTGTATATATCCAGTTTTATGATGGGATTTTGCGCAGGTTGGATATACCCTGTGACGATAAAAATTCTCACAGCCACGTTTTCAAAGAACGAGCTAAATAAGGCTATAAGCTACTATAGCCTAGCCTGGCCATTGTCGATTGTAATATCTGGTTTAGCTTTGCCTGCGATGACTATTGACCTTGGCTGGAGAGCACCATATTACATGATAGCTCTGATATCCTTAGTGTTAGGACTATCATATCTCAAACTGGGTAATGTGAAAAAGGATTTAGATAATAAAAATAACAACAAATTATCTTTTTCAGTAATCAAAGATAGAAGGGTCTTAGTTGTTAGTGTTGCTGGTTTTCTGTTCTTTTTATCTTATTGGACTATTGCGTTATACGCTTATAAGTACTTTCTGTACACAGGTTTGAACGATTACTTTGCAGGATTAGCATATTCACTCTTAGCTTTAACCGGAATTCCGTCAACCATAATGGCAGGTTTTATAATACAGAGGTTCGGTCCTATAAAATCCCTAAGTTTATTCGAAGGGGTTTACGGTATACTTACAATCATCTTACCAATTTCTCTAAATTATATTTACATACTGATAATTGCTGCTGTTATGGGTTTCGTTAGATTTGTGATAACCCCTGCCAATTCCTCGGCTGTAGCTATGATAGGTGGGAATAAGGCTGGTAGCGTCTCAGGTATTTCTAACTTCTTCTGGCAGACTAGCGGAATAATCTCGCCTATTCTCGCATCTTTTATATTAGTAGATTTCAGCTATCTCGCGTTATGGATATTTTGTGGACTTGTGATACTGGTATCAGCTATAATGTATTATGTGTTACTCTGAACTATCCTTTTGACGAAACGGCTTCTCTGAAGAACCTTTAATTTATTCAAGCTTTTTGGAATATTAAGTTCATCTACAGACACAATAGACACTATATAATTTTCAAAAGTCTGCTCATCTATATCGGGAAAAGTTAAACGCTTAATGTTCCTAAATGATAACTGTTTACCATGGTTTATTATTTCTTCTTTAGATAATGTAAGATCGTCCAAATCAGCAATTACTGTAACCCCTTTTCTAGCTTCATTAAATCCCTCCACAAACGATCTACCAGTTTCTTTAGCCCTCTGCAACGTTTGGTCTATGACGTTAGCCGTTTCACTTGCTACTCCTAGAAAACTACTCATCGCCTGATTCATTACCTCCCCTACAGTTCTTCCACTATCTCTTGCGAAATTTACCATTTTCTCATAAAGGTCTTGATCTATTCCCCTTATTGTTACACTTTTCTTTTTCTCTTCTTCAGATGACTTGTCAGACATGTCATACTGTAATACACAGTCACAGTATTTAAATTTTTCGCCATAAAACTTATCAACTGTCGCGTAAAAGTGTAAATATGTGATTTACGAGGTTGAAGAGGAAATAATTAACTTCACTCCTCAGGGGAACTTCACGGAAAACAGGGTTGTTAAAGTTCCCAGAAGAGGAGTCACAGGGGGATGTTCATCCTTTACACATCCAAGTGTAAAGGATTTTGAGAGAATAAGGGAGATAAATGATGATGAAGCTACAATTGTCATAAAGAAAGTTCGCAGACAAATAAGGGATGATGAACACGTTTGTGTTGAGGAGAAAGTTCTCAATTACGTAAGTATAGGTGATATGAAGTTCGGATATGTGGGAAGTCCACTTGAGGTAAAAATCTCGCTGGACTTTTTAAAATCCATAAGATTTAACGTTTTAGAGGAGAGGGTGTGGAATTTAGGCAGGGTCTACGGGATATTAGACCCAGAGGCATCAGCACATGTCTTTCATAACCTAGTTGAGTTTTTGAAGGGAGACCAACCTAGAATAAGACTTGGAGAGAAGATCTTATCAGATGAGATTTCAGTATATGATAACCCCTTGAATAATTATCTACTTGGCTTTTCAGTTTTTGACGACGAGGGCTATCCTACCAAGAGGAAGGAGATTATCGCTGACGGTACTGTCTCGTCATATCTTGGGACGTCGTTTACAAAGAAAGTTGAGCCCGGAAATGCAAGGGGGTTCATACCTAAACCAGACTACTTTAACTTAGAGGTCAGTAATGGTAGCTGGAATGTTAAGGAGATGATCGAAGATACTAAAGGAGATTGGATACTTATCTCAGGTGTTAAAAGGAGTGAAATAGTGAAAAATAGTATTAGGCTATTTCCAAGAACAGTCATATTTAAGGGAAAAGGAGTGGTAGTGAGGGAGATAGCGATTCCACTTCAAGAGCTATTGACAATTGATGCAGTGAGCAAGGATGGTAGAAGTGTTATGGTTGATGAGAATCATGGTGCCTATACCCCTTATGTTAGACTTAAGGTAAGACCTATAATATACTAACTTGTAAAAAAGTGGGTCTTAATTTCACAATCTTTTTACCTAACTTACAAGCTGTGTGTTAAATAATCAATTCTTCCTCCATCCGCTACTATCACTTGTCCAGTGATGTACTTGGCATCATCGCTAGATAGGAAGGTGACTATACCTGCTATGTCCTCTGGTCTCCCGGTAGTGTGTAGTACCGTCCTATCCCTAAACCACTGTTTAATTTTTTCAGTCTCTTCAGGACTCTTCCCCGAAACCGTTAAATCAGTCTCCACCCATCCTGGAGCTACAGCATTAACTCTAATGTTATACTTGCCTAACTCAAAGGCTAGTCTCCTGGTTAACATTATAACAGCAGATTTAGTTATGGCATAGAACGTCGTTCCAACAGCAGATGTTCCAATTCCAGCATTTGAGGCTATATTTACGATTACGCCTCCTCTCTCCTTCATAAAAGGCAGAAAAGTGTGGATTACGTAGATCGTTCCATTCAAGTTAATATCCATCATTCTCCTGTATTTTTCCTCATCAAACTCTTCAAATGGCATAGTGTACATAACCCCAGCATTATTTACGATTACATCTACGTTGTTTGTAATCTCCCTTACTTTTTTGGAAGCCTCTATAACTTGATCCCTTTTTGACACATTGCACTTGATTGTGACGATTCCTTTACTTTCCAATTCCTTTGCTTGGCTCTCCGAAGATGCGTAGAGCACAAATACCTTAGCACCTAAGGAGTTAAACCTCTCAGCTATAGCCCTTCCTATGCCCCTAGTTCCACCAGTTATAACTACGTTTTTACCCTTAAACATAAATTCTACTAGAGAATGTCAAAATAAAAGCTAAACGTTTACATTTTATATATGGACAAAATAGCATGCGTAGATTTAGGAGATACGTTGGTAGCATTTGAGCCGAGAAGATACCAACTGATATATGATTTTTTGAGAGACAACGGATACAATCTAAGTCTATCAAAAGTATATAGAGCTTACGTAAGGAGTCTCTCGAAGTTCAATTTTCCTGACGATAATGGTGTAAACCCATTTGATGTAAAAGACTTCCTCTATGAGTTGGGCTTAGACCCATCTAATGAGAAGTTAACAAAGAAAATTTCATCTATATCAAGAGGTAGTGAATACCACATCTATGATGATGCCATAGATTTCCTAGAGTACCTTAGATCTGAAGGTTATAAAACAGCTCTAGTTTCAAATGCCACTCCTAGGGCAAGAAATGTAGTATACTCGTTAGGTCTCCATAAATATCTTGACATCCTAATATTTTCCTTTGAAGTAGGGGTCGTTAAACCAAATCCAAAAATTTTCACATATGTTAGGGAGAAATTAGGCGAGCCAGACTTTCACTTAGGTGATATTGCTGAAATGGATATACAGGGAGCTAAGAGGGCAACGCTAAAAAGGGGAATTCTTTTGGATAGGTTTGGATTCTATGGTACGGATATTAAGACATTGAAAGACGTTATTCGCTCTTTAGAGGCTTTGCGGTAAGTCTGATGAGCCAATATATTGATTTCAGGACTCCAGTGAGGTTGTTTAAGTTAACCTGCGAGTAAATCTTAGCGTGTTCTCCTTTTGTTTCTTTCAATTGCATGAACACAAAGTCTATACTGGAGAATATTTTATCGATCATGGTTTGAACTATCTTCCTCACCAGTTTATTTCTCATGCTATTTGTTATTACAGGGATTAGCTGTCTAGTAATTTTCAGATCATAGTTCCATGCTAGATATAACAAATCCCAATAGTTTTTAGGAAGCTTCTCCGGCTTAGGGTATGGATTCTTGGAGATGTAAGTTGTTGAGATTGGAATCACAGGTAACGGGAATATCCATGTTACCAGTTTATGGTCTATCAATGACTGGACTAGGCTGATACTCTGGTCCACGTCTTCTTCAGTCTCCTCAGGATAACCTATTGTCATAGTGTAGCACGGATAGATGTAATTGTCATTCATTATTGCTGTGGCATCCAAGATTACATCTCTCCAGTCCCTGGGAGTCCATGGGAAGGCTTTAGCAGGCATGTACTTTTCAATTATCTTCAGACTCCCACTCTCTAGACCAACCACGGGAGCTGCAGCTCTATCGAAATTATATGAAGCTATTTCTGACATAGCCTTTACAGTCTTAGGGCTTTCCCTAACTGCCGGTGCCGATATGTGTGGGAACCATATTCCGTCAACCCCCATCTTCATAACTTCTGAGAACAGATTTACTATGGCATCATGATTAGTCCTCAACTTTTGGGATCCATAAAGCAAGATGTCGTCTGTAATAAACTCTACCCTCCTCCACCCACCTTTCATATTTATCTCTACTTCTTTCTTTATGACGTCTATAGGTATTGATCTGAAAGTCTCTGGGGTAATTGAACAGAACCTACAACCCCTAGGGCAACCCCTTGTTACCTGAACCTCCCCTAACCTAGCAGGATTTTGTATTGGAGGAATTTTATCCAGCTTTGGGTTTCTTCCTCTAACTATTGATGGTGGTTCATTTCCATCAAGAATTGACTTAACTAACGGTGGAAGATCTACCTCTGCCTCTCCTACAAAAACAGTATCTATCCAATCAGGTTTTTTAAGACTCAGTTCCCAAGCTCCTGGACCTCCTGCAATCACTTTGATTTTATATTTCTCCTTTAAACTCTTTATCTCCTCTCCAAACTCGTCGAAGAACTGGGCGGTCCAAGTAGGACCTCCGCCAAATATGAAACTCAACTTTGCACTCACTGGGTTTAAGCCATATGGATCGTGGGCTGTGATTCCTATTATTTTAGTTTCTTTCGCAAATTTCTTTAACTTTTCTGGAGGTACTGTAATTACATTAAATCCTGAATTTGTGAGTAATGCCTCGATTTTTCTTATGGCGTATGGAGCAAACAGTGCTCTGCCATCTTTATCAGTTGGTACAGGGGGAGTGAAGAACCTGTTCATAAAAACTCTTGGAACTAGTCTAGCTGGCATGCATGCCACATATCCTAGTACACTAGTTCCACCGTAATCTGTGAAGGATCCTCTATCTGATGTGAGGATTATGTCATACATTAAAAAGAGAATCGTATTCAGATGTTATAAACTTTCTTTTAAAAAGAGTATCAGAGAAGGGATTAAATATTTTATTAAGGGGATAAAACTGAAGACTGTTTAATAACTCACCCTATATATTTGTTCAGTTTTTAATAAAAAAATTGTTTGGTGGTAAACTTTTTCTTAACTCAAGATATATCTCTAAAAACTTGAGATTTTTGAAAAAGCTTTAGAACAACCTACTATATCAGTAAAGAGGCTAAATGCAGTGCACCCAATATTAGAGCAATAATAACAAATATTACTAGTGACAACACTCCAATTACTATAGCTCCACCCCATCCTACATTGTATATTTCTCTAATTATTAATAATATTATGATTATACCTATTATAGCTCCTATGAAATGTAGGAAAGTTGAAAGAACCACGTATACTACTATCGATACTAAACTCACAATCATTGCGTTTCCAAAACTGGATCTTCTTGATACTGCCTTAGATGCTAGCCACACTGGAATTGACAGTATTATCCAACCTATTAAAAAACTTATTAAAAGTATTATTAGGTTAGAAATTGATGCCATAATCAATATCTATAAAGTCTGTAATAATAAAGTTTTCCTGTCTTTATCCGTCAGATTAAAAAGGAAGTATAGAGAGAGACTAACCATGAAAACTAATATAGTTTATCTTATGGAATAAGATAGTCAGGAAAGTCATACAAAATTAAATTCTAAAGGCTGAATTATTTTTAGAAATAAATAAGATGTATGTAGATGTTTTTAGCTATTATATTTCACTTCTCCTTTCAGCTCGACCAATTAAAGATATGATTTTACATCATGTCGACTTAGTATTTATTTATGTATTTTCTATTTAAAATATTGATAACATTCTAGTCCTAAGCACAGATAGTGATTTTATGATCATATATAGGACTGACAGCGAGATCGTCCCCCATGTGGATTGTTATTAGGATTTCCCGAAGAAGAAATTTTAAGTCAAGAACAACATAATATATATCGTAGAGATAACGTGATAAGAATACTAATTTGTTTCTCATTGATCACCGCTAGTCTATTGATTACCTCCATATTTGCTAATAGTGCTTTATTATTCACTGAATTTATCCACTCGTTAGTGGATCTAATCCCCATAGCTTTTGCATTCTATGCATTAAGGATTATTGACAGGATTGACAGTAAATACACTTACGGATTGCATAGACTCGAAATTGTAAGCTCATTATTCAACATATTCACCGTAGTAGCAGGAAGCGTCTTTAGTGTGTATATCTCTACCGTTGAGCTAATTGAAGGCTCAAGAGGAGACTTCTTACTAGTTCTAATCTCTTCTTCTATAGCCCTCTCTTTATCTCTTGTAGCCTCCACCGATAAGAGTGAAGAGGGAAGGGTTAGCGGAAGTAAACTACATGCGATCCAAGACTCGCTAGCATATATATTAGCTGTTATTTCATCCTTACTTATTATTATTATGAAAATATACTTCATTGATCCTGTTTCAGCGTATATCTTAAATGGAGTCCTTGTAATTACATCACTAAGTCCTTTAAAGTTCTCTTATAACATCTTGATGGAGAAATCACCTATTGACACAAAAAGCGTGGAAACTGAATTACAATCTATCTTTCCACAAGTTCATCATATCCATGTATGGTCCATATGTGATCATTTAAATGTAGCTACACTTCATGTAAGAGAGAACCCTGACCTAACTTTGAGAGAACTTGATAAAAAAAGGGAGTACGCAGAAAAAGTTCTAAGGGAAAAATTTGGGATTACACATGTTACAATACAGTTTGAAGCGAATAATAAAAAAGAGAGGCTTGAGAAAATTTAACCTCTATTTTCTAATGGTACGTAATCCCTCTGCGATGGTCCTACATATAGGGCTCTGGGTCTTATTAGCCTGTGTTGCTCTTCCACATATTCAATAAAATGAGCCAACCATCCTAAAGTTCTGGACAGCGCAAATATTCCTGTGAACATGTAGATTGGGAAGCCTATGCCATAAAATACAATCCCTGAGTAGAAGTCTGTATTTGGATAGACTCCTTTACCTGAGAATGTTTCTACTCCTAACTTTTCAAGTCTTTCAGCAATGTCAAGATACTTCTTAACTTGCTCATTCCCACTAGCTAATTCCTCCGCATACTTCTTGAATATTTTTCCTCTTGGATCAAAAGTCCTATAAACTCTATGTCCAAACCCCATTAATCTCTTTTTCTTATCTAGAATATTGGTTTTGAACCATTCATCTACTTTTTCAGGAGAACCTATTTCTACAAATTGCTTAAAGGCTTCCTCAGCAGCTCCTCCATGTAATGGACCTTTTAATGCTGAGAGGGCTGCAACTATGCAAGAGTAAAGGTCTGATAATGTGGAAGCTGCAACAAGTCCAGCTGTTGTGGATGCAGGAACTTCATGATCAGTGTAGAGTATTAATGCAATGTCCATGGCTTTTACCTTCTTGTCCTCTACATGTCCTCCAAATGCTGCCTCTAAAAAGCTCCTAGCTAAACTCTCACTAGGTTGTGGTATTCTTGGTTTCAATCCCTCCTTAGCCCTATAAATATTTGCTAATATTGTAGCTGTTTTCGCTACGATCTCTATTGCTATATCCTTGTTTTTAGCCTTCTCCCAGGTAGGGTTATAAATTGCTGCAAGTACTCCAAAAGCCGCTTCCATTAAGCCAATAGTCTCTGATTCTTTAGGTAGTGAGTAAATTAGGTTTATTGCCTGGTCAGGTACTTCGAAGCTCTCATCTAGTTTATTTTTAACTCTCTGGAGATCTGATTTTTTAGGAAGTTCTCCATAAAGCATTAGGTAGATAATTTCCTCATAGGTAGAATATTTTGCTAAATCTTCTATGCTGTAACCTCTGTACCTTAATACTCCATTTACACCATCAATGTAGGTTAAACTAGTTGATTTTATGTATACATCTTCTAATCCTCTGCTTACTGACGTATTTAATCCCCTCTTACATGATTTATGTTTACTTCTCTGATTAAATCTCTAGTTGAAATGATTCCCTTAATTTTACCAGATTTGTCAAGGTTTAATGAGTATCTTTTGTAAATTGTGTGAAATGTTGGATCTCTTAAATAGTTAAAATAGTTTTTACCTAACTTTTCATAGAAAAAATTATCTTTAAAAATTAACATGCTTGTAATATAACTCTTCATGTTTATTTATATCCATTTAGTAAACTATAAATCTTTTGCAAGTTGTTTATCTAAATCCTCATAAGAGTAATATTTAATAACCTCATACTGCTCTTTCCTAGTCATCATCTTATCCAAGAGAGATTTCTGGGTTCCTTCCTTCATCAAGACTTCAAGCGCATCCTTCATTGCCTTTGCTGCAACTCTAAATATAGTAACAGGGAATATTACATATTTGTATCCCATCTCTCTAAACTCCTTGGCTGTAATGTATGGCGTCTTTCCAAATTCTGTCATGTTTGCCAAAAGAGGTGCCTTTACCTCCTTAGCGAACTTTTGGAACTCATCCTTAGATTCCATAGCCTCAGGGAATATTATATCTGCGCCAGCCTCTAGGTATGTCTTTGCCCTCTGAATTGCGTCATCAAGACCATTCACTGCCCTAGAGTCGGTTCTGGCTATAATTAGCATTTCCTTACGGGCTTTAAGTGCTGCTTTTATTTTAGATACCATGTCCCTTGGGTGCACAACTTCTTTACCATCCAAGTGACCGCATTTTTTGGGTAAAACTTGATCCTCTATCTGAATTGCATTAGCTCCTGCACTTTCTAAAACTTTTACGGCTCTATATACATTTAAGACTTCCCCAAACCCAGTGTCTGCATCAACAATTATTGGTATGTCAGTGACTTCCCTTATTCTCCTTATAATCCAGGCTAATTCATCGAGTGTTATTATGCCTAAATCTGGCATACCGAGGGAAGAGGTATATGCACCGCCTGAAAGGTAAACTGCTTTAAATCCAACTTGCTCAGCTAGAAGGGCAGTAAATGGATTAAATACCCCGGGAATTAATAAAAAGTCAGCCTTCCTTAATAGCTCTGACAAGTTCTCTCACCTTAATTGTGTCTAACTGTAAAACTGAATTTATTTGTTTTTCTGACATTCCCAACTTTTTAGCCTTTTCTACAACTTCATCCTCACTCATAGGATTAGCGTAATGTCCTCTAGGCACTCTAACTTCTGCAGAATATTCTCCCTTACTTGTAATCACCGTTACTTTTGTGGGTAATTCTCTAGCATAAACCTTTGTGTAATCTTCTCTTTCTACAACCTCCACTCTCTTCATCAGCTCTTCTAACTCCTTATAACCAATTAGATTGTATGAATCCAACCATAGGTACTTCTTAAGGAGTGTAACGGTGATTATGAAAGGTATACTGTGATCTGCAGTTTCCTTATTTCTAGGCTTCCATTTGTCTTCAGTATCTGCTAAAATACTCTTACCAGCCTCATACGTTTCTACAACTATCTTCTTTATCTCTCCCTCATAATTTATTTTCATACCAGCCTCAACAAGTGCCTCAGCGTGGTATTCCACTGGGTATTTCTTCAACATGGTTCTTAGTATAGCCTTACCCTCTGTTAATTTGAACTTAGAAGAATCCATGTCCTTAGCTATAATCGTGGAGAAACCGAACACCCCAGAGAATGGTAGCTCAGGTCCAGTAAATCCGTTCTTTGCCATAAGCGTGGCAAAAACAGCATTTCTTACTGCCTCTGCTGTGGCTCCTGCTTTCCACATGGATAGCTTTCCACTTCTTGTCTCTCTAAGTGCGACATGTGGAACTATGGTAAGTGAAATTGCATTCTTAGCCTTCTCCTTATCTAAGGACAATAGATTAGCCATTCCAGCAGCAGCACCTATTCCTAAGAAATTTACATGGTCAAAGCCCTTCTTTCTTAATGAGGTTGTGTCACAAAGATTCACTCCAACTTCATAACCCACTGCAATGGCTCTGATTAAGTCCTCACCCTTCAAATCAAATATTGATGCCAATGTAAGTAATCCTCCTATCATATCACTTGGGTGAAGTGGTTCAAGGCTAAGATAAGTATCGTTAAAATCAAGGTAACGGATTAACAGTGTGTTGTAGAAGGAGGCAAAATCTGGGCTTGCTTTCATTCCATTTAGCATAGGAGCTTCTCCAGGGAAGTACTTAGCTGTCTCTTGGGCAACTTTAGCAGGTTGAGAGTTTATAGATGCTAAAGCTACTGCAATACTATCTAGAACGCGCTTCTTTACTTCTTTTACCACGTCATCACTTACTTTAGTTACGGAAGATGCGAACTCCGCTATTGTATCGGAGAGTTCCATGTAGTCATATTACTGGTACAACTTAAAAATTTAATAATTGTCAATAATCTTCTCCTTATTTATATTAAAGTACTTTATTTTTACAAACACTGTTTATACAAGATCATTCTATAATACTATGCTAATAAATGTGCAAAGTAAGGTATTGTATTGTTTTATTTAAATTGGTTAAGTTTAAATCTTTCTAACGTAGATTTTAGGCTATGGTAAAAGTAGCCTTTATAGGAGTGGGAAGAGTAGGTCAAACTATAGCTTATAATACAATAGTTAACGGGTATGCAGACGAAGTAATGCTTTACGATGTAGTTCCAGAGTTACCAGAGAAATTTGAGCATGAAATTAGGCACGCATTAGCAGCCTTGAGAGTTAAGACTGAACTGTTGAGCACCAATAATATAGATGATATTTCGGGAGCAGATATTGTAGTAATCACAGCTGGAAAACCAAGGAAACCTGGTATGAGTAGAAGGGATCTGTTCATCGACAACGCTAAGATAATGATAGATCTAGCAAAGAAACTTCCAAAGAAAAACAAAGGTGCAATGTATATCATGGTAGCTAACCCAGTGGATATGATGGCGTCAGTATTTATGAAGTACTCTGGAGAGAATACAATTAGCACTGGTAACCAGGTAGAGACAATGAGAATGAGGTCTTACATTGCAAAGAAATTGAATATACCAGCATATGAAGTAGGAGGATATGTTGGTGGTGAACACGGAGAGGCTGCAATGGTATTATGGAGTACTGTAACAGTGAAAGGCAAACCTTTCAGTGAGAGTTTAGGCGTAAATAAGGCTGAGGTAGAAGATTACGTTAAGAAAATTGCTGCTGAGATAATAAGAGTTTTAGGCGGAACAACATGGGGTCCAGGTGCTGATATTGAAGAGGTGATCAGAAGTGTCGCACTTAATGAGGGTAAAGTCATGTCTGTTGCATTCCCCCACAAATATGAGGACGAGATAATTCACATAAGTGAACCAGTTGTTGTAGGTAGAACTGTAGGTCCTGCACTGACCTCAGCATTAGATGAAAATGACAAAGCTAGACTGTCACAGGCGATAAAAGAAGTTTATAACGTTTATAAGAGTAACTTAAAAGAGTTAGAGCAAGTAATATCTTGATATGTTAATACTCTCAACTGAAAAACTTCCAGATGAATGTAAGAGACTACTGCCTAATGCAAGGGATCAATTCAATGAAGACGATGTGCCAAAAGCAGACATTTTAATGTTATGGCCCCTTCAAGCTAAGGTGTTTTTACCAAAGGCTAAATCTGTGAAAGCAGTCCAGACTTTTTCTGCAGGTGTGGATGACTTCCCATTTTCTCTCTTACCTA
Source organism: Sulfolobus acidocaldarius DSM 639 (assembly GCF_000012285.1). Lineage (NCBI taxonomy): Archaea > Thermoproteati > Thermoproteota > Thermoprotei > Sulfolobales > Sulfolobaceae > Sulfolobus > Sulfolobus acidocaldarius. The sequence continues at coordinate 207,533 of NC_007181.1, forward strand.
AAGGAGTAGATGTTTTTTCAAATGCGGGAGCTTACTCAGTTTCAGTTGCTGAACACGCTTTTGCTTTGATAATGACTTTAGCCAAGGGTATAGGAAAGAGAGATAGAACATTTAGACCATATCCATTAACTGGTGTAAATTTAATGGTCTTAGGAGGAGGAGGTATAGGCTCAGAGGTAGCAAGAATAGGCAAAATGGGCTTTAACATGTATGTCATAGGTGTTTCTAGATCCTTTAAGAGACCTGAGCTTTTCGACGAGAAGCATAACATCTCTGAGCTGAAGGACATAATAGGCAAGGCTGATATCATAGTAGATACACTACCTTTAACTAAATTAACAGACGGTATTCTCAACTACGATATGCTCTCTAGGGTAAAGGAAAATGCAATCATTGTGAACGTAGGTAGGGGGGAGACAGTTGTGGAGGAAGATGTCTACAGATTATTAAAGGAGAGGAAGGATGTTAGGTTTGGTACAGACGTATTTTGGAGGAAGAATGGGGTTGAGGACTTTAACAGTAAGTTGTGGGAACTGGATAACTTCACCGGAACTCCTCATACTGGAGGAGCTTATGGAAATGATGTGGTAAAGACAAATGCTATAATTGAAGCTTGTAAGAATGTATACAACTACATTACAAGTGGAAAAGCTGAAAATAAAGTTAGAATTGAGGATTATTTGTAGCATATAATCACATATAGAATTTTTTAAGGCAAATTTTTAAACTGATATGACCCTAAATAAATTGTGACTTACTGGATAATACCGGTGCAAGAGGACTTCTGGGAGGCAGTGTCTTCGCTGAATGTATTTGGGCACAACAAGGAGAGGGCAACGAGATATATTAAGAAGGGAGACTTGCTCATATTTTATGTTAACAAGTATTACGCTAAAAGATTGGGAGGGATGTTTGTCGGGATATATAGGGTATCATCTGATTGGTATACTGACACTACACCGCTTTTTCCTGATGAAAAGTTACAAAATAAAGTTATTCACACCTATAGAATTAACATCGAACCATTATTAGCAGGCAAATGTCCAGTTAGAGATATACTTTATGAACTTTCGTTCATAGAAGATAAGTTTCAATTTTCAAAATTTCTCAGAAACGTTCCAGGTAATCTCAGGAGACCTGTACCTGTAAGTGATGCGAAACTTATAGAGGAATGCATAAAGAAATCTAATGAAGTATAAAACTCACTTTATCTATCACTTATAAACCTTCACCAATACTAAATTTTATGATTAAAAGAAAACGCCTTCTAATGCACGTAGGACCAGTCGATATATACGACGAAGTTTTATATGCAGGATTAAAACATAATGTAGGGTTCTCATCAGAGGAGTTTGTACAGGCATTTCAATTTTGCCTTAAGGAAACTAGGAAATTGTTCAGAGTGGATAACAGTTATCAGCCATTTATTATACCAGGCAGCGGAACCTCTGCTATGGAGAGTGTAACGTCTTTTTTGGGCAAAGACAATAAAGTCTTAGTTGCATCCAACGGCGTTTTTGGTGACAGATGGGTAAATATTTTCAAGAGATACCCTCTGAAAGTTGATTATCTAGGTAGTGAGGTTGGGGATTACGTTTCAGTAGATAAGATAGAAGAAAAGGTAAGGAAAGAAAAATATGATCTAGTTACACTTACCCATGTCGAAACAAGTACAGGTGTTAGACAACCTATAGAGGAGACAGTAAAGAGAATAAGAGACTACGTGGACTTAATAGTTGTTGATGGAGTCTCAAGTGTAGGAGCAGAGGAGGTAAGGGCTAAAGATTGGGGGGTTGACATTTACTTAACAGCTAGCCAAAAGGCAATAGGTGCTCCCCCAGGTTTAGGAATTTTAGTTGCCTCTGAAAAGGCTATGGAGTCGATTAAGGGGGATAGTGTAGCAGGCTATTACTTAGATTTAAGGAACTGGCTTCCTGTTATGAGGAATATGGAAGACGGAAAAGGATCATACTTTGCAACACCACCAGTACACACTATATTCATGCTGGCGCAAGCCTTCAAGTTAATACAGGAGGAGGGATTGGATAACAGGATAAAGAGGCATGAAAAGGTCGCTAAAGTAATAAGGGCAGGTATAGAGAGTATGGGATTGCGACTTGTAGCTAAAAGACCAGAATCCTACAGTAACACTGTAACTGGAGTAATATTAAATAAGGTAAGGGCTGAGGAGGTATTAAAAGAGATAGTTAATGAGGGAGTGGAACTAGCTCCAGGAGTTCATCCTGCTCTACAGGGTAGATATGTGAGAATAGGTCATATGGGATGGGTTACTCCTAACGACGCTGTAGTCACTATCTCAGCTGTTGAAAGAACCTTGAGAAAACTTGGAGAAGATATCAATGTGGGGAGTGGTGTGAGGTCTGCCCAAGCTTTTATACTAGATGGATAATCTATCCATATGGACCTATATGAGGCTATTAAGAAGAGAAGAGACGTAAGGAGTTACTATAGGAAAGATCCCATACCTGATGAAGTCTTAGCAAAAATTTTAATGGCTGCACACTTAGCACCATCTGTAGGTTTTTCTCAGCCGTGGAACTTCATAATTATCAGAGATATAGAAAAAAGGAAGAAGATAAAAGAGCTCGTCCAGAAGGAGAGGGAAAACTTTAGACAACAACTAAGTGAGGAGAGAAAAGAGATTTTTGATAGGATAAAAATAGAGGCAATACTAGATACACCAATTAACATAGCAGTAACATGTGACCCACAAAGGTTTGGTCCTAATGTATTAGGTAGAAGTACTATGCCTTACTTATGTCAATATAGTACCGTTTTGGCGATCGAAAACCTATGGTTAGCATCTACTGCAGAAGGTATAGGAGTAGGTTGGGTAAGTTTCTTCCATAAAGAAGACGTAAAGAGAATTTTAAATATTCCTGATTCAGTGGACTTAGTAGCTTACCTCACGTTAGGTTATGTAACTCATTTTCCGGACAGACCTGAACTAGAGGAAAAGGGATGGCTCAAAAGGTTACCATTAGAGGATTTAGTATTTGAAGACGAATACGGAAAGAGACCATCAGATAACATGGTATTGGCAATCAAGAACGTGAAACTTTGACGAAAAGAGATTGAAAATCTGATTCATTTTCTATTTTACCCTTTAATTTTTATGGTGTAATGGAAATAAGTAGTTAGAGATGAAGAACCAGTCATGGTTTTACATTAATCATAGATTGACTTAATTTGAGCTTTTCTTAAGCCTCTTAATAATTCTCAGTGTCATCTGACCAATTGAGAAGACAAGCAAAAATTCTACTGTATACACTATAACTGAATACAATAGGAGAAAAGGTATAGAAGTAGCTAATTCATATACTATCTGTCCATAAATGACTCTTATAGCTTCTATTCCAATCCTTACATCTATAAATGTAAATAGGAGGGACAGTAGAGCGAAAATAACCAACTTCATGCTTTTAGTATGGTTTAACCTTATAGATAAGCTTTACTTTTAGAAAGATCTTATTTTTTAAAAATGTATAAAGTGAAACTTTCGATGAATTACACTTATTCTACCAAAAGTGTTAAGAGGCTTTCTTCAGGTACGTTATAAGTCCACCAGTTATCAATATCTCTAATGGCATTCCTGAAATGCCCTTACCCTTCAATACTTTACTTCCGTTAACTACGATTTCCCCTGTCTCAACATTTACTCTTACTAGGTCACCCTGATTGATCTCTTTCGTAGCGTTCTGAAGTGTTATTACAGGTAGTCCGTTATTAATAGCGTTTCTGAAGAAAATTCTGGCAAATGATTCTGCTATTATTGCCTTTACTCCCGCAGCCTTAAGAGCCATTGCAGCCTGTTCTCTGGAGGATCCCATTCCGAATACCTTCCCTGCTACAATTATCACTCCTGAAGAGGCTTTCTTATAGAACTCTGGATCTAATGGTTCCATCGCATGCTGGGCTAAATACTGTGGATCAGTATACTTTAGGTACTTGGCGGGAATAATAATGTCTGTATCTATTTTGTCTCCAAATTTTAGGACTTTAGCTTCTATTATCATTATAATCTCCTCGGGTCAGTTATTTTACCTTCTAATGCGGTAGCCGCAGCCACTGCGGGTCCTGATAGATAGACTTTTGCGTCAGGACTTCCCATTCTTCCTTTGAAGTTTCTTGAACTTGTTGAGATTATTGTCTCTCCTGGACCCGCTATACCAAAGTGTCCTCCTAAACATGGACCGCATGTCCCATAAGTTATTATAGCCCCAGCATCAGCTAACGTCTGCACATAACCTAGCTCTAATGCTTTCTTGAACAGCTGATAAGAGGCTGGAATCACAATTGTTCTTGTTTTAACTTTCTTTCCTTTCAATATCTTAGCTGCCATCTCAAGATCGCTTATTCTTCCGTTGGTGCAAGATCCTATGAAAACTTGATCTACTGGTGTACCTTCTACCTCATTTACGCTCTTTACGTTATCTACACTATGAGGAGCAGCAACTAGAGGGTCTAATTTAGATAGATCAATATTATATTCATCAACATATTTTGCATCTGAATCAGGAGTCACCATCTGTGGCTCATATCCTCTAGCTGTCTTTATGTAGTTGAATGTTTCCTGGTCTGGAACAAACATCAATGCATCTGCATTCATTTCAATACCCATATTAGAGACTGTAGCTCTGAAGTCCATTGGTACGGCTGAGGGCTCTTTCACGAAAATCTCAAGAGACATTCCGTTAAAGTAATCAGCCTTAAAGTCCCCTAAAATCTTAAGGGCTATATCCTTACCATTTATCCATCTGGCTGGCTTTCCCTCCAGTGTTATCTTAAATGGCTGTGGAACCATTACCCATGTCTTTCCAGTTATAACTGCTGCTGCTACGTCACTTGCTCCTAAACCTTGCGCGAATGCCCCAACAGCACCTGATGTGCTGGTGTGACTATCTGCTGCTACTATAACCTGACCAGGATTAGCATACCTCTCGATCATTATCTGGTGTAATATTCCTGAGTTTATATCATAGAAGTTAGGCACTGATGTTTTCTTTACGAAGTTTCTAATTTGCCCTTGAATTTCTGCACTCCTTACATCTGGGGGTGGTGCTAGGTGGTCGAAAGCTATAACTAACTTCTCTCTATCAAATACTTTGAGAGTTCCCACATCTTCCATTACTTCTATGACATGATATCCAGTTAAATCATGAAATGCGACCAGATCTACTTTTATTTCTGTTACATCTCCTGGAGAGACATTTTTACCTGAAGCCCTACTTAATATTTTTTCCGTAAGAGTTTGTGGCATTAGGTTTATTAGAAACTATAGTAGAAAATAAATATTACTTTAAAGATTAGTTCTAACTTAAAACTATTTAGTCATTAAAAGATTCTTTTTCTTCTCCCTGCTCTTTTCTGCTATCTTTGATGCATAAGCTCCTCCAAAGTAAAGCATGGAGAGAATAATCCCTATGATAGTTTCAATTATACCGCCTGTAGTGCCAGGAGATATAATATACGCAACAATAAAGGATATTAGTACACCCCACCTCCAATTTTTAAACCATGTTGACGACTTTATCAATCCCACCAGGGTGAGCATATACATTATAAGAGGCATTTCAAATGCAATTCCTGTACCAGCCATTAATAGTATTATAGTACTTATATATGAGTTAAATCCTAGCGTAGGTTCAACTCCCAGTGAGACGTCAAGCCTATATATGAATATTAACATAAAGGGTAAAAGCATAAAGTAGGCGAATGCTGAGCCGGCTACAAATAATAGCATTCCTGGAGTTACTAACTTCCTAAAAGTCCTCTTTTCATGCTCATATAACCCCGGAGACACGAATGCCCAAAATTCCCTCAATAAAATGGGCAAAGAAGAGAAAATTGATAAGTAGACCGAAACAGTTATTGTGGTCAGTAAAGCTTCAAATGGAGATAAGGTTATTAGGATCAAGTCTTTTGGAATTGGTCTCATTAAGACCACTCTAGTGAATTGGACTGATATGCTGTCATATAATGTAGGATAAAGTATGGGTATAGAGTAAGTTCCGATTTTAATAGTTGTAATTCCAAATGTGGTGTAAATTGTAAGGAAGACAAGAAATGAGATTATAACTCTCCTTGTTCTGCGTAATAACTCCCTTATATGCTCTATTAATGGTTGCTCTTTATCCTCCCTTGCCTTCTGATAACTCATTGTCTACTCCTCTATTCTTCTTAAGCTCATTTAACTCTTTCTCAAGCTCCTTGATCCTCTGCTCAAGCATATCCATCTTATAGTCCTTAATACTGTAATTTACTGGTGTATCATTGGTTGTCTCATAATACATAGTTCTCGAAACTTCAGAAAGAGGTCTAACTATTTCCTCATTGCTTTGAGCAATTTCATTGAATTCACGTTTTAGTTCATTTACAATCTCAGTCTGCTTTCTCCTTAATTCATTGTATGTCTTTACCACGTTTTTAATGGTGGATATAGAGTTTTTGTCACCTGCTAATAGAATTATACCTAACACAATTATGATCAAAAAACCATCTATTGAAGAAACCAATAACTTTCACCATTATCAGCTCTGCTGTTAGCTCTGTCCACTCTGCTGTTTTTGTTTCTTTAACTCCTCTAACTCTCTCTGTAAATCTTGAATCTTCTTTTGAAGTTCTGCCTCTTTATCAACGGGTTGCTGAGCCTGTTGAGCTTGTTGCATTTGCATTAGCTCCATCTCAGCCTCCATCTTGCCTTTCTTGAATTCACCGACAGATTTCCCAAGTGATCTGAACAGCTCAGGAAGTTTTGTTGCTCCAAAGAACAGTATGGCAGCTACAATAAGCACAACTAACAATTGATCCCAGTTGCCAAACATATTTATCATTATATATCTCGTTTCGCTATTTATAAACTTTTTTCACAATTAATTTATCGTTGTTCTTCAGCTAAAAGCTAACTGAGTTTGCAGGTAAGAAACTATCTTGCGCCTAAAGTTAAATTATACAACGAGAATTTCTTTAGATACTATTAGATTTTGAAGAAAAGCTTTTAAATACTTCAAGTTAAGAGACGGATTGGGCGGTGGTAAGTTGGAAGAATCCTAGAGGGCATTAATCTAGGTTACGCTTATGTAGACGCAAACTTCGTATTCAGGAATGTGAATCTTGAGACTCATGAAAATGAGCTGGTCAGTATTGTGGGACCTTCAGGTATAGGTAAATCTACCCTTCTGAGAATATTAGGCGGATTTACACTCCCAACAGAAGGAGAGGTAAGGTTAGAGGGTAACAAGATCACTAAACCAACACCAAAGATATCCTTGATTCATCAATCCATAGTTACTTTTCCTTGGATGACAGCTCTCGATAATGTTAAGTTAGGGTTAAAATATAGGAAGTTACCTAAAGAGGAGGAAAATAAGATAGCTAAAAGAATGTTAGAGTTAGTTGGTCTATCAGGGTTCGAAAACTTCTATCCTAAACAACTAAGCGGGGGAATGAGGCAGAGAGTAGCTATTGCCAGAGCACTAGTAGCCGATCCTCTTGTCCTTCTTATGGACGAGCCCTTCTCTCACTTAGATGAGTTAACCGCAGAAGGACTGAGGCAAGAGATATATCAATTGTTATTCAGTGAGGAGGTCCCTTTAAAGTCCGTGGTTTTAGTTTCACATAATTTGAATGAGGTAGTCGAACTTGCAGACAGGGTGTATATACTCAACGGTTTTCCCGCTACAGTAATAGGTGAGGTAAAGATCGAATTAGAAAGACCGAGGGATCCCAAGGATACAAAGTTTACTGAGTACGTTGATGTACTTTATAAACTCCTTAGTCCCAAAGCAAAGAAAGTTAGTGACTCCAAGGGTGAACTAATATGAGTGTAATCTTAGAAACTGTAATTGCTACTCTATTTACTCTAGGTAGAGTATGGATAACTATTGCCCTATCCATCATCACCGGTTGGTTTTTAGGTTATCTGGCTATTAAGAGCCACGTGGTAGAGAATATATACGTGAGTCTCATTGAGATTTTTGAGTCGGTGCCCGTATTCAGTTTCTTACCTATAGTTCTTATATTCTTCGTGTTCACAATTGGGGGAAATTTAGGTATTCAGTTAGCGGTTTTGTTTCTTGTATTCACCGCAGTAGTATGGAATATTTGGATGGGTATTTACCAAGCATATAAGACTATTCCCCAGGATATGTTAGAGGTCTCTGAAAACTATAGATTTTCACTTATGGACAAATTCTCAAAGCTATACATACCCTACAGCATGCCACGCATTGCCTCAAACTTATTTCCGAGTTTCGTCAACGCTCTATTTTACATAACTGTGAGTGAAGTATTCAGCATAGGGAATTCACAGTATCAGGTTTTCGGAATTGGTTCTCTTATAAATTACTTTGTGAATAATGGGCTGTACAATGACGCTCTTATCGGAATAGTCATTTTGATCATATGGGTTATAATATTTACTCTCGTATTGAGAGAGCTAGCTGAGTATATCATTTCAAGATTCGGGCTAGATACTGAGATTAAAGTTAGAAAAAGAGGGAGGCTTAGTATTCGCTATTCCTCCAGGATAAGTAGTGGTCTCTCCACAATAGTCAAGTTAGGAAAAGCTTTCACCATACCTGTTGCTAGAAGAAGTGTTAGACAAGTGAGAGTAGAGGAGGAAAAGGAAAGAAGTAGAGCGGCTAATTTATGGAAATACGTAGGTATCTCAATATCCGTCTTAATCCTGTCATTTATTTTATATGGCTCTATCTCTGTCATAATATCAGTACCGTTAGCTACTTGGTCATATTTAGTATCTAACACTCCTTTTGCTTTACTTTCAATAGCTGTGGATTACATAAGGGTCGCAGTAGTTACTTTAATTTCATTACTGATCACAATCTTCCTAGGCTACTTTATAGTTGTACACAAGAGAATAGAGAGAGTAATACTACCACTAATTCAAATTGTTGCTGCAATTCCAGCCCCTGTCTATTTTCCGTTTCTTTATGCATTTTCCATATCTTTTATAAGCCATTTGTTCGGAGCGTTTACTAACGAGTTTTATGTTCTACTCCTTGGATTCTTATCTACCTTCTATTACTCATTTTTCAGCTACTACATAGGAGTTACCAGTATGCCTGTTCAGTTTTGGGAGATAATGAAAAATTACGAATTGTCATTTTGGCAGAAGCTTAGGCAAATAATCTTACCTTCCACAATGCCCTATCTCATAACAGGGATAACTTCCACAGTAAATAGCACTTGGGGAGGCTTAGCCATAGCAGAGTATTGGCCAAATATCACGCAAGATCACAATCTATATGTGAGGACGGGTTTAATGAAGGATATTGTCTTATTTACAAATCAAGGCGAAATTGCGTTAGCATCATGGTTTTCGTTGATTTTTGCCATAGTAGTTGTTGTCTACTCTATTTTATTCACGAGAAAACTTATGGATTTAGCTAGGAAAAAATATATTGCTGAGGAAGGAGTTTATTTAGCATAAACTTATTTCTTTCTAAGTACTCCTAATTGTGAATGATGTGGAATCCGGGATCTGAGAATGATGACAAAAAGCGCGAGCGCTGATTATAATTTGATCTGTAATGAGAAAAATTGGATGTATAAATTTTTTATATCTGTTTATGCTTATATAACTTAGTTGATTTTATGCCCCCGTTCGGAAAAGTCTTGGTCGCAAATAGGGGAGAAATAGCAATAAGGGTAATGAAAGCCGTAAAGGAAATGGGAATGAAAGCAGTTGCAGTGTACTCAGAGGCTGACAAGAACTCTCTTCATGTCAAGTACGCTGATGAAGCCTACTATATAGGACCTTCTCCGGCAATTCAAAGCTACTTGAATATAGAGTCAATTATCAGCGTAGCTGAGAAAGCACATGTTGATGCAGTTCATCCGGGTTATGGGTTCCTGTCTGAAAGGGCAGATTTCGCAGAAGCAGTGGAAAAGGCAGGGGTGGTGTTCATAGGACCTTCTCCCCATGCAATGAACTCCATTAAAAGTAAACTTGACGGAAAGAGACTTGCAAAGGCTTCTGGAGTTCCCATATCACCTGGTTCTGATGGACCAGTGGAGAATTTAGATGAGGCTATTAAGATAGCAGATAGGATAGGCTACCCTATAATGGTGAAAGCAGCCTATGGAGGAGGAGGCACAGGTATAACTAAGGTAGATTCTCAAGAGCAACTTATTGAGGTTTGGGAGAGAAATAAGAGATTGGCATACCAGGCATTTGGAAAAGCTGACTTATATATAGAGAAAGCCGCAGTAAATCCTAGACACATAGAGTTTCAACTCATAGGAGATAAATATGGCAATTATGTGGTTGCATGGGAGAGAGAATGCACGATACAGAGGAGAAATCAAAAACTAATTGAAGAAGCCCCCTCACCTGTAGTTAAGATGGAAGAGAGAGAAAGAATGTTTGAACCTATAATGAAATTTGGGCAACTAATAAGATATCACACCTTAGGTACATTCGAGACAGTGTTCTCCGATGTAAGCAGAGAGTTTTACTTCCTTGAGTTAAACAAGAGGTTACAAGTTGAACATCCAATAACAGAGACCATATTCAGAATAGATCTAGTGAAATTACAGATAAGACTAGCTGCAGATGAACATTTACCCTTCACACAAGAGGAGTTGAATAAGAGGGTAAGAGGACACGCAATAGAATATAGAATTAACTCAGAGGATCCAATGAGTGATTTTTCGGGAAGTTCAGGAACTATTACCTATTACGAGGAGCCATCAGGACCTGGAGTTAGAGTAGACAGTGGAATCACCTTAGGCAGTTATGTTCCACCTTTCTACGATTCATTAATAGCTAAGTTGATAGTTTACGGTGAAGATAGGATCTCAGCACTACAGTCAGGGCAAAGGGCTCTGAGCGATTTCAAAATTGGTGGTGTAAAAACGACAATAGAATTATATAAATGGATAACGAGAGAAGAAGATTTTGTAAATGCCAAATTTACTACCGCATACATAAGTCAGAAAAGCAAGGAGTTTTTAGAATACCTGAAGAGAAAAGAGATGACTAAAGCTGTTATAGCATCAGTCATGTACAGTAAAGGATATGTTAAAAAGAGTGGTAACGGCAAAAAGGAGACAGTTTCAAACAATAAAAACAAATGGAAGACTTATGGAATAATGTCACAATCTTCATATAGGGTGTTGTGGTAATGAAGATTATAAAAGTAGTTACAGATCAGGGAGATTCTTACACTTTTGCTACAGAGAAGAGGGATAATAAGGATTTAATGAAAGCGGAGGGAGCAGAATTTGAGGTTGAATACCTGGGAGCTGGATGGAGAGAGGGAGAACATTTAGTAAAAGTCAATGGCGAAGTACATACTGTCTCCATAATTAATGGTCATTTAGTTATTGATAACGAGACGTTATTCAAAGTTGATAGGGTTATTGAGGAATCTCTAGGTGAAAAAGTGTCATTTGAGGAATTATTTAAGGGTAAGGAGGGAGAGATCGTTTCACCTCTACAGGGTAGAATTGTCCAGATAAGGGTAAAGGAGGGAGATGCAGTAAATAAGGGTCAGCCCTTATTATCGATTGAGGCTATGAAGAGTGAAACAGTAATATCAGCACCTAAAGGAGGAGTTGTGAAAAAAGTTTTGATAAAACCTGGACAGGGCGTTAAGAAGGGAGACCTTCTCTTGATAATTGAATAGTTATGGGGTGAGGTCAAATTACATCTACATATGATAAAATATTGGAAGAATTGAAAAAGAAGAAGGAATTGGTATACAAGGGAGGAGGAGAAGAGAGAATTAAAGCACAGCATGATAAGGGGAAACTGACTGCAAGAGAGAGACTATCATTATTGTTTGATGGTAATACATTTCAGGAATTTATGGGGTTTGCAACAACAAAGGCTACGGAATTCGGTCTAGATAAGAACAAGGTCTATGGGGACGGTGTGGTCACGGGATGGGGAAAAGTAGAGGGAAGAACTGTTTTCGCCTACGCACAAGACTTCATATCATTAGGAGGTACATTGGGCGAGGTACATGCTAACAAGATTGCCAGAGTTTATGAGTTAGCCCTTAAGACAGGTGCACCTGTTGTAGGAATAAATGACTCAGGTGGAGCTAGAATACAGGAAGGAGCTGTTGCACTGGAAGGCTATGGTGCAGTGTTCAAGATGAATGTTATGGCATCAGGTGTTATACCACAGATAACTATTATGGCTGGACCTGCTGCAGGAGGTGCAGTTTATTCTCCAGCATTAACAGATTTCATTATAATGATTAAAGGAGATGCTTACTATATGTTTGTGACAGGACCAGAAATAACTAAGGTAGCTCTAGGTGAAGAAGTCAGTTATCAAGATCTAGGAGGAGCAATAGTGCATTCAACTAAATCTGGTGTGATACACTTCATGGCTGAAAATGAACAAGACGCTATAAACATAACTAAGAAATTGCTGTCATACCTACCCTCAAACAACATGGAAGAACCACCATACATAGATACAGGAGACGCTGCAGACAGAGACGTATCAGGAGCTAATGATATAATTCCAACAGACCCCGTAAAGCCATATAGTATGAGGGAGTTAATATATAGGACTGTCGATAACGGCGAGTTCATGGAAGTTCATAAGTATTGGGCAAACAATATGATCATTGGATTCGCAAGAATAGGAGGTAATGTTGTTGGTATAGTAGCCAATAATCCGGAGGAGTTCGGTGGTGCAATTGATGTAGATGCAGCTGATAAAGCAGCTAGGTTTATAAGGTTCTGTGACGCGTTCAATATACCCTTAATAAGCCTAGTTGACACTCCTGGTTACGTTCCGGGCACTGAGCAGGAGTATAAGGGGATTATAAGACATGGGGCTAAGATGTTGTATGCCTTCGCTGAAGCTACCGTACCAAAGATTACGGTAATACTGAGAAAATCTTACGGCGGAGCTCACATAGCTATGAGCATAAAGAGTCTAGGCGCTGACTTAGTTTATGCTTGGCCTAATGCAGAAATAGCGGTTACAGGACCTGAAGGGGCAGTTAGAATATTGTACAAAAGAGATTTGCAGAAGATGAGTAATCCTGAGGATTATATAAAACAAAAGATAGAGGAATACAGGAGATTATTTGCAAACCCATATTGGGCAGCAGAAAAGGGTCTAATTGATGATGTTATAGAGCCTAAAGATACAAGGAGAATAATTTACTCTGCTTTGGAAATGTTAAAGAACAAGAGAGAGTATAGGTATCCTAAGAAGCATGGGAACATTCCACTGTAAGAATGCAAGTGTTTTCTCCTTCTTCTACTTCTATACGACTTTTCTTACCTAAGGCTAGGAGTATTAATGAGAACTTTTGGAGTACATCGCAATCGTCCTTAAATGTCACTTTACCGTTTAAGTAATCAAGCAATAATTCTTGCAGCCTCTTTGACAATCTTCTCACCTAGATTTTGTCCTAGTAAACTCTTTACCCTCTCAGGTTTCATTACTATGTCCTCAGGTCTCTTTATCCCCTGGTTAAATAATAACCGAGCCCTAGCTCTACCTATGCCTGGAACTCTGACCAACTCTAACAACTCCTCCTTAACTCCGTCGGCTATCCTCTTATGTAACTTCTCTAGAACTGAGGTATGTTGATTCAAATCAAGGATTGAAGATACGTGAAAAGCACCATATGTCAACCATTCCATTGTGTCAATTATTGCCCTTAAATCTCCTGATCCTATGCCATATTTACTAAGTATTGTATCTTCATCTACCTCCTCAATCCAGTCCTTAAGAATAAATGCCACTTTGAGTGCTGAAATGTAATTCGAAAACTCAAGTTCATCATCAGGTTCATCTATTATTAGCTCACAGTCTAAATTGTCAAGTAGGGCGTCTTCTTCATTTCTACCTACACTTACTAAAGGTCCGTCGGGTGTGTAAGCTATCAAGTGAAAATAAGCTATATCACATGGGCTCTCGGCTCTCTCCAGGTAATTCTTAATTGTAACTGCAGTAAAGGGATTTAAGTAAAGATCTGACACCCTCCTGCCGAACTTTGTTAACTGGAGTCTATCGTCATTACTCTTTATGAACTCGTTTTTACTTAACCAGTCAATGGCGTTGTTGTAGTATTTCCTAACAAGTTGCTTAGACAACATTGTATCTTCCACATAATCCTTGAGTCTGTCTTCAGTAATTTCACCTTCTGATGCTATTAAACTTAACACGAAAGAGAAGAACGGTCCCTCAGCACCCAGTTTTGACTCTATGGGCTCTATGTCTGAATGGAGGTACTTGTCTATTACCTTATCAACCTCTACTTTAGACCTCACCAGTATAATAGCCTCCCCGTGGTTATCATAACCAGGTCTGCCCGCTCTTCCACTCATTTGCCTGTACTCCATTGTCGATATCATTTCCGTAAAACCAACTATCTTCCTGTTGAATCTGTAAATATCACCTATTACTACTGCTCTTGCAGGGAGATTTACTCCAGCAGCTAGTGTGGGAGTGGCTGTTATAACTTTAATGATTCTTTCCCTAAACGAGGCTTCTATTATATCCCTTAAGCCCTTTGACAGACCAGCGTGATGAAAAGCTACTCCTCTTACAATCAAATTATATAGTACTTCTTTCTCGTTACTACCAGCGTCTTCTACTTCCTTTATTCTTTCTGCTGTCTCTAACAGTTTTTTATCATCTAATTTAACAAAATTCATATACTGTGAGATCTTCATAGCTGTGGTCTCGGCGTATTTTCTCGACGACCTAAAAACTATTACCTGACCTCCTTTGGACAGTATGTCTAACGTGTAGGCTATTATAGGGTCATCTCCCTTTAACTTGTTCGTCGTCCCATCAGAGTAAAGAATTATGTGCCCTTTTTTCCCCTCTGAATACATAACCCCTTCCTTTAATGGTACAGGTCTCCAGTTGGTTGCAACTATATCAGCGTTTAACCATTTTGCCACATCCTTAGCATTTCCAATGGTAGCACTCAAGGCTAGGATAGTTCCCTGTCTCTTAGCCCTCACGGCTACACCTTCAACTACAGGACCACGATCTCCATCATTCATATAATGGAATTCGTCCAACACGAAGTAATCAATGTCCTTCAACCACTCAGCGCTGTGCCTCCACAATGAATCTAGCTTCTCGTATGTCGTAACAATTATGTCAAAGTTGCGTAACCAAGGATCATCAGTATCATAGTCCCCACTGGTTACACCTACCTTAAAGCCAAGTTTTTCCCAATCCTTAAATGTGGAATACTTCTCGCTGGTCAGAGCTCTCAGAGGGGTTACATAGATTGCTTTACCGCCCTTATTCAGTAAATGGGATATCATACCTAATTCTGCCATAAGAGTCTTACCTGAGGCAGTAGGAGTAGTTATGAGAAGCCTCTTGTCCTCAATCAAACCTTTTTTCACAGCTTCGGTCTGGGGAGGGTTAAGCTTCTTTATACCCCTGCTCTTTATTATGTCCTTGACCTTACTATCGACAGGTAAATCTTCTACGGTAATTTCTTCCATATCCTAAACGTTACCCATTATTTTGTAGGATTTATAAGCATTTTCCCCCTTATATGAAGTTTTTACTTGCGTTTTCTGAATATTACCATTAATAAGCTTTTCCTTTGCTTCTCCATTAGTTATATTTATCTCCTATAATGAAGTATGATATTATGATCACTTATGAATGGCGTCAAGAAACTTGACGATAATACCTTTGAACTTGAAATGAGCGGTGTTAAAACAATTTCCTTTAAACTTGATGATGATTTTTTGCAGGAAGTCGATAAAATGGTAAGACTTCTTGGTTATACAAATAGAAGTGATCTCATAAGAGATGCAATACTTGAGTACATCAGTGAGCTAGAAGATAAAACATGATAGATATAAGCCTTATACTATCTATACTTATATTTGTTTTTGGTATTACACTGTCTTTTATAGTAGGTGGGAATAACTCGGCAATATCTTTAGGGATTTTAGTTTCAACAAATGTAATGAAGCGAAAATATTCCTACCTTGTTAGTGCAATCTCAATATTTTTAGGGGCATCAGTTGGGAGTCTAACTATGTTTAAGAGCGTACATGGCATAGTTAACACGTCAGATGAGCTAATAGCAAAAGTCATCATAGTATGCATACTCTTCTCATCGATACTGTCCTTCTTCTATCTAAATAGAATGGGGGTTCCTACTGCTCTAAGCCAAATGATATATCCTTCTTTAGCAGTCATCTCGCTAGTCACTAGGATAGCTTTCCTTTGGAGTGCTTTCCTAGTGACTCTAGTGTCCTGGATGGTTTCACCATTAGTAGCAATAATTTCAGCTCTTTTATTATACAGATTAGTTCATGTCTTCTTGAAGAATACTAAAGGGATAATTGAACAGGTGAAGTATTACAGGGTAATCATATTGATAGCCTCTGCATTGACATCGTTTGTAACAGGGGCTAATGCTGTAGGTATCATAATCTCAACTGGGCTATTTGCATTACCAGAATATATAATAGTACCGTGTTATGCGCTAGCAGCTGCCATAGGGATTTACCTGAGTTCATGGAGGGCAGTGATCACAGTAGGTTTTAGGGTGACCAAGCTGGGTTATGCAAGTGCGTCCTCAGCACTTATAGGAAGCGCATTAGTATCTGAAGTTTTTACGGTATTTAGTGTGCCCATATCTATTACGCAAACAGTTATGGGAGGAATAATAGGTTTAAGTTTTAGGAGTCTTACTTCTGATATAGAGAAGCAGTTAAAACAAATAGGTCGTGGTTGGTTACTATCTCCAACGTTTTCCATTATAGTATCTTTAGCCCTGTATGGTATAATAAGAAGTATTTTAGGATTTTAATGTAGCGTATAATATTTTTATGCTCAGTACTGCACTCTCCATGCTGTCCAATATGTCGTCAAGGAAAAATATGGCATCTCTTGTCTGTAACAGAGTTATTAGATGGAGTGAGTCCTCCATATCGTATAGCCTCGTTATGATCATGTCTTTGATTTCATCTCCACTCCTCTCCAACATCTGCACCTCTTTTCCAACTTTAAGTGCTGAGGCTATGTCCTTTGGTAATAGGGACAACATTAAAACTACTTTATCAGACGCCTCAAGAATTATAGAAATATATGAGAGAAGACTTTCCTTCAGAGTTGTCAAACACTTTTCATCAACTCTCCTGGCTGTCAACGCCCTACCTGCATCCTTCGCTGAAGCACTTGCCCTGTATAGATCTTGTGTAAGCATAACTATAGCCTCCTTAAAGTCAGGCAGAAACGCTTCACTGTATATTACTGAGAGTAATTCCTCCCTGGTCATGCTTATCTTTTCGTTCAAAGATTTGATTTTAATTAGACTACTGTTTTTCATGTCGTCGTCCTTGACCAATAGGGCGTTTATTAACTGTCTCAAAGCTTCAGCTGTAGTTTTCAAATCTTCTCCTATTTTGATTAGCTTGTCAAATACCTCTTGCTCTCTGTTGATTCTAATTTTTAGTACCATAATATCAAGATAGAATCTCTTCTCTTCTGAACTTAAAAGGATTTTCCTCTTAAGACTATTCCTTTAACCCTTCAGCTAAACTTCTCAATTTCCTAAGTGCAAATTCCCTGTCTTTCTCTTCGGTCTTGATCCTTTGCAGTATATCCTCTAAGGTGTAGATTACCTCATATGCAACCTTCCTGTTAACTGGAAATGGAATACCGTCCTTTCCTCCAATTGCATAAGCATATTTAAAGGGATCGTAAGGCATGTTAACAGGGTCATTATAGGAGGGCGGTTCATTATATATTAAATCTGCCACAAGATATAGCGCCCTAGTACTAGATGGACCTAAACCATGTAAGAGTGCCTCCTCTAAATTAGATGGGTTTACTTCATATACCTTATGTAGTATTTGCCTAATTTTGGATATCTCTATCGGCTTCATGTAAATTCTCCTCTTCTTTATATCAACCTTGAACGCGGAGGGATTATCTAGTGTGGTCTGTCCTTTTATCATATTTTCAGCCTTTACTACGTCATTAATTAATTTCTCAGGAGGCTCTTTAAGGAGGTCAACCATCAACTTTCTTGTATTCTCCACATTCTTATCTACGGCATTTATGGCAATTTCCTGTTTTACACCCATTATGCCTTTATGCGGTTCAACTAGGAAGTTTTCAGTAGAAAGCCAATGGTACCTCCTGGCAAATCTGGTCTCCAGATTCATCCCCTGTTGTATAATACCCCATTTTCCGCTTTCACTAACTAAAACTGAGTGGTGATATAGCGTATGTCCATCCTGAATTAGTGTACTATCAACTTTAGCCACTAATCTACTGGCTCTTTCAATCTTTTCAAGGTTTACAGAAAATTTTCCTCTAAGGCTGTTTAATTCATCAGGGACTTTTAAGGCATTTTTACCTTTACCGCCTAATACTGCTATTCCTTCTTCCTCTGGTTTTATAACTTCTTTGAGTATTCCTAACGTAACTGTGGTTGAACCAGAGGAGTCCCAATCCATGCCTATGATATTGTTAAACCCTTGAAACCACAGAGGGTTTGATAGCCTCTCAACTACTTTATCTGGACCCCACTCAATTATCATCACGTCTATAATAGCCTTTGATAACCTCCTCATAATACTTGCTAACCAGTAGGGAACTTTACCTGTGTGAAGCGGTAAATCTGCTATTCCTTCGAGACCCACAAATAGCTTTTCTAGTAGTAATACGATTTATATTTTGATGCTAATAGCAGCAACATCAGATATCCATTCACCTAGATATCTAACGCAGTTCTTTGCTTCATTTAATTTAATAAGGAATCTCTCCATTGATATATTCCTTTTAGCAGGTGATTTAGCCAATGAAGGAGAGTACATACACTTTAAACCGGTATACGATGTTCTAAAGAGGTTTAGGACAATAGCAGTATTTGGAAATGAGGACTTTAGGGAGAACAGGGATTCGTATAAGGAAACTTATCCTGATATAAAATGGTTGGAAGAGGATATCGTGGAGTTCGAGTTGGGAGATATCTTAGTCAGTATAATCGGTAGTGACGGCGTTTTAGAAGAACCTACAAAGTGGCAAAAACTTAACGGTATTGATGAGAACTATTATAGGGAGAAGGCTAGAAAAATAGAGGATTTACTGTGTAAGGCTAGAGGAGACGTGAAGTTACTTTTGACACATTACGCATGTACATTTATGACTGTCCAGGGAGAGAAAAAGAGCATATTTCCCCACTTGGGTTATAGGATACTTGAGGAAACCAGCTGTTTACCCCATTTGGCTATACATGGTCATGCGCATCACTCTAAAGTCACTCAAGGCTTGGTTAGAGGAGTGAGAGTTTATAACGTTGCGTTACCTGCTAATCATAAGATTGTCTTAATAAGGTTATAGATACTACTAACAAGTATATTTACATTGTAGTGCCAGGTTATACGCGGCGTTAAAGTCTCTGTCAGCCTTGTAACCACATGATGGACAGACAAATAACGGTCCCATCACTTCACCTCTCCTGAATCCACAGTTAGAGCAAATTTTGCTCGTGTAATATGGGGGAAGTTTTCTGAACTTAACTCCCTTCCTATATAGGTGACTCTCTAGTTCTTTCTCCACAGTTCTCAATGCACTGCCTATTTTACTCTCAAAATATTCTAAATCCTCTATTGCGACTACTTTAGGGTTAAGGTCTTGGATAAATGACACAACATCTCTTATGATATTACCAATCTTACCCTTTATCGTCCTTATTTCTGAAACTCCCTGCGGATCACCGATTACCTTTATCATCTCTTCAGTTATTACATCGTTTCCCCAATATCTTACTTTCCAGAGGCTATCTTCTCTAATCGACACCACTGTGATTAAGTGCCTCACCCCGATGTCAATACCAACTATTGATTTAGGCTTTTCATAAGCTAGAAAAACTCTCACGTCATCTGAAAATTCAGCTATAGCATAGAGAGGAGGTGATCTTCTTGTCGAACTCACTAGAGCATCGACTTCAGGTATTCTATAGGGACTTGTATTTCCTATTATTCTCAATGGACCGTATCTTATTTTGTTACTTGAGGAGGTGGCTTGATAATACAATTCACGGGGTATATTTGAGGGGGGAGGACCCCCCTTCACTATCTTCGAGTACTCCCTGATAAACAAAATCTGTTTATGGATCTCTTTTAATTTTCCGTAATTCAAAATTTTAGCTTCTATCAGCTCTTCCATAAGATTAATTATAACTAGTCATACATTTAAATTTCGATTACACTACCCTGTCTTAATTCCTCACCTTTAACTCCATAGTAATACATAACAGTGGAAGAGAAAACATAGTTTTCATATCTATACATCTTGTAGTAATCTTCTACATCCCTCATCTTATTCTTATTGTAATAATGCCCGACCAAGAGAGATACATCCTCATTACTTAATGATAAGAGAATTGAGTTCAAAGTGACTGAAAACTCAGACAGCTTGATTATTGTCTCCTCATAGGCTCTCTTCACATCAAGGTTGTTTCTATCGATGTTCTTTATTATCTCTTGCAGGAAAAGGTAACTATCTGTTGAAGGGTAGTTTGGGTCTTCAAATGCTTTTCTACTTATAGATCCATTATGGGCGAAGTAAATATCCAGATTCTTTGTCCTCACATGATATGGGTGATTATGCCTTACTCCTAAAAGAAAACCCTTTCCAGCTCTCCTGACATGAATCATGCCTATTACTCTGTCTCCTTTCAATAGGCTTGCAATATCATAAAATGTGGGATCATCATAAATTGGGATTGGTGACTTGAAGTGGAGTACTCTGGGTTTATTATCCCTATATATAATTGCTGAAATTCCCCAACCATGAGGGTGATTGAGATATCTAGAAAACACATCGTTTCTTGCAGCATCAATTAGGGATTTCAAAGCCTTATGGTCAACTTCACCTTTTACTGAAAATCCTAATAATCTACACATTTAATACTAACCCATCATATGCTACTATATAATTCTTGGCTATTAATTTAACTTGATCTTCTATTTGTGAAGGTATATGTGTCATAACTAACTTGCTTGGACTCGAAAACATTGATAGTAATTGTTTAACTGATGTATGTCCATATTTAGAACACTCCTCTAAGCAACTTGCCTCATGGATAACCAAATCAGCGTCCTTAATTTCCTCCATAATTGGCTCACACGGCTGGGACGTATCTCCGGTATACACAATTTTCCTTTTATTATCGGTTATCACATACGAAACAGCGTATATTGCATGGCAAGCCTCCACAGAGTATATGTTTAAGTCTCCTACCTTCCCTTTAGGTTTACTTTCCTCGATCAACTTTATGTTTATACCATTCCATTTTTGATAAGAGCTAAGTATTTCGTATAGTCCGGGAGGAGATCTAATTTCTACGTCAGGAAGACCGAAAATTCTTCTGTATATTAAGTGGTCAGGGATTCCGTTTATGTGGTCAATATGTAAATGTGTTACAAATATTGCAGAGAAATCCACTAGTTCCAGGTCATCTAATTTGAAACTTGCTCCAGAACCTAAATCCAGTAGTAGTGACCCTTCACTGCCTTTCACATATATAGAGGATTTCACTCTTTTGCTCCCTTTTGTTGACCCTGCTCCAGTTCCCACAAAGACTATTTTCACTTCTCGTCACTCTCTAAATATATTATACAGTAAGGACAAGGGCTTTTATGTTTACTATTTAACCTTTTTATTCTGACCTTATTCTTGGATTTTTCACTCTTTCTCAATTAGTTCACTCACCTCGCTCAACCTGGGTCCTAAGGCACCTATCCTTGTAGTTGAATACGCTGAGATTATGTTAGAGATTCTCACCGCCCTCTCTAAACTATAGCCCTTTTCAAGGTAAACTGCCAGGGATGCATTAAACACATCACCAGCTCCTGTAGTATCAATAGCGTCTACTGCGAGTGTAGGGATTAAAATTCTCCTCTCCCTTGTGCCTATATAAGCTCCCCTTTCACCTAACGTTACTATTACTGCTCTCTTAACTTTCTTTAAGAGTAAGTCTATTCCGTAGTTCAAATCTTGAGTACCTGTTAATTCCTTAAACTCAATTTCATTTGGAGTTAATATGTCAACGTACTCAAGCAGGGAGTTGTCATTAAGAACAGCGGGGGCTGGATTTAGTACTTTAACACCGGGGAACTCCTTCAATGCTTTCTTGACAACGTTCTCGTTCACTTCCAATTGTGTAAGTAAAATATCTCCATTTAAACATCCATCTAAGTCGTCCTCGCTGAGGAGAGCGTTTGCTCCTCTATTCACGACTATGAAGTTCCTCCCTCTCCTATCAAAGACTATATAAGCAGACCCTGTTAACGCGTTTTTAATTTTCACATACGCAACATCTAACCTCTCGTCCTCCCAAAATTTTATAGCCCTTTTTCCGAACTCGTCATTACCCACTGCAGAGATTAACCTAACGTTTCCACCTAGTCTTGATGCAGATACAGCTTGATTTGAGCCCTTCCCTCCGTGATCTATATAGACACCATCGCTGAAAACTGTTTCTCCCTCTGACGGGAAGTCTCTAACCTTAATTAGAAAATCCACATTATAACTTCCAACGACAACAATCATTTTGACACCCTTTTAAGTTTCTCTATCATCTCTTCTACAGTGTTAGCCGTGAGATAAGCCCTACCTTCATGTAGTATTAGGTCTCCATCAAGACCGCTCTTTGTAATTTTTATCGTACCCTCCTGAACAGCGTTAAGTAGATTACTGTTCAAGGAAACTGATAGAACTATTCTCCTCTTATAATCCTTGGCAATTTGCGTTACCTTATTATTGAGGTTTATTAGTACGGGTCCATCAACCTTAATCTTATCTAGATAAGGTATCGTACCCCCGGCTAATGTTGCAACGTCTTGATAACTGGTTAGAACAGCAACATTGCTCTTGTCTTCCTCTTCTAATACAGTCCTTATTAGTTTAGGGTTTCTTTCTAGTTGCCATAACAAATTCTCTGCATCTTCCCTTGCAGTTTCTCTTTCGACTATGCTTTCCACATTAGAAAAAGGATCAACTGGACCATTCCCCTCCCCTAAATCCAAAGAGTACTCTATGGATTTTGACACAAACTCCTTAGCCATCTTTACTGCTTCCTTGATTTTGTGACCCTTGGCTAAATACGCTGTGAGAGAGGCAGAGAACACATCTCCACTCCCATGAGTGTTCTTAGTTTCCATCTTTTTACTCTGTAATTCGATTTCTTCTCCTTGGACAATGGCATAATCGATTCCTCCCAAGCTTCCCCCTCCCTTTACAACAACATCGACACCATACTTAGTATAGATCTCACGAGCAGTATTTTTAAGGTCTAGTATGTTCTCGATTTTTCTTCCCACTATTTTCTCAGCTTCAAACTTATTTGGAGTGAGTATTATGGATTCCCTTATCAACTCCTTCAAAGCTGACACGGTATCCTCTGTTACCAATAGGTCACCTGATTTAGCTACCATTACCGGATCGAGTACTAGCCTTATGTTGTATTCCCTTACCTTTTTCCTCACTACTTCAACTATACGGGAGTTAGCTAGCATTCCCGTTTTTGCGTATTCGGGCTTCAGGTCGGTCATAATTACATCTATTTGAGACTCCACAAAATCTGGAGGAACTTCAAGGACTTTGAATACACCTTTAGTGTTTTGTGCAGTTAAGCCTGTGACTACTACTGTCCCGAATACGCCTAATGTTGTGAAAGTTTTCAGATCAGCTTGTAATCCTGCACCCCCACCTGAATCACTGCCTGCTATTGTCATGACTACAGGTCTTTTCCTCACAAATAATTAGAGTGAAGGGCATGAATAAAAATAATTCTAGTCACTTTATTTTCTTATAGGGACACAAAGTCTTAAAGGCACAATATTCACATTCCCAGGAATAACGTGGAGCTATCTTAGCCTTCAACGTCTCTTCTGCTAATCTTATTATAGTTACCTCCTCTGCGGGTTCGTTTACTGAGTATTCGGTGACCCTATCTGGTGTTATGTATACCAAAAGTCCTCTCTTTATCCCAAAAAGCCAGAGGTAAATTTGCAGTTGATATTTGTGATGTTCATGCGGTAGGCTTCTGTCTGCCCTAGCACTCTTTATTTCAACTATGACCTTTTCGTCGTTTATCTGTATTATGGCGTCTGCTCTACCCTTAATCTTTATCTCCTTTCCGTCTACCGGAATAGTCTTCTCTCCTTCAACTTCGATTTGAGAGTTGGGGTACACACTCTTTATGAATTCCTGTAGTCCTAAATGAACAAGGTCTCCTAGCATAGTAGCTGGGGTGAACGCTTCAGATAGTGCGATCTCTTTATACATGGTCTCAAATCTAAGTTTCATGGGGCATCTCAGTAGGTCTGTAACGTATAATACTCCCTCTTCTCTTTGGTGGGACATATAGTCCTTTATTTTGGAATTTATAAGAGCCTCGATCAGCATAAACTACACCTCAGGTACTGATATCTTCCCACTTCTCTCCGTCTTTATCCAAACTCTTGGAACTCTCACTATTTCCAAGAATACTGCTGTGACATTTAATAACATTACGAAATTCATGTAAATGAGGGATAGTATAGAGTATTGATATTCAATTAAGTGTTTCCTCGATATTCCAACTGCCGTTATGAAAGACAAAAGAGTCGCCGTGGAAACAATTACCATGGTCACAACGAAAAGCGGGGTCTGATATATTAGGACTAAGGAGTAATTTACAAGGTTCATCAACATAAATATAGGAGTTCCTATAAGGAGTATTCCGTCAAATATCCTGGGGTCAATCTTCTTGGGCATGGATAATGAAATTTCAAAGTGTCCCCTGTACCACCTCAACCTCTGCTTTATTAACCATCTCAAACTACTGGCTACTTCTCTCCATGCAACCACATTAGGGTTATACATTATTTTGTAACCAGCACTAGTCAGTTTTACACTCAAATCCAAATCTTCGGTTAAGCTATATTCATTCCATCCCCCCATCTCCTCTATAATGGATTTTTTAACGAATGTGCAAGTACCTTCTAAGGGGACAAACAATCCAAATCTGGCTCTTCCACCAATAGAGTACTCATTAAAAAGCTCTTCAAGGCTGGCAAATCTCGCTATTATACTTTCCCTAACATTTATTGGAATTAACTTTCCTTGAACAGCTACAACGTTATCTGAATCAAAGGATCCTGACACATAGCTTAAAACATCTAACCTAGGAAACGTGTCTGCGTCAAATACTCCTATTATATCAAATTTTGCAAGTTTCATGGCATAGTTCAACGCCCTGCTCTTTCCATTAGGAACATTAGATTTGTCCAGCTTGACACATCTCACATTATCGTAATTCTCCTCGTAGTTTTTACAAATTTGAAAAGTCCTGTCTGTTGATCCGTCCTCCACAACTATAATCTCGTATTTAGATTTATCATATTCTTGGTTTATCAGCCGATCAAGGAGTCTGCCTAAAACCTTCTCCTCATTTTTTGCTGGCACTAGAATAGAGAAAGTTTTATCGCTGTACTCTATTTTTTGGTTTACCCTCCAAGTAAGCCCATAGAATGATAGAGCACTGTTATAAATGTTCCATGATGAAACTAATATGCTAAAGAATACTACGATTTCATTAAGCATTGATAATCCTTTTCCAATCTATATATTAAAACTCTTTCGTGGTATTAGACTATAATACTGGGATTAGGAGTTACCTTAATACACTGCCCTTTAGCGTAAAAGAGAAAATGCCCAATATATGTATTGTGAGAGAGCTACTGGGTGACTACGAGAAGAGGGGGGAGAGCCTGAAAAGACTAGGCAAGTTCGTGGCACTAGTACTAGACGATCCATTCCATGCAACAACAGTAACCGGACTAGCACTTTACGGCATGGGTAAAATAGCAGAGAGAAGAACAAACTACGGTCTAAGACTTGCATATATGAGTGTCAGGGAAGGAGAGAAAGCCATAAGAGAAGGGTTATTAGACATAATGTCTTTAAGGTTCTAAGGAGATAAAATAATAAATGGAATTTACACCTTTAGCATTTGAGAGCCTTGGAGTAAGGTCGCAGGCAACACTGGTAGAGACAAAGGATGTGAGAATACTGATAGACCCTGCGGTATCCTTAGCTCCAAGGAGGTTTGGCTTACCCCCTCACCAGATCGAGGTCGACAGGCTCACGGAACTGGCAAAGAAAATATATGAGGAGGCAAAAATTGCGGACATCATAATAATAACCCACTATCATTACGATCACCATGATCCAGGATATGTCATCCCACTAGACATATACCAAAACAAGACTGTGTACATTAAGGACCCACAAAACTTTATAAACCCAAGCCAAAAGTTCAGGAGAGCTCCACGCTTCATTAAGACGATAACGGGAAAGCCTAAAACAATGGAAAGTGCAGACGGTAAAGTTGTAAAGTATGGCTCAACAACTATTCAATTTTCAAAAGCCGTTCCTCATGGTGCCGATGAGAGACTAGGATATGTGATACAAGTAGCTATAAATGACAAGGACTCAACTATACTATTCACGTCTGACATAGAAGGAGCACCAAAGAATTCACATATAGACTTCATTAAGTCAGTGAGACCAAATTTCCTCATAATAGATGGACCATTAAGTTACCTACTAGGAAGAGCACTGTCACAGGATGAACTTGATACAGAGATAAAGAACATGGAAGAAGTGGTGAGAAATGGTTTACAGTATGCTATAATTGATCATCATGTACTCAGGGATCCGAACTACGAAAGTGTGTTGAAACCTGTGAAAGAGGTTGCAAACAGCGTAGGTTGTAAAGTAATTTCGGCTTCAGAGTATCTGAGGGAACCACCTCAGCTACTCGAGGCTAAAAGAAGAGAACTATTCCAAAGAGACAATAGACCTGCTAAAATACCTAGGGGTTTAGCTAAATTACTAAGTGCTGGGGAAGGGGGATAAAGTAAGATATTATCATACCGGCGAAATAACTACCTATCAGTGCAATTAACCCTGTGCCAATCTGCTCAAAGGCACCTCTACTCTTACTGAGACCGGTATACTTAGTAGATAAGACACCGAAAATAGCCAATGTAACAAGTATAACAGCCATTGAGGACACAACTAGATATAGAAATGGTATTGAAAAGAACATTCCCAATATAAATGGTATTAGTGGTATAATACCACCGACTATT
The DNA here is from genome assembly GCF_000012285.1 of Sulfolobus acidocaldarius DSM 639. Classification (NCBI taxonomy): domain Archaea; kingdom Thermoproteati; phylum Thermoproteota; class Thermoprotei; order Sulfolobales; family Sulfolobaceae; genus Sulfolobus; species Sulfolobus acidocaldarius. The sequence goes on from NC_007181.1 coordinate 234,698, forward strand.
AAGTAAAAAGACATTAGAAATCCTAACTTTACTGGACTCTCAAATTCCTCTGGTGTCATCTTTAACTCGTGGATTAACATCTCCTGTAGTACAACGTACTTATTGGTCATTATCTTGTTAGCAATTTTTTCAGCTTCACTCTCTGTTAACCCCTTCTGCATATAAAATGATTTAAGTTCTTCTTTTTCTTTCTCAGGATAGTTTTCTATTTCGAACTTCTCCTTCTTTATTTCATTCTCTATTATTTGTGATCTGACTCTAGTGGATATGTATTCCCCTACGCCCATGGAGAAAGCCTGGGCTATAGTCGCGAGTAAACCTGTTACTAATACTATTAAAGGATCGTGAGAGTAACCTGATGCGCCAGATATTAGGGCGCCTACTCCTATGAGTCCATCTTGTATTCCGAAAACTTTAGTTCTGAAGATATCAGCTTCATGTGTATTATGAACAATTGGCTCCTCCATTATATTCATGGTTAGACTTTGCATTTTTAAACTATTCTTGAATTACGCCCCATCATAATTAGTAATACAGTAATACGACAAATCATAATTAGCTTAGGGGACAGCGTATTCCTCTCCGTCCTTCTTAAGGAAATTGGAGTATATACCCCATTCAGTCAATATTATCTCCAGATCTCTTAGCCCTGATGGACTACTGTATAATGTAATTCCCTTCTCTTCAAGTGACTTCAGCAAATCCTCAGTCTTAAATCTCTTTAAATCCTTGGCTGTTTTGAAAGGTTCTATTCTATCTAAGGATTCCCTTAATAACTCTTTTCTTCTTTTAATATTTCCTTTGATAAACTCTATTCCCTTATCTGTTATTATAGTATCCCCTTCAACTAGGTTAATAAAACCCATGGAGTTTGCCGCGTAAAGAATAGGCATTAGTTCATCAATGTCGACCTCCAGTTCCTTCTCTAGAACGTAAACGTCAGCTTTTCCATCAAAAGTGTTGTATAGAACTGAAAGTAATCCTAATAGGTCTGCTACTCTTGCATCCGGATGTAAGGGTCCCTCTACCATTCAATTTCATTATTTAATCTAAAACTATTTTAAACTTTTCCTAAGCTTCATATTCAACTGGATCTTTCAATCCGTTTACCTCAAATGCAACTTTTCTCATATAGCATGGACCGCATTTGCCACAGTGCTTATTACCTCCCTCGTAACAACTCCAAGTTAAATGTAAGGGGGCATCAATCTGGACACCTAGTTTAACTATTTCGTGTTTCACTAAATTCCCAACAGGCATTAACACTTCTACTTTCTTATTGGGACCAACAGCGTATGGTACCAGCCTAGAGAACATCCTTACGAATTCCATCTCGTTATCAGGATATGCCCCAGCTTCCTCTAAGTTTATACCTGATGCGATTGCGTCAAAACCGTAAGCTTCAGCCATTGCCAAAGCCACTGAGAAGAATATCAAGTTTCTAGCTGGAACCCACTCATGGGCAAACTCAGCACCCTCTTCTCCCTTCCTATCTTTCACTATCTCTCCACTACTACCTTTTATTAGGGTTGAATGACCCACAATTTTGAATAAGTCTGTATCTATTTCTACAAAAGGAACGTTCAGGTACTCGGAGATTTTTCTCACGGCTTCCCTCTCTTTTTCCTCTGCCTTGTGATGATAATTGAAGTGAAGAAGTGTGACCTCGTGACCTTGCCTGACTAGGTAAGTTGCAGCTACAGTTGAATCTAGACCACCACTTGCAACTACTAAAATTCTCTTCTTATTCTTCTCTTTCAGTAGTGGAACTTTCCTGATCTCAAGTTTGTCATCAACCATGACAACAGAATAGGGATCTAACTTTGTTACGTTGTCAAGCTCGGTTGCGTCAAAGTAATCATCTAAAGATGTAAAGAACACAGCCCCTAGATCTCTATCATACATCATGTAGACAGGCTTGAAGTTTTGGGCTATAAATATCCTGTCTGGATTCTTTTTATCTCCTATAACTAGCGCGAAACTTCCTCTAATACTATTTAGAATTTCCGATAATGAGTCCAAGTTACCATTCCATGACCTGTCTAGTACAGGTGGGAGTACTGAACTGTCTATTCTTGATAACTTAGATACTTTATACTTCTTCTCTAATTCCATGTCATTGGCTATTATACCGTTATGTGTGACAACAAATCTTTCTCCCTCAAAGGGTTGTATGTCATTTTCAGTTTTACGTCTCACGTATTCAGTTGTCGGTTCAGCCCTATTGTTGGCTATAACCACTTTACTGTTCTCATCAAGTATCCCGTATAATTTTTCCTCTTGAAGAGATGGCTTTCCCACATGCTTTGAGGACTTAGTAGACCCGTCCTTTTGAATTACGACAATTCCAAAACTGTCTCTGCCTCTGTCCTCAGCCCTGATTAAGATTTTAGCTAATTTCTTCTCGATTTCCTTATAATTGTGAGGATTTAGAATTAATACTCCGGTTACACTACACATGGTTAGGAAAATAGGAAAGGAGGAGTAATAAAATTGTCCACTGAATTAATTGATAGAGTTTCAGAGAGGTTATCGTATTTTAACGTCAAGATTGCCCACATATTTACGGAGACTGCTCTTGAACCTGATCTGGGGGCTAAGGTAGAGGACTTACCATTAGGTGGAAATTTGAAACAAATGTTGAAGCAAGTGGGGATACACAGACTCTACAAATTTCAGGAGGAGGCTTATAATAAAATATCTCATGGAAATAACGTAATGATAGTTTCAGGAACGGGGACAGGGAAAACTGAAGCGTTCTTAATCCCTTTGTTGGATCTTGCATTGAAAGGAGAGAGGAGTGTTTTAGTTTATCCCACTAAGGCATTAGCTCGTGATCAGTTGGAGAGGGTGAGGAGGTTAGCCTCACCTTTAGGAGTAGAGATGGGAGTTTTTGATGGTGATACACCTGAGAAGGAGAGGAAGCGATTATACGAGAATCCTCCACATATTCTTATCACGAATCCTGATATGATTCATATAGGTCTACCTCTCAGCTATAGGTTTAGAAGGCTGATTAGAACAGCAGATCATTTTGTATTTGATGAGGTTCACTCATATGATGGCGTTCTAGGCTCACATATAAGGATGATTAGTGATAGGTTAAGGGAGTTAACTGACTACCATGTCATAGGCTCAAGTGCGACAATAGATGCTTCTCCATATTTGTTCGAAGAGTTATTTGGAGTAAAAGGGGAGATTATTTATGGCTCCCCTAGAAGAAAAGGCGTTGCAATTCACGCTCTACTAAACATTGGGTCAGCTAGTAGATGGACTCTCTCTGCATACCTTACCGCATTTCTTGTGAAGGAGGGTTATAAGGTTCTTACGTTTGTGGACTCACAACAAATGGCTGAATTAATTGCAAAGATAACTGCTAGATTTGGTGAAGAGAACATTCATGTTCACCGAGCTGGGATAAATAAAGAAGATAGGCTAAAAGTTGAAGAATCTATTAAATCAGGGAAAATTAAAGGAGTCATAGCTACTCCTACCCTTGAACTTGGAATAGACATAGGCGATTTAGATGTGGTAATAATGGCTGAAAATCCTCCAAACTACACAAAGTATCTGCAGAGGGCTGGCAGAGCAGGGAGGAGAAGTAAGATCGGTTATATCTTCACCTTATTGGGTGAAGATCCTATTGATACATATTACCTTAGGAAGCCTACCGAATTTTTCAATAGGAAAGTCTTACCCTTAACATTTGATGTGAGTAATAAGGAGGTAGTAAAGATTCATGCTGCAGCCTATTTAGCTGAAAAGGGGAGTTTGAGGTTGGGAAGAGTAATTCCCAAAGCATGGGTAAAAGCTTATGAGGAGTTAGTAAAAGACGGAAAGGTGAAAATTGAAAACAACGTTGTTTCCGCTTTACCTCCTCTATATTCCTACGTGAGATCGACTTACTTAAGGTCCACAGGACCTATAGTAGGTCTATATGATAGGGATGGAAACAGATTGGGAGAGAGGGAATTACCTGTCGCGCTTTATGATATTTATCCTCAGGCAATTTACTTTATATCAAAAAGGAATTACATTGTTGAAGATGTAAAACTGGATTCCCTAAGGGCTACTCTAAGAAGAGCTAAAGATGACTTGAGCTATTACACTAAACCCGTTTACTCTACACACCTTCTGTCCTTTGAGGAAATTGAGGAAAGAAAAGTATTTGGTTTACCTGTGAAGTATGGAATCTCTGAAATAATGATTAGCGTAGACGGTTTTGCTACATATGAAATATCAGGGAATAAAAATAAACCTAAGCAGGAGTTTTTCTATAAAGAACCTATAATATTTACATATACCACAAAAGGAGTCTTGATCAAGCACCCGATATTGGAAGAGTTCAATGAGTTCGATTCAATTGAAGCTTATCACGCTACAGAACACGTTTTGATTTCTTCAGCGAGGGTTGTTGCAGGGGCATCAATGACGGATCTGGCTGGGATAAGTTATCCCACTGGACACGTGGTGATATATGATTCTGTTGTCGGAGGAAGTGGAGTAAGTAAGTTGTTATATGATAGGTTAGAGGAGGCTTATGATATATCTATAGATATTACAGGAAAGTGTGATTGCGAAGATGGTTGCCCTAAATGTATTTATAGCCCTTACTGTGGTAATAACAACAAAATGTTATCTAGAAGAAAATCGCATAGATTGATGACTAAAATCAAACTTGGTGAATTTGATAATTCGGTTGAACAAAATATTAATGGTAAACCCATAGTTTAGTTTTTAAAGGATAAAGTTAATGTTGGTCTCATGATGAATCTGATATTATATCTCCTGACTTTACTGTTGTCAAGTACGGTTGCAGGTTTTGTTGGTTCTCTCACTGGGCTTGGTGGTGCAACTGTATTAGTACCAATTTACACGCTGTTTCTAGGAATCCCGTTGCCATACGCTACAGGAGCAAGTTTGATTTCAACAATAGCAACTTCAAGTGGTTCAGCAAGTGCTTACATAAAAGATAAGATAACAAATGTGAGAATAGGTATGTCCCTCGAAATTGCAACAACTCTTGGTGCCATTGTGGGATCATTAATAGCTAATATAATTTACAAAATGCATTTGGAGGATATCTTGTTCATTATCTTCGGAATAGTAATATTGAGTTCGGTTTACGTTCAGTTAACTAAAGCTAAAGACGAGCTTCCTAAAAACGTTAAACCTGACTGGACAACTAAGTTGTTTAAATTATATGGTAGCTACTATGATCAAGCGTTAAAGACAGAGGTTGAATACCACGCAATAAGGTGGTGGCTAGGAGAGATCATAATGTTTGTAGCTGGCTTAATATCTGGTCTTCTCGGTATAGGGTCTGGGGCACTAAAAGTTATAGGAATGGATTGGGCAATGAATCTTCCACTAAAAGTTAGTACAACGACAAGTAACTTTATGATTGGTGTAACTGCAGCCACAAGTAGTTCTCTATACTGGGTTTTCGGTTACATAGAGCCAGTCCTTGCGGGGGTAACTGCAATAGGCGTCTTGATAGGCGCTTTAGCAGGAACTAAGGTGTTAGTTAGAATCAGGAACAGTAGAATTAGGTTTATCTTTATTGCTCTTCTGATTATCCTGGGAGTGGAGATGATAATACGAGGTGTCTTCCATGGACTTTGATAACGTGATGAGCTACACACTTAGAGTTGGTGTAATAATAAGCATTGCGTTGATAATTCTTGGATTCATATTATTAGCCCAAGATCCCACAGCTCTTCAACGTCTAGCATCAAGGCATTCAACATTTAACACATCAAGAGTGAGTCCTATACAGGTTTTGCAAGGTTTAAATCGTTTCGATGGCGTAGACTATATTCTATTTGGTCTAATAATATTAATAGCAACTCCGGTCATTAGAGTTATTTTAGGGCTAGCTGGATTCATAGCAGAAAGGAATAAGCTCTACATAGTGATTACTTTTATAGTATTGTTAGATTTGCTTATTGCAATCTTCATAATCCCCTTAGTGTACAAATAAATAATGGTATTAGAGATTTGTACTGATGGAAAAAGAATAGGAGTTAAATTAGAATCAGAAGTAATTAGTGTAGAGAGTAACAAGCCCATAAAACTGAAGGAAGTATATTGTTTAAAATTTGAGAACTTAAGATATGATGGGGACAAGCTTAGATACAAAGATATTGTTATTCCTTTACCAAATTTGCCTGGCGATTTGAAATTACTAAAAGTAATTTATTTGGTATCAGGTGAGGCTTCAAACGAGCTTTGGTACTGCTGTTCCTGTGAAATTCACGTGGATACAAAAATAAAAGATATAAAGTTAGATGAGGGTTTATCTCCTATTTATTCTAGGTTCTGTGGGAATTATGGTTTAATTACTCCAAAACACTGTATTGCCAATGAGACTTTTGCTATTTTCGGTAATGATCATAGAGGAGTTATCTTAGCTTATCAGGAGTTTATATCGTTTATTAAGGAAATCGGAAAAATTTTATTAAAACTAAAAGTATATTCGCATCTGTGAATAATCAAATAGTTAGTTACTACTCATACGTTCTCATATTTTCATCCATTCTAATAATAATAGGATTGGTATTTGGTGGCTTTACACCAATAAATGAACAAGTGGCAACACCCAGTTATGATCTAGCATTACCTGTGAGCTTAAGCTTTTCAGCCTTCATACTTCTAATTATTTTCATTTTCTCCTCCATTATCTTGTGGGGCTCCAAGAGTTTAGCCTCGAACTTAATTATAGATTCCTCTGCACTTTCCTTTTCAATCCTTAACTACGTCAATTTTTATGTCATATATGAGATATGGAGACCTGAAATCATTCCATTACCATTATTTTTTTACATACACTACAGCAACATAAACGAGCTTACGGTGGATTTCGGACAAATAGCCTTAATCATATTCTTCTATAGGCTCTATAAGAGAAATAAAAGTGTTTAGAAATCAGTTTAGAAATCAGTTAAGAAAAATTATTTTCTTGATCTAAATAGGGCAATTATGAGTATAGCTATAATGATTATGACACCAGCGCCTACTAAATAATATGCTGCTTGCTCTAGTTTTGTTATCAGAAATCCGATTTGATAATAATATATATACCCTAGAATTGCTAAAGTTGAATCCCATATTAAATGTCCTAAGAAGGTTAGAATCAAAAAGTTAAAAATGTTCATGGCTGCTAGACCAGCTGGGAAAGATATTAAGGCTCTAATTTCAGGTACAAACCTAAAACCAAAGACCGCATAATTACCATATTTTTTAAACCAACCATTTAATCTATCTAGTCTTTTACTGGTCAGCCGGAAGAGCTTACCATATCTTTTAAGAAAAGGTAACCCTAATTTAAATGCAATATAGTAGTCTATTATTGATCCTACTAGACTTCCCAGAGTTCCCACTATTATACCAAGAAATAGATCCATGTTTCCTGTTCTAGAGTAGTATCCTGTATATGGCATTATCACCTCACTGGGTATGGGAAATCCTATACCCTCTAATATCATCAACGAGAAAATTATCAGATAGTTTGTACTTACATTCATTAACCTCAGTACATAAATTGGCTTTAAATATTTTTTGAGAAATAGAATTATTATAGATGTTAATAATGTTATGAAAGAGTACTTGCGGAGAAACTCTATATATCTGTAGTTACTACGAAGAGGCTTAAACCTTGAATCTGATATCAGCAGTTTAAGAATGACAGAGTCCCTGAGGTATAAGATATCTTATAACTGGAGGGATTTTTGAGCAATGCTAAGTGCAGTTTCTTCCTGTGCCTCAATAATTTTATAGTAAAGCCTAAACGCATTAAGGATTAACTTTAACCCACTTTTTATGTTGGTTTCATTTACTCTAATGGATACACAGCAGTCCTTAATTCTTAACTCAAAATTATCTCTTGCTACGTTATTTATTAGATCCATCCCTGGAAATGGTTGAAGGCATAATTCATAGGAGGTCTCTACGTAACTCTCAGCTATTTGAAGTGGTAATATGTTCCGAAAATTTCCAGGCTTCCATAGTACCTCATGAAAACTCCCTATGTCAAGTTCTTCCAACTCTTTAAGCCTATCCTTAGGAAAAGTGCTCTCTACTACAACGGCGTATCTCCCAAACTCCTTAGCAAGATAACCTCCCTCCAACTCCATCCATCCTTGTAATATCCTTTGAACTTTAAACTTGGCTATAGAGTTTCGAAATTCATAAACGTTGATGTATATTTCTAGGCGGGTCAATACGTCTTCCCAGTTTTAAATACTTTGATCTAGTCTAAATTTATTGGTATCTCCTTAACTTAAGCACGATCCATCAGTTGGGCAATTAATAAATACTTACAATAGTTATATTAGTTGTGCTCGTGTCCCAATTAGTTTCGAGAAAACCAGTCACCGTTGACCTCAAGACTAGTATAAAGGATGCCACAAAGGTAATGAGGAGGGAAGGGGTTGGTTCCTTAGTTATTGTAGACAATGATTTTCGACCAGTAGGGATCGTCACTGAAAGGGATATAGTTTATGCTATAGCTCAAGATATTCCTATAGACACTCCAATAAGCGAAATAATGAGCAGAGATCCGGTTTCAATTAATGGGGGCTCAGATGTAAGTGAGGCAGTTGCACTGATGACATCTAGGGGAATCAGACACTTGGTGGTTATTAATAACGAGGGCAGGACAATAGGAGTAATTTCAGTAAGAGATGTGGTGAAAGCAGTTGGAGCTATAGCACTAGACTTAGCGTTTTGGTAAAAAATGTCTGATTTTCACTCTTATCAAGTAGTTATTACCCACTCCTAAACTATTGATCTCACCTAAAACTACGTCCTCTAAATTATCCATGTATTTGTAATAAGGTAATTGAAGATTGGAAAAAGTTAGTTAAGGGCTGTTTCTATTAAGTGTTCATAAACTCACGTTTTTACTTTGTTTACCTTTTCTTTGAGGATTGAAACACTGCGTCAGTGATTATTTTGCTAAATGAGGAAAGTCTCCCCTTCAGGGCGGGGAGGAACTCAGAATGTTTATATGTCAACGTTAAAATCAAATTCAATAAATTCATACTATGTTCCGTGTTATTTCAACTTTGACTTTTTCCTATTTTTCATTTAAGATCAACTTGTACATAGGGTCGATAATCCTGTAACCATTAACATCCTTCTTAACTAATCTAGCATTTACCAACTGCTTTAGAGCATGATTAAATACCCAATCCTTAAACTCCCTCTTCGTCAAACCCTCTGTTAGGTTCTTGAGTTCCTTCCATGAAACCTCTTCTACTAGACATAGGGATCTAAGTATTGCCCTCTGGGTGTCGCTTAGTCGTCCTAGCTCCTCCTTTATTACCCCTTCAGCTACCTTTTTCACCATATCTTTAGCCTTGTTATGACTATAACCAAGGTTTCTAAAGCTACCATAGTACGTTAACCACCCCTGTATTCCCCTATATGTCGTTACGCTTTCTTCAATTTCATCTTCGCTCAGTTTTATACCACATCTCTCCGAGCCAATTTTAAGAAACCTTCTACCTAATTCTTCTGAGAAAGGATAGATTTCAATTGATAGTATAGGTTTACCTTTGAGTACACTACTAACTTTTCCTTTTCCCTCGCCTGACAGTGCCTTTGAGAGCCCTATCATTGAACCTGTGAACACAAATCTAATTTCGGATTCGTTGTAGACATTCGATAGGAGTGTCAAAAACCACGGCGAGACTACGTTTTGAACTTCATCTACTAAAATAATTTTATGATCAAGTTTTTTTAGAAGTGACCTCACTCCCTTTAGGGGAGTTTTCTGTATCTCTATCCTCAGTACTTTCAAATCCAACGAGAGCCTCAAGGATACGCTAGATTCTATCAGTTCTTCACCGAACTGTTTTATGGATCTAATATTTGTAGCATCAACATATATTCCGTTTAGTTCGTTTGCCACTATCTTAAGTATTGATGTCTTTCCAGTCCTCTTTGGACCTATAAGTAGAGGCCAAAATTTTCCTTGAACGAGTTTCTCGACTTCATTTAGAATTTCTTCAGAGTCAAAGAAGTCTTCCCTGGTGGATTTCGGGTAAGGATCAAAAATTTTGCAGATAGCCATATTAGTTACTAATATAGCTTTATCCATATTTATTTTATCCCGTCTCATGAGAACTATTTCTCCCTTATAATTTCCTGTTTTTATAGATTATAGAAACCCTATTAGTTACTAATATAGCTTTTACGGAGGGCTATCAACTTATGTGTTTTAGCTTAAGAGTTGTGATTCAAGTTCAGGAAATGTAAGCTAACATGAGTTTTGTTTCAATGTTTATTATTTTGTAATTTTCCTGCTTTTATGTATTAAATAAAGATTTATTTTTAACTCTTATCTCTAGGTGAAACTGACTTTTTTTAAATATATATGCATGAGTTTTCATTAGAAATATAGATAAGACTTCTTTTAGTTAAAATTTTTTTATATTTATAATTTAGAGCATTATTCATGGTATTAGATATATCTGTAACAATATTACTTAACTAATTTCTTATCGTATCAACAAAATATATTAGTTCCTAGGATAAATATAACGTGTGAACGTAGTAGCCCTTTTTAAGATAGTCCCAGATGATACTTTAATAAAAATAACAGGAAGCACTCTAGATCTAAATGTACCAGCAAAAATAAGCACATACGACAAGAGCGCAATTGAAGAGGCTATAAGAATAAAAGAAAAACATGGTGGAAAGGCAATAGGTATAACAGCAGGTAATACAGATAGAAAGGCTATTAGAGAAGCCTTAGCAATGGGTCTAGACGAGGTTATAGCTATAGATATGAAAGAACAAGATATTTACAGTACAGCAAATATGATAGCAGATCAATTAAAACAACTCAATCCTGATCTTGTGATAGGTTCAGAGGCTACAACAGATAGTAGCGGTGGTATATTTCCTGCATATCTAGCTGGTTTACTTGGACTGCCTTTAATAAGTTATGTTAAGTCCATAACGATAGAAGGAAAGAAAATAAGAGCTGAAAGAAACTTAATCTCGTCTACTGAAATAGTTGAGGCAGAGTTACCACTTGTAATTTCAGTAGTAGGAGAGATAAACACGCCTAGAATACCTACAGTCAAGCAAATACTTGAGTCCTCTAAAAAGCCTGTGAAGAGCGTAAATGCAAATGTAAAGCCATTGGTAAAGTTAGCGTCAGTATCTCCTTATGTAATCCAGAGGAAAAAGATAATAATAGATGGCTCTAAGATGGAAGAAGCTGTCGATAAACTACTTTCATACTTGAGGCAAGAAGGGGTGATTTCATGAACATAGTTGTCTATTCAGAAGATCCTGAATATATAAAGGTAGCATCAAGCTATTTTCCAAATGAAAAGATAGTAGCAGTCTCCACATCAGATACAAAGTATGCAGATGAATTGCATGTTGTAGATAAGATGGATGAGGAAGCCATAGCAAAATATCTCGCATCACTTAAGCCAGATTTACTTATAACGGGAAGCACAAAAAGGGATAAAGTAGTAGGAGCCTACGCTGCTGGTTTATTAAAATACCCAATTTTACCTGATGTAATTGAGATATCTGGCAACAAAGCTAAGAGAGTAGTCTATAGCGGAATGGGGATTGCTGAGCTTGAGTTCAATACCCCAATTGTGGTCTCCATATCCAAGAAGAACGTTGAAGCAAAAGAGAGACAAACACAGAAAAAGAACGTTAATTTAGAGGAGGGTAAGGTTAAGAAAATTGAGGTTAAGCAAAAAGGTGGAGAAGGAGTAGATCTATCGTCTGCTCAGATAATAGTCTCAGTTGGGAGAGGGATAGGCTCTAAGGAGAATATAAAGTTCGCTGACGAGTTGGCTAGAGCCATAGGAGGAGCTTTAGGTGGAAGCAGACCTATTACTGCTGATCTGGGTTGGTTACCAGAGGATAGACAAATTGGTTTGTCTGGTCTAAAAGTAAAGCCAAAAGTATACTTCGCTCTAGGAATATCGGGTCAGCCACAGCACTTAGCTGGTATAAAGGATTCTAAGATAATTGTAGCAGTAAATACAGACAAGAATGCACCTATAGTCGAAAACGCTGATTACATAGTTGTGGGGGACGTAATAAAATTCTGTCAAGAAATGGTGAAAAAAGTGGGTAAGAAATGAGTTTTGATGCTGATGTAATTGTAGTTGGTGGAGGCTTAGGCGGACTATCTGCTGCAATAACAGCAGCCAAAGAAGGGTTGAGTGTCATTGTATTAGAGAGGGGAGACTATAGTGGTGCAAAAAATGTATCAGGAGGAAGAATGTACATACATGCCCTACAGAAACTTATACCAGATGCGTTAGAGAGAGCCCCCCTAGAGAGACCTATAACTAAGGAAACATTTGAATTTTATTGCAGTAATGACAGGAAACTGTCTTTTTCTTTTGAGGAAAAAGGAAAGAAGAATAGTTACTCTATATTAAGAGCAAAATTTGATAGATGGCTTGCAAGTGAGGCAGAAAATCTGGGCGTATTGATTTCATATTCAACGTTAGTCACAAATGCTCAAAGAGAAACTGGAGGGATTAATCTAGAGACCAACAGAGGAAACCTGAGAGCACCGTTGGTGATTGACGCATCAGGTGTTACGTCTGTCGTGTTCAGGTATCTAGGTTTAAGAAAGTTTACCCCTGATAAGTGGATGTTAGGAGCAAAAGAGATAATAAAGACTGACGTAAATCTACCTGAAGATGAAGGTGAAGTTAGAACAATAGTTGCTGCCGTGAAGGGCGTCAAAGGGGGAGGTTTTGTTTACACTAACAAAGATACTTTGTCAGTGGGTATGGCTGTAACTTTTGATTCCCTACCTAAATCTGAAGTACCTGCAAAAGATTTAGTTGAAGCATTTAGGGAGAAGTTGGGTATAGAGGGAGAAATTCTTGAGTATTCTGCACATGCGATTCCATATTTCGGATACAGAAATCTTCCTCCACTCTATGATAACAACCTAATAGCTGTAGGGGATTCAGCTGGTTTTCTAATAAATGATGGATTTACCATAAGAGGTATGGATCTAGCTATAGGCTCAGGTATGATAGCTGGACTAGCTGCAAAGAAACTAAAAGAGATTAATGACTACACAAAGACTGACGTCTATTACCAGATGCTTAAGGAGAGCTTCGTATTAAGGCACCTAGAGTTAGCATACAACAGGTTTTCAGTAATAAATGACCCTAGGACTTTAGTGTCATATCCAGAGGTTCTATGCAATGTATTAACGGACATGTTTACAGTAACAGAGGAGAGGAAACCATTAATGGAGGTAGCCCTTCAAAGGCTTAAGGAGAAGGATATTTCGTTAACCAAAGCATTAATGGACTTAATGAGGGCTAGTAAGTAACATTTCCTTTTTCTTAGGTTAGGAAGATTACAAATCATGTTTTTTATGTTCTTGGATTTCCTAAGTGAGAGATTACAATACTCTCGACATATAGAATTTGTAGGTTTTAAGTGAAATAAATATATGTTAAGACGGTGTTATGGGTAGCGTAATAGATTTCGTGGTATGTGAGAAAAAGTAATGCCGGTAATTAAAAAACTCCGTCATCTACAGAACTTCTTTCACAAGATCTTTATCCATACCTATACGAAATTCCTCCCTCAGGGAAGTTAAATGTTATAGCCCCGAATGGACAAATGACTATCGCTCCTCCACATTCCAAGCATCTCTCGTAATGAACAATTATCCTGCCATCTTCAGAAGGTTCGTATGTCCCTGCTGGACACGACGCAACACATGGTTTATCTTTGCAAGTTAAACATATGTCAGTATTAACTTGAATGTGAGATTTGTTATTTACTGTATACGTATTCAGCCCCAATCTTTTAAGTAAAGGTATCATACTTGATATTTAGTAAAATGCTAAATAAAAATATTTTTTGTAATGTCACTTACAAGCAATTTATTGTAGATATGTCTACTCTATTATTGATAAATAAACTAATCAAACTCTCTCAAAACCCTAACTAAATGACAGACTAGGTTATCACTTTGTCCATAACCCTCTTTATGTCACAGAATTTAATAAATGACGAGAACGTATTTTCACTTAAATTTTTGAACCAATCTCTATCAGATTCAGCCTTATTTATTATGTAAAGGAATTTATTGACAAAATCAACGTAATCTCTGCTATCTATCTCTTTAGCTTTAGGCGAGTTATATATATCCACAAATTCCCTAATATCCTCTCCAAAGAAATATCCGTTATAACCATCCTTTATTATCTCCAATGTTCCCCCATCTTTTGATGAAAGTGTAGGTACACCATTTATACCAGCCTTCATGTAACTAGTCCCACAGGCTTCCCACCCAGAGAATGGGGTGAATAACAGCAAGTCTCCCCCTGACAATATATACTTTGCATTGGTTAAGGAGTAGTCGTGAATGTATATAACGTTCTTCAGCTCCTTACTTAACCAATTAAACTCGTTCATATACACTATTCCTTCAGCATCCCTAGGATGAGCCTTTCCTGCTATCACAAATACTACGTTCAAGTCCTTGCCCATCTCTCTGATTAACCTGCTCACGAAATAAGGTCTCTTATATCTAGTCATTCTTCTAGCCCAGACTACTATCAACTTATCTTGATCTATCTCTTTGTACTTTCTCAGTAGACTCAATAAATCGTTCCTGGCTTTAACTCTAGCCTCTCCAAATGAGCCCTTACCGGTATTGTAGATCTTTTTTACTTCTTCATGCATCCATCTATCAAAGCTTACACCATTGGTAAGAGGTGAAGGACTAGACTCAGGAAACATAATTTTGGTCAGGTCATTATGTTTTACCGACACTGTGTGAAAATAATTAGAGTAGTTCAAAAGTAGTTTTGTAAGCATTACATCCTCCACATCCACATGAATTCCAAACTCCTCCCTTAATGTCCTGGAGGAGAAATAGGGATGACCCCATGGACCTGGAGTATGAGTAACCAAATGAGTTTCATATTTACCATAAAGCCCTATCAATGCTAAGCCAGCAAGTGATTCATGCGCGTATACAGCCTTAACGTTATCTAACTTCTTTACATATTCCTCTGAGGCTTTAGCCAGAATGATGTACTTATACTCATAATCAAACTTACTGTCCTCGACGTATAGTCTACTAGTAGCCCTTACTGCCCAATCTGGACTAATTGTCTTAAAATACACAACTTTTGCATTTCCTCTCGCTATAGACAGTACTTTTAATTTTACATTTCCTGGTCGAGCCTGTATCTCGATATCTCCTTCATTTACCATATTTTCCTCTAGGTAAGAATAATCCACTACCTCTTCCCTTATTTCGTTATTAACGTAATATCTTGAGTGACCATTTGGATAAAATAATGTTAACACTACGTACTTTTCATTATATTTTGATGCCTCTAGATATTTGTCGCCCTCTAGTATTCCTAATCCTCCTGCATAAATTGGAACTTCATCAGTGGCTATTTCTGGTGTTATTGATATTATCACGGCTGAAAGATTATATGGATTTTGCTTATAAGTTTTGACCCTAAAATATTTTTACAGATGAAAAGTTGATCATATATTATACTAATGTGTTGCAGTATGAAAAATAGAGGGATTGGGGTATTAAGTAAAGAATTAAGGTAAATAGAGGCGCTTAGGATTTATAATGTTAAATTGCAATAACCAGGTTAACCGTGATGGAGAAATTTGATTAAGGAAAGTATACGCAAAAACTATTGTAACGTTTATTGGGAAGATAGGTAAGCAAATATTCTAGAGCATATTATCAATAGTACGCCTGCTATCATAAAATCAATGCCATAACTAAAGTAATGTGTTATGTAACCAGAGATAAGCGAGCCTGCAAATAGTGCTACTCCCACAACGGTGCTGTAAATACCTAATCCTGCACCCTGATGTCTTCCCCCTAAAATTTTAAATATCAAGGTAGTTGACGAGGAGTAAAATATAGCATAAGCTATTCCAGCAGCTAAAGGATACGACGTTAATCCTGCTAGTAGTACTGGTATTCCTACAAAGAACTGCATTATTAGTCCTATTATTATGTAATTTCCTCCCCTAAGTAAAAGGGATAGGTGTGCTAGCTTTTCTTCCTTTCTATTCTCTAATAACCTTGATGAAAATTGAAAACCGACTATCTGTATTAACATACCTACTAAGGTCACCAGCAGTACCTCATTCTCAGTTAGACCTCTCTTGTATAGTCCTGCAGGATATACAGTGTTAAATATTCCACTACTAATGTAAAATATTATTAGTCCTATGTAAAGTAAGGGAACATAATTAACGTGCGGAGTCTTAAGACGCTTTAACGAAAAAATCTTAAATGAGTGAATACTAGGTAAATGAAGAAAGATTAAAGGGATCTGCCTGATTCTACTGAAAAAAGACTCCTTATTATGTATTAAGGAAGTCCTCTCAAAGGATACTTGAGGCTTAGGAATGAACCTAAAACAAAGGATAAATGTAGATAGGGATATTATGGCTAATATCCCTTCAATCAAGCTAATCTCTAGATACGTGATTAAGAAAGTAGATATGAGGAGACCAACTAGAACTCCTATTGACGAAAACAGGGAATACCTAGAAAATAGTGAACCCCAGTGTTTTTTATCTGTAGTCTCCATTACAAGTAGATTAAACGGAGTGGTAGATGCTGTACTCATGAATACTGCAAATGCATAGTTCAATGAAATCAGAGGTATTGAGCGTGACATCATCATTAAAAATAGGGGCAGGGAAGTTCCTCCCGTGCTTATTAATATCTGCTTCCTCCTATCGAACCTATCTGCTACATATCCCCAGAACATGGAAGCAATGATTAAGACCAGGTTGCCTAATGACACTGTATACGCTACTTCAATTGCGTTTCCTCCCAGATTGAGTATTTGAAGAGTGATCAGTGTGGACAAAGGACCAGTAGAAGCGTTAAAAGGAATTACAAGATACATCCATTTTACGTTAGGCTTAATCATTATAAAGTATCAGAATATCTTCTAGTTAAAAAGTTACCTAAAATAAAATAAATTGCGTAAACGTTCCTAACTGATTTAAAAATTAGAGTTAAATGAACTCACTACATTATAGATAAACCTACCATTGAGAGATAGTTTATTCGATGAAGAAACTTATGAGATCAACACTGAATTTGACTTATTTTACCCTTAATTCCACTTTACAAAATTTGAGACATACCCTAAAATGTTATTCACTATTCTCTCGTTCACCATATTAAAGTTGGTCCAACTAAAAAGAGAAGGCTCCAAATAACAGGCTAATGCACATTTGTTACACTTTTCATATTGTTCCCACGGGTAACTGTTCCATAGTTTAACTATATTAGTCTCCCACACTAACTTGTCTCCGTTATACTCATTAAGCACATAACAGGGTAAAACTATTCTTCCCTGAGGATCTATGTTTATTAACATCCAGGGCTTGCATCTCCAATTCACTCCCTTATACCAGGAATTTATTATGGATTGGAAGTACTCAGGAGACTCAACAATCGGATAGCCTTTCCTCTTCAGTTCGATAAGTAAATTCAATACTTCCAGCAATTTTTTCCTTTCAGGGCTAAGTTTCTCAGCAGTTGAATAGTCGTATTCTACCTGTACGCTTACTGTTACACCTAATTTTCTTGACAACTCCAGTACATCTAAAACTTGATCGTAGTTCTCTCTAGTTATGGTAAAGCTTAACGAGACTGGAAGATATCTTACAGCTTCTTTAATGCCCTCAACAGCTCTGTCGAAAGAGCCTGGTATACCTCTTATTCTATCATGTACTTCTCCTATACCGTCAATAGATACAAACAGATAATCTAAATATTCTGAAATGTACTTTACCCTGTCCCTTAACAACCAACCGTTGGTTACTAAGGAAGTATAAAATCTACTGTAAGATTCCTCCAATATCTGGTCCAAATCTCTCCTCAGTAATGGTTCACCTCCTTCGAATCCCATAAATAGAACTCCTGACTTCTCTAAGGTCTTTAACATAAGGATTTCTTCCTCTAGTGATAATAGTTTTTCATCTTTTCTCCTCCAGAACGGACACATTTTGCATCTAAGGTTACAGGTGTAGAGTAACTTATGACCTGCTATGAGAGGTAACTTTTTCACTCCCCTGCCTAAGAAAGCCCTCTTGATATTTCCTAATGTCATGGGCTTAAGTTTTGACATTATTAAAACTTCTGTTAGGTTATTAATAAATCATTTCATAACATTTGAAAAAATATCATTTATAAGAATAATGCAAATGTTTGTAAAAAATAAATATAACTAACTGGTTTATAACATATGTATTCCTGTATTATAAGCCTGTTTATCTTAATTTGGGAGTTTAAACAAGTAGATCCAGTTAATCTAAGTTATTGATTGTGTTCGGCTATTTTATAAAAATATTACCATGATAGCCTAAACTCGCCATAATCTTTATAAAGTAGAAGTAATAAGATAGGATGCAATGAACTTCAGTAATAATGATAAGAGCAAGTACGCATTAGCGTTGGGTGCTTTGAGTGGTGTTACAACGCTTTTCTTCTTTCTCTCTCTCGACCTTTATGCATTATTATATGGACCAATAATGTTACTAATAAGCCCCTTAACCAGATTTGTACTGCCTGTTATTATAGGTTCATTTATAGCATACTTCCTGACCAAAAAATTCAAATTCAGTCTGAGACTATCCTCAGTCCTAGTATCTTGCGTAATTTCCTTGAGTAGTTATTTTGTGATAAATTTGATTATATTATCTATTCTGGGAATGGTTTAAAGAAATTTTAAATAAAAAATTTTTCTCTTTATTACAAGTAGGAGTAGATTTCATTCACGCTAACACTAGAATTTGATACTATAATGACTCCGGTGATCATGTCATTATGATCCTCTGCTCCGAGCAGGGCATATGTAGTGTTGTTTACGTTTAAGGAATATATTACAAAAGTCGAGTTCTTATAAACGAAGTTACCTGTTATGGTCAAATTGTCCGTTTCAAACAAGAATCGTTTCAGTAATTTAGTCAATTTATCGAAGTTATTACCTGTATAGTTAAAGTTCAATATTACCTGGTTGTTAACTAATTTACCCGTAAAATTCAGCTTTGGTAAGTTTCCGCTTATAATCAAGCCTTTTTCAGTAGTTGTAGGTAACTGCTTATTTGAGTTATACAGTGATATTAATAAGTTCACGTTAATAGTTGAGTTAGTAGAGTTAGTATGTACCACGTATATATATCTTCCATCGAAGCCAACAGCAGTTTTTGTCTTATAGTCGTAAATAAGGGAACCGTATGAACCTTGCTGGAAACCGTGTCTAACAAGAGTCTTGTTTATATATTGAAATATCATACTGGCAAGTGGTCCCTTAACTTGTATATAACCCATTACTCCTTTGCTCTGGTTTACTGAAATAGCATAAAATACTCCTGATCCGAATGTATTTATGTACTTAGTGACATTAGGGTTCATAAAGTAATTTGAGAGATAACTGACGTTATACACGTATATTGTCCCCAGAACCTTATAGGTAACTTGGCTGGCACTAGATTGATCATTGGAAGGTGATTGGGAGTGAATGAGCATTACTCCAGCTATAACAGCAATTACAAGTATTGCACCTATTATTCCTACAATTGGTTTGCTAATCATTACCATAGGTTTACTATTGTTCTAATAAAAACCTTTTTACGATATATTCGTTTATGGCAAATAATAAGTTGTATTATTAAGCTTTGGAGATGTTGTTTTGTAAATATAGTAAAAGAATTAAAGAAGTAGTAATGAATATTTTTTCTGATAAAGAATATAATTCAGAGGGGAGATAAATAAGTGTGATCCAAGGTATTGAGTATGAGGAACGAGTTGAAAGAGAAGATTTCGTAGGATTCAAAATAAGACCAAAGATGATAGTATACCCAAGAACTGAAGAAGATGTTGTGAAAATAGTTAATTACGCTAGGGAGACTAAAACTCCAATAGTTACATGGGGTGCAGGTACAAGTCTTTCAGGTCATTTAATATGCGACGGATGTATCTTGCTCGATATGAAATACATGGATAACATCATAGAGATAAATGAAATAGACTGGTATGCGAGAGTACAAGCAGGAGTGAACCTAGAGAGGCTAGATAAAGAGTTAGAGAAGAGAGGGTTCTTTCTACCCCCAGACCCAGCTAGTTTCTTCCTATGTAGTGTAGGCGGCGCAACAGCAAACTCATCTGGGGGGATGAGAGGAGTAAAATACGGCACATTTAAGGACTGGGTTCTAGCACTAAAGGTAGTTCTTCCGAATGGTAAAGTGGTGAAAATCGGAGAACCGTTCACTAAGAATAGGGGAGGATACGATCTAGTGCACCTATTTGTGGGGAGTGAGGGAACACTAGGAATAATAACAGAGATATGGTTCAAAATAATACCATTACCCAGAAGGAAAAAGTATACAATTTTAGCATATACCGACAGCCTCGAGGATACCGCTGAAGTAATTGTAAGTCTAAGGAAAAATAAGATAATGCCTGAGTTAGCTGAATTCGTAGATTATCAGGTAATTAATGCTCTAAATAAACATCTTAATGCAGGTCTCGAAGAAGTAAGGGATGGGGGAGCTTTAATTATATCCGTTGAAGAAGACTATTTGGAGGAATTAAAGAAAATACTTGGTAACAAAAAATATGTAGTTGCTGAAGGGGAAGAGGCTGAAAGAATATACTCACTTAGAGCACAAGCTGCCATAGCATTAAAGGCTGAGGGGAAAACAATGTACATAGAGGATATAGTGGTTCCGGTATCTAGACTTGTAGAGGCAATAAGGAGATTAAGGGAAATAGAGAGAGCATATAACGTTAAGATGCCAACTATTGCCCACATAGGAGACGGAAATCTCCACCCTAATGTTATTTATGACGATCCAAAAGTAGGGAAGAAAGTGTTTGAGGAAGTAGCTAAAGTTGCAATAGAGTTAGGTGGATCTGTATCTGGAGAGCACGGAATTGGAATACAAAAGGCGAAACTGCTTGGTGATCAAATAATTTCCCACAACGGTAAGGAGGTACTAGAGTTAATGAAGAGGATTAAAGATCTGTTTGACCCTTACGATATTATGAACCCTAACAAATATGTAGAACTAGCATATAAATTGAGTGAAAATAGATGAGAGCATTATTCCCAGGAAGATTTCAACCATTTCACTTAGGTCACCTTCAAGTAGTCAAATGGTTGTTGGATAGATATGAGGAATTAATAATTATGATAGGAAGCGGTCAAGAAAGCCATTCACCTTACAACCCATTTACAGCCGGAGAGAGATTAGTTATGGTTAAGGAAAGTCTAGCCGAAACGGGGATCGATTTAAGGAAAGTTGTAATATTTCCTGTGATGGAGTCCTTTACAAGTAAAAACTGGATAAGAATAGTGGAGATGTATTCTCCTCACTTTGATGTAATAATAAGCGGAAATCCTCTAGTTTACACAGTTGCTAAGGAGGCTGGGTATATGGTAGAAAGAGTGCCTATGTTTAACAGGGATATATACAACGCTACCAGAATAAGGAAGCTAATTATGGAAAATGATCTAAAGTGGATGGAATGCGTTCCAAAGAGCGTTAGTCAATTTATAAGAGATATAAAAGGTGATGAAAGGATAAGGGATGTAACAAAGAATGATTATACAGAGGATTGAGAAAAGATCACATCTATTTTTACGTTCTAAACTAGTTTAAAAAGGGAAAAAAGAAAAAATAACTTAAAGGAAAGGCGTCCAATGGGCGAAACCACTTAGATGTGCTGGGACTGCCTCCAATGCTATATATCCTGCTAATAAGGCACTAAGTATTAGGAATACAGAGTCGATGATCAAGAATATTTTCCCTTTTGATGCGTTATCTACAAATATGGACACTGGGTAGAAGAAGAACGAAGCTAAACCTACTAATGTGTAAAGACCCAACAGTGCTATAGGTTCAGTGGTTAAACCTTTGAAGTAGCCCTGAACGCCGTAATATATGGTAACTAAGCCTAGTATTAGAGCCAAAAATCCGAATAACTCTAATTTGTAATTGTTCTTTAAACTAAAGGCTATACCCATTAAGCCTAAACCAAGTATTGGGTAAAGATCATAAAATAGTATATTATAACTTCCAGGCAATGGCCAGACCAATAAACCATATAATCCCGTTATAGCCATAAATGACCCCATTACAAGTAATGGCATGTAAAGAGATCTTAAGGATTCACGATATTCTTGAATTGAGCTGTGGACAGTGAAATACGTCTTTATAAATCCATAAGCTAAAACTAAAAATGAAGAGGCTAGAACTATAAGTTGACTTGTTAATGGATCTATGAATAATGCCATTTTAATCACCAAGTTATATTATACATTATCAGAATATAACTGGTGTGTGTTTAAGTAGATACTTTTGTGAACATTTATAATGATAATTTTTTAGGTAAAGGGGATAACGAGCAAATAAATGGAATAATAACTAATACACATAAAATATTAATAATACATTTTTATTTCAATCTTATCAACTATGTTCTTGTTAACTTATAAATGTTATGTGTGAAAATGTTTATTTTTCACCACGGTAGATGGAAAAATATAATGACAATATGCAGGAGACCTAACTAAATGAGGTACTTAGATTTGTAGTAACTGAGTTCATGGTAAGGTTATTATAGCAGTTTCAGATTATTATTATTTTATAAACAATTAAATATAAGGAAAAACAGTAAGAAAGTATGAAGAGGTTAAATTTCGTTCTTGCCTTTGATGTTTTCGGGACAATTCTCGATCTCTCATCAATTATTCAGGAATTTAGAAGGAAGCAACTTGAATATACATGGTTACTCACTATTTTAGGTAAATTTGCCACCTTTGAAGAGATAACTAAACTGGCGTTACAAAGTACGTTAACAAGTAGGGGTGAAATGGAAAAGTTTAATGAGGAGTTAAACAAGTGGAATAATTTACGATCACACTCAGACGCTAAGTACTTACAAGACATGTCTGAAATAGTCGATATCTATGCCTTAAGCAATGGTTCGATGAAGGAAGTTTCAATGCACCTTGAACATAATGGATTACTAAAGTTCTTTAAAGGAGTAGTTAGTGCTGAGGAGGTAAAAGTATACAAGCCTTCTCCGTTAGTTTACAAACACTTCATGAAGAGTGTAACTCCTAATGCTTATCTGGTCTCATCAAATCCATTTGATGTGATAGGAGCTAAAAATGCCGGCATGGGTGCAATTTACGTGAATAGATTTAACCAGCCAATAGATCCGTTAGGTTATCAACCTGATTTAGTAGTAAAAGATTTCCATGAGTTACATGATTGGCTAAAAAGAAAATTAGTATCTTAAAAACAAAGGTTATTTGGTTAGCTTTTTCATTAACTCGTAGAAGTTATCATAAGGATGTATTGGGAAGACGTCAACATTCACTGAATGACCTAACTCCCTTGTAATTGGTAGAGTTTCCAGTATCTCATCTAATTCCTCATGGGAGCTAACATCTAGGATAGCTACAACTTCTCTTTTACCACTTACCTTATATAAGCCCTTAATTTTCCCACCCTTCACGGCTGAAAGCGCAGCCTCTGCTTCTTTAGTCCAAATTTCCATGAGCTTCTTTTGGTCTATACTTTCAGGTTGCTTAACTTTGAACCACAAGAGGAATAACATTTTACATCATATTATAAACAATGTCATAAAATAAAAATAATTAGTTATATTTTATAATTGAATATACACGGAGAGAGCGATTTGGATAAAATTACTACAGGAAGAAGGATACAAACTTGCCCTTTTCCTTCCCATCACCCTCAACTCTGAAGTAACACAGCTAACGCTAAGATCAACAGTGTTACAGAATAAATATAGTCAAAGTTGAACTTAGTTAAAAGTACTAGTACATTGTTTTTCTTTAGCACGATAAAGTAAGTGACTTCTCTCACTATAAATACTCCCACAGGAAGGAATACGAATAATGTATTCACTATTATCGCCAAAATTATCAAAAGGATAACATTCATCTGCAGGATGGAGTTCAGAAATGTGGATTTAACCAAGTTATAAACTGATACTCTCATACTTCCTGTGTAATGGAGCAACTTTCCTAAAAACATCTTCATCAAAATGTGAATTATGACGAGAAATATCACTATGACTTTGGTTGAATTGGAACTTTGAAGACTAGAAAATGTGAAAAACACTACAAGTATACCTAAGGAATAGTAGGAAAGAGTAGAGAGAAGAGGAACTACGAAGGACTCCTTGACTTTCTTGAAACTGTAAAAGTAATATGAAAAAAGCAATCCCTTGTAAGGATCTAGACCTTCAATTAGACTAAGGATAACAATAAGAATCTGAGGAAGCATCTCCTCCTCTTAACCTCGTCTGATGTGCTCTAGCCTCTCCAAAATCCACGAAAAATTCCTTATCTATATCAAGTCCTCCCTCGGGGTTCGCATTTAGTTTGACTAGCCATCCTTTGACTCCCTCAGGGTAAAATTGATTGTCCCAAGAACTGTAAAGCGAGTTAGTAACGTAAATCCTTCTACCATCTCTACTTATTTCCACCATCTGAGGGGCTCCTGTAAGTTTATTACCTGAGGGGTGATCAGCTCTGTACAGGATTCCCCCTAACTTCACTTTACCTGTGAGAACGGGCTTAAATGGGTTACTTACGTCGTACTGCCTCAGTTCCCCTGTGCCCCATAGACTAACATATAGAAACTTATCATCTAGACTAAGGTCAATATCGGTTACTAGAGGAGGGACTGCCTTAAAAGGTTTAAGTATATCAGGTAAATTACCCTCTGCAGGCTCTGCTGGTATATCGATGACCTTTTGAGCCTGCCATTTTCCGTCTTCGAAAAACCAGAGCCATATGGAACTGCTGAGATCTTTAAGGCTAACTACTAGATTGATAAATCCCATCAATTTAGTAGGGTCATGTAAGGGTCGGAGTTCTAAAGCCATCCTGTTTTCCTCTCCCAGAGTTATGCTCGAAATCTTCTTTCTCTTCCTTAAATCCCAAAAATGAATTCTGTTGCCGTATTTCTCCTTCAAATGTTCAGGATTTAGACCATTTTCGATCGTCGTTGGGGTAGCCCATTCACTAGTCACCATAATCTCATTGGGAAGATTCCACCAGAAGTCATATGATAGCTTTTGATCCTCCCTGTAAATTTCCCATTTTCCTAAGGGTTCGAAACTATAGTGGTCAAGCATTAATATTCCTCCAGGTTCTTCACCGACTTCGTTACCCAGTGCGCTGATATATATAGCATCAGGTCCACAATGAACCGTATGAAGCCTTGAGTAACCAGTGACTTTCTTTATCTCCTCTGGTTGTATAACTTTAACGATATTTGGTTTTCTAGGATCTAGTTTTGTGTCTATTATGTAAATTCTTGAAGAACGTAATCCTGGAACCACTAGAAACCTTCTCTCAACATTTGGTCTCCCATTTGGACAGAGTGAGGAGCTACACGCGTTCCAGCCGAAGTGGTGCAGTTCATCTCCAGTGTATGGAAGCTCAACCTTAGCTACTACTTTCGTATAGGTTTCAGATTTTGGGTTAACATCTACAACCGCTATATAATCTGGTCTATTGATCTTTGTTCCTACGTAGAGACATGCGACATAAGCCAGATCCTCAGGAGGTGAGTTGATAGCCATTTTAGGAGATGGGTAAAATGTGGGATCTCTCTTAAATGGTGCAAATACCTGAGGTAATCCCATAATTAAGTATATCAATCTAAAAGTTATAAACTTACATTATTAATGCAATAAAAGTTCATGTTATTAGTTAGGATACCGATATTTTAAAAATTTTCAACTTATGATTTACATTATCCTTCCCTAAAACTCAATTGGATGCAAAAATATCACATAAAATAAAAGGGTAAAAAAGAGATAAGGAGAAAAATACTTTAAATTACATATCAGAAGATATTTAACTTGATTTTCCTACTTCAGCTTTAAACTCTTCATAAGCCTTCTTAACTTCGTCAACTGACGCTTCGTCCTCTAACGTTGTTATATCTCCTACTTCTGCCTTAGTTACTACTGCTTTTACTACTCTTCTCATTATTTTCCCACTTCTGGTCTTTGGTAATTTACTAACAAAGAACACTTTGTCTACCACAGCAATCGGACCAACTTTTTCTCTTACAGTCTTCAAAATCTCCTGGGTTAACTGTTGGCTGGGAGTTTGTCCAGATCTGAGCACCACGAACGCATAGGGTACTTCTCCCTTTACAGGATCAGGTACGCCGACTACTGCAGCCTCTGCTACTGCAGGGTGTTCAATTAACGCTGACTCTAACTCATAGGTACCTAATCTGTGACCAGACACTTTTATGACTTCATCTGCTCTGCCTAGTATCCAGAAGTACCCATCCCTATCCTTCACTGCATAATCGCCTGCATAAAACATACCTGGGAATTTGCTCCAGTACACTTTAACGTATCTCTCAGGATCCTTGTATATTGTTAATGGCATTCCTGGCCACGGGTTCTTTATGACTAGATATCCCCTGTCCTCTAAATTAGAGGGTTTCCCATCGTCATTTACTACATCAGCTTCAACACCCATTATTGGCATTCCATTAGTTCCAGGTTTCATTGGAATTAGATAGAGACCCGGCAAGTGGCTTATCATTATTCCTCCGGTTTCTGTCATCCACCATGTAGAACCGAATGGTATTTCCTCTCTTCCAACTAATTTCCACATCCAATCCTGCGCCTCTGGATTTATTGGTTCTCCAACAGAGTGAATCAGCCTTACAGTACTTGTATCGTGCTTCTTTACCCATTCTTCTCCAAATTTCATGAAAGTCCTAATTGCAGTTGGGGAAGTGTATAGTATTGTTACACTGTGGCGTTCAATTATCGAGACCCACCTATCAGGTTGTGGATAGTCTAGCGCTCCTTCGTACATTACGGTTGTTGCACCCTCTGTTAGAGGACCAAATACTATGTAAGAGTGACCAGTGACCCATCCAATATCTGCGGTACACCAGTAAATATCGTCATCCCTTATATCAAACACCCACCTCATGGTAGCGTGAAGCAGAGTCTCGTAGCCTCCAATATCATGGACTATCCCCTTAGGCTTTCCTGTAGTACCTGAGGTGTAAAGTATGTATAACGGATCTTCTGACTTTAGCCTTTCAGGCTCTACATAAACATTCTGCGGTATATCCTTTATCACTTCATCAAAATACTTATCTCTTCCTTCCATCATGTTTACCTTGTGTCCTGTTCTCCTAACCACTATAACATCTTTTACTGTAGGTGTCTTTTCTAGAGCTTTATCGACAATTTGCTTCAACTCTACTATCTTGCCCCTTCTCCACCCTCCATCGGCTGTTACAACAAGCTTTGCCTCAGCATCATTTATCCTGTTTGCAAGTGCATCAGCGCTAAATCCTGAAAAGACCACTGTAAACACAACACCCAGTCTGGCAGCTGCTAGCATGAATATAGGTAGCTCAGGAATCATGGGTAGGTAAATGGCAATAGTGTCACCCTTCTTCAGCTTGTATTTCTCTTTAAGGAGATAGGCTACCCTATTAACTTCTTTATAAAGATCGTGATAAGTTAGCTTCCTCACTTCTTTAGGATTTCCCCTTTCATCCACTGGTTCTCCTTCCCATAAAATAGCAACCTTGTTCTTTCTCCAACTTTTAGCATGTCTATCTACAGCTAGGTATGAGGCGTTAATCTCCCCACCTACAAACCACTTATAGAATGGAGGATTAGAGTCATCTAGGACCTTCTCCCATGGTTTAAACCATTCCAGTTCAGAAGCCACTGATGCCCAGAAATTTCTATACTCCTTAACTGTTTGACTGTGAATCTCTTTGTAAGTATTTATATCTACTAGTTTACTTGCACCCTTTTTGGGTATTATTTTTTGTTCAAAAGGAAGAGCCCAGGATACGGACATACCATTATAAATATTTAATTGAGTAATATAAATTTTACTTATATTAGTGTATATATAAATTCAATCTTTAAAAATATTTTTATTCTCTCGCGTTATTAAAATCGTACTATAAAAAGTGACTTAAATATATTTATTAAATCTTAAATATATAGTTAGGATTTGCATATCTGTCTCTTACTAACATAGATGCCAGTTCTAACTCATTCTTAGTTATCTCGTCTACATAACTGTCTACACTTAAAATTTCCTCAAAAGCCTTTGTAAACGATGAAATGATTAAATCTAGTTGTATATCCCTTCCAAGAAGATATGATAGATTGTTAACCCTGTACTTGATCATGTTTATCCCCTTATTTCTCAGACTCTTGGGCGGTATAATCAGAGTTTTGTGTAGTAAATCAAGGTCTGAGTTTATCAGCAGAGTTCCGTGAAGTAGATACTTGTTATTAGATATGTAACCAGCATTTCCTGAAATCTTATAGTGCTTGTAAGCAATATCAGTTTGATTGTAAGTCTCTACCCTATCCCCTATTATACGCTCTAAAGCATTTATTGTACCCTTTAAAAGGAACCCGTAAAGGAAATCTATACCCTTAACTTTCACATCTTTATTTTCAAGAATTACTGTGTAGTTAAAATTCCCCATGTCATGATAAACTGTCCCTCCTCCCGTGATCCTACGAATTACGGGAATTCCCAACTGATTAGTTACCTCAATATTCACTTCATCCTTAACCCTCGATAGTACTCCCAAAACTACACTGGTACTATTTCTCCACAGTCTCAGTACTATACTGTTATAGGCGAATAGAGCCTCATCTATGGCTACATTTAAATAAGGATCGTTAGGATACTCACTTATCAGAACGCGTAATTTCATTTAAGTTTTAATTTTAACTATGCTTTATATATCATGTGCAGTACGAGATTAAGGTACCAGAGGATATTTGGCCAAGGAGGAGGGATTGGGACGGAGAAGTAGTGTCGGTTTATGTAAGAGAGGGGAGTTATGTAGATTTCGACGACCTAGTTGCTGAAGTGGAGATTGAAAAAGTGGTACTGAAAATTTTATCCCAAGTTAAGGGAAGGGTTCTGAAGGTGTTAGTCAACCAGGGAGATAAAGTAGGACCGGGGTCCATATTAGCGTTAGTAGAAGTGAGCTGAGATGAAAAGCGAAGTGGTAGTAAGGATTAATGAGAACTTCAAGAAACTTAGCAGGATAGTGTCTGAGAAAGGGATATCCACTGTATGCGAGGAAGCTCTATGTCCAAATATCATGGAGTGTTGGGGATCAGGAACTGCTACGTTCATGATAATGGGAGATATCTGCACAAGAGGTTGTAGGTTTTGTTATGTAAAAAAGGGTAAACCAGTCCTACTAGACCATGAGGAGCCAATAAAAGTAGCAGAGGCAGTAAGGGAAATGGGTTTAGACTATGTTGTCATAACCAGTGTTGACAGGGATGATTTAGCAGATGGGGGAGCTTCTCATTTTTCTCAAGTTGTTAAAGCCGTGAAAGAGATGAATCCTGACGTCATAGTTGAGGTCCTTACACCAGATTTTATGGGGAATAAAGAACTAGTGGAGAAAGTAATAGGGTCTGGCGTAGACGTATTTGCACACAACGTGGAAACGGTAAGAAGCCTGACTCCATTAGTGAGAGACGCAAGAGCATCATACGAACAAAGTTTAAGAGTACTTAGTTATGCTAAGAACGTTGTCAAAAAATCCTCTATTCTTTTAGGTCTTGGGGAGAGCTTAGAGGAAGTAGTTGAAACCATGAAGGATTTGAGAAATGTCGGTGTAGATATTTTAGTCCTTTCCCAGTACATGAGACCTAGCATTAAACAACTGGAAGTTAAGAAACGTTATAACATGGAAGAGTACAAGGAACTTGAAAAAATAGCTTATTCTTTAGGTTTTTCATATGTCGTTGCACTACCTCACGCTAGAACTTCCTACAGGGCAAAAGAGGCATATTTGAGGGCGATGGCAAATGTTAAGAATAATAATAGATGGTCCTAGGGATCCGCATTATAATATGGCAATTGACGAAGCCATAATGGGTCTCAGACCATATGTAAAATATGATACACTGAGAATTTACATGTGGTCTCCTTCAGGTGTTAGTATAGGGAGATCACAAGACGCTCTAAGAGCAGTAAAGATAGAAGAAATAAAGAGGTTAGGGTTTAAGCTAGTGAGAAGACCTACAGGAGGCGGAGCACTTTTACATCCTGAAAATGACGAGATAACCTATAGTGTTGTATTATCACTGGATAACCAATTAGCTAAAATCCCTGTGGATGAATCTGCATCGTCCATAGCCAAAGGTATAATTGATGCTCTACAAATAATAGGTTCTAGTGCTAAGGTAAAGGATTTTGGAGATAAGGAGAAACACGATCTCTGCTACTTGAGAAGAGGATCCAGCGACGTAATCTTAGGAGGGAAGAAGATCTCTGGATCAGCTCAGGTTAGGAACGATAAGGCACTTCTACAACACGGTACACTTCTGCTCAGATTTGAACCTGAGGTTTGGCTAAGGGTTATTAATGCGCCAGGATATGACCACGAAATGCTCAGAAGTAGGATAGCAGGCTTATATGAGTTCATGGACGTAAAAATAGAGAAAATAATTGACAGCTTAGTTAAAGGTTTTTCGAAAGAGTTAGGGGATGAAACTTTTATAGGAAGCCTAACTCCTGAAGAAGTTCAACTATCACTAGAGCTATATCAGAAAAAATATTCTAACGATTTATGGAATCTTAAGGGCTCCCTAGAACAATTTTGAACCTCCTAGTTCTCTAAGATCCCTCAAGGAGTAATGAGAGTCCTTTGTCACCTCAAGGTAAGTGAAAATAATACTACTTTAAACATGTTAGATATTTTCTCTTATGATGTTTACAAAAAATTATTTTTTAACTTAAAAGACACATAGATACACGTGAGAGAAGACTTTGATCAATTGCTATTTGGACTAGCTGGTGTTATCTTTTTAGAAGGGCTAGGTATAGCTCTGGATGTAGTAGGACAGTATGCCATAGGAAGTGTTCTTATTGTTATTGCAACAGTCTGGATCTTATCTATTTACTTCTTCATGAAGTACATCGAGAAAAAAGACTCAGAAAATGAGGAAAACGAAGATAACTCCTATAATAATTTCTGATTGATCTCTCTCAGTCGATGATAAATTCCGTCTGTAAGCTGTATCTTTAATGTCTCCTTTAAATTATAAAGTTTTTAACACTATCAGTGGTTATTATGAATATGATTAGAAGATCTCAGTTATATGTGCCTTCAATATCTGAAAAGATGATAAGAAAATCCATTGAGCTCAAGGCTGACTCTATAGTATTTGATCTTGAGGACGCAGTGCCACCAGAGGATAAAGAAAAGGCTAGAGAGTTACTGGTAAAGCTGATCAATGAACTGGAATGGGGAAAGAGGGAGTTATGTGTTAGGATGAATTCGCTTCAACTAGTGGACGCATATAGGGACATTGTCACCATTTCTAGGATAGACAAGATCTCTTGCATAGTTGTTCCTAAAGCAGAGGGTGACTTATCATTCCTGCACAAAGCTACAGGAAAAGATTTAATTCCCTTGATAGAGACAGGAAAGGGTTTGATAAGAGTAGAGGATATAGTTAGATCTGAGGGAGTTGTAGGCGTAAGCTACGGTATAGCAGATTTATCCCTCTCAGTAGGGGGAGATTATAACTTTTACGAGAAAAATGAGTTTGTTAAAACTTATGTTGTGACCACTGCTAAGGCTTACGATGTCGACCCCATAGATAAGGTGTATTTCGATCTAAAGAACGTAGACGGTTTCAGGAGAGAATGCGAGGAGGCAAAAAAACTGGGTTTTGTGGGCAAACAGGTAATTCACCCCACACAAGTTGAAATAGCTAACCAGGTGTTCTCCCCAACTGCAGAAGAGATAGAATGGGCTAGGAGGGTTATTGAGGCTTATGATAATGCAAAGAGAGAGGGAAGGGGGGCAATAAGGCTTGATGATAAACTGGTAGACTATGTGCATTATAAGATAGCAAAGAGGATACTTGAGTTTCAGAATCTATAAATAGACCATGTCCCTAGACCCACAGCACAGAGCTCTTTATCTCCGTCGTAAGCGTAAATTTGGACAGTGACCAATTTGTTTCCCTTATTTACTACTTTAGCCTCAACTGTAAATGGACCTTTGTTCATCGGTTTGAGGAAATTGACTTTGAGCTCTGCAGTGACTTCATCTTTAACTTCACTCAACGAAAGCACTGCCATACTTCCTGCATAGTCCATAGCTGAAAACATTATACCACCGTGTAACATTCCTCCTAGTCTAGTAAGTCTCTTGTCAAAATCGAATTTGAGGAGGGAGTAACCATTCTCAACTTTTTCGAATCTTATTCCTATAAAATTAAATACGTCTTCTTGTTTTAACCTCTCATTTAGTTCCTCTGGTGATATAAGCATACGATATCTTTTCGTAGCTAAAGAATATAAATCTGAAACTGGATTGCACGAATATCATAGCTTATTAGGATTGGCGAGAAAATTATATTTAATGACCTAAGATGCCACCCTTAACAATATTAGCTGATGTGGTACTTAATGAGATACGTGATGAGATTAAAAGAAGATTAGGTAAACAAACGCCTGAAGAAGTTACAGTTAGATTTGTAGAATATTTACCGCCACAAATTTTAGGATATGTGAGGGACGGAGATTACACTATATATGTAAACCTTCAACAATACACTAGAGCTAGGTCTTCTGGCTACGAATATGAGTATCTATATGTCATACTGTTGCATGAATATCTTCACCTCATTGGTATAGCTGATGAAAGAGAGGTTAGGAGAATAGACCTGGAAATAATAGAGGAGAGATTTGGTCAAAATAGTAGGGCATACAGAATAGCCTTGGAGTTAGCTGATCCCAGAGATGTGTATTTAAAGAACTCACAAAAATTCGGTAGACCCAATACGTATATCTGAAATCATATAGTCATACTACAATTTTATTATGATACTGTTTGTCATTTTAATCCGTGATAGATAATGTTTATTCTTGTTTATTTATCACTATACCATATTACTAAACTTTAAAAATATGGAGACTGTTTATATCTCGAAGAGATTTGGCAGAGCTTAAAATTGTCGTTAGTATAAAGCAAGTTCCAGACGCTGATGACCTCAGAATAGATCCAGTAACAAATAACCTAGTCAGAGAAGGTGTACCAGCCGTAATAAACCCACCAGACTACCATGCAATAGAGGAGGCAATTAGACTGAAGGAAAGGTTTGGCGGAAAGACTATGGTCTTGACTATGGGACCAGGACAGGCAGAGGTAGCTCTTAGAGAAGCACTAGCCATGGGAATTGATGAAGCTTACCTAATAAGTGACAGAGCGATGGCTGGTGCTGATACATGGGCTACATCTTATACTGTGGCTAAAGCAGTTCAGAGACTAGGAGGGGCTGATATAATCCTTTTTGGTAGAAGAGCTGTAGATGGAGAAACGGAGCAAGTAGGTCCACAAACAGGTAAATGGTTAGGAATTCCAGTTGTAGCTTATGTTAGAGAGATAAGAAGTATAGAAAATGGTAAAGCAGTTGTAGTGAGGACAACAGAATTTGAGGAGGAAGTTATTGAGGTTCCATTACCAGCCGTATTCACAATTTTAGAGACAGCAAATAAGCCAAGACAACCTGATATACTCTCTCTAATAAAGGCTAAGACTGCTAAGGTAACAGTATGGAATAAAGACGATATTAAGGCTGAACCAACAAAAATTGGTCTTGCAGGTTCTCCCACTAAGGTCATAAAAGTAAGCCCACCACCAAAGACGAGAAAGCCTGAAATCATAGACGGTAAGAAAGATCCTGAGAAGGCAGCTGAGTGGTTCTTAAACAAGATATATGAGTCCCTCAAGGAGGCTGAAAGTTCTCTTAAAGAATACGTTAAGCCAAAGGCTAAGGTCAAGGTGAATTCTGAGATTTGGGTTTACATAGACCATATTGGTGATAGGATTAACAAGGCATCTCTAGAAATTTTGAGCGAAGCCAGGAGGATAGCAGACTTAATGGATACCTCAGTTGCAGGAGTAGTTATAGGTGGAGAGAGCGTAAAGGGTATAATTAACGAAGTTTATGAATACGGAGCTGATAAGGTATATTTTGCCGAGACAAAGGGATATGACAGATATGATAATGAGGTTTACACTAAGGCTCTAGCAAAGTTAGCTAAGAAGTATAAGCCAGAGGGAATATTCTTCCCTGGTACTAGAGCTGCTAGGGAATTGGCATCCACGTCAGCAATAGAGATTGATACTGGATTGATTGCTGATTGTACGAATTTTGATGTTGATGATAAGGGAGTGTTATTGGCAACTAGACCTGACTTCGGAGGAAAGGAAATGTCCACTATAGTGTGTCCAAGACACAGACCAGTGATGGTCACTACCAGAGCCGGTGTATTTATGCCATTACCCAGAATGCCTGGAAGGACAGGAGAATTAATAAAGGAGGAAATAGAAGATTTGTACAGTAGGTTAAAAGTTCTAGAATATAAAAACATAGAGAAAAGGAATATATTGACTGAGGCTGATATAGTTGTAGGTGTAGGTAGAGGTATAAAGAGTCCAGAGAACATAAAGAAGTTTGAAGAGTTTGCTACAGCGTTAGGTGGTGTTCTAGGTGTGTCTAAACCATTAGCCGACATGGGTTGGTATCCAAAGGATAGGCAAATAGGTCAAACAGGAACTACTATAAGACCGAAAGTTTATATTGCACTAGGCGTTTCAGGCGCTGTACAGCACTTAGTGGGTATTTTATCTTCAAGGAAGATCGGTGCTATCAATCTTGACCAGTCTGCCCCAATATTTGACAACTGTGACTTCGGAGTAGTAGGAGATATATTTGAGATTGTTCCAAAAATGATGGAGTTAATTAAAAAGAAGGGGGAGTGAAAAGTGGAGTTTGATGTTATAGTTATAGGAGCAGGACCAGCAGGATCAGCTGCTGCTCTTACTGCAGCAAAAGGAGGAGCTAAAGTACTTCTCCTGGAAAAGGGACCTGAACCAGGATCAAAAAATGTCTCCGGAGCGATGATAAGGACAGAGGAAATCGCAAAAGTATTTGATACATCATCAATGCCATTTGAGAGAAAAGTGAAAAATGTTGATTTAATATTCATGGACTCTACAGGGAAAGTGAGAATCAGTGTAGATATATCATCAGGTCTAATAAACGTAGGTAGACTTAAGCTCGATAAATGGATGGCTCAACAAGCTGAGAAAGCTGGTGCAGTTTTAGTGACTAAGACCACTGCTTTGGGTGTAGAAAAAGATGGTGAAAAGTACAAAGTAGTTACTGACAGGGGAAGTATTAGTGGAAGCAAGGTTGTTTTAGCTGAAGGAGTTAATGCGTTAATTTCCATGGGAATGAAAATTAGACCTGATCTAGAGCCTGAACATTCAGTTCAAGCTGTAAAGGAAGTATACAATTTGAATAAGGACGAAATAAATAAGAGGTTAGGATTTAAGAGCGATGAAGAGGGTTCCAGCTGGAGAATATTTGGCACTAACCCAGTTCCTTATGCTGGATTCCTTTACACATACAAGGACGCTATTGCAATAGGTGTAGGTATTCCAATGTCTATACTAATAAAGAAGAAGATCTCTCCTTACACAGTATTGGATGAACTTAAAGAGAGACTAGGAATTAATGAACTTGTTAAAGGCGGGTCTCTTAGGGAGTATTCTGCAAAAGTCATACCAGAACAGGGATTCCCTTCATATAGAGCCTGTTCTGGTAAAATATACCTCGCAGGTGACTCCATAGGTTTAATTAACGCATTAACATTCAATGGCATAGGACCGGCAGTTATTTCTGGATCTATAGCAGGTAAAGCGGCTCTAGAGGGATATGAGTGTTTCAAGTACGAAGAAGAGCTTATGAAAGACAAGGAGATTAAAGGAGTTGTAAAGGCTAGACCTCTGATACAAGAGTTAACTAAGGAAGAGAACTTGAACTATTATGTAAACTTCCTGGGGGATGCACTTCATTCATGGGCTTATGGTTCCCTTTCCCTTAATTTAGATATGCCCAGACTTATTAAACACTTAATGTTAGGTATGGGGGTGTTAAAAGCATGAGAATTGAGGAAAGGTTATATACTTTAAGATATAAGAGAGACGAAAAACCACACTTATCAATAATTGAGCCCAATAAGTGTCAAAAGTGTGCTGAAATTAATGGAGTACCTGAACCATGTATCGTTGTTTGCCCAGCAAATGTGTACTCATGGGTAGACAACAATAGAATAGTAGTATCCTATGAGAACTGTGTTGAGTGCGGAGCCTGTAGAATAGCATGTCCATTCGATAATATTTCCTGGAAGTATCCAAGATATGGTCTCGGAGTAGCATTTAGATATGGGTAACAACGAGATATAAAAGACAAGTTTAATGATGTTTTTATTTAATTTATTTTAAACGTTCTAACCCCTTTGCTTTAAAACTAATATTTTATTCCTCTACGCGTTTTAGAGATCGATTCTTTCGGGGTGAGTATACACATTAAAGCTATTCCCTCTGACAAAACCAACAAGTGTTGCACCTGCGTCCTCTGCAATTTCTATAGCTTTACTCGTTGGTGCTGAAATACCGCTTATAATCGGAATTCCTGCTTTTATTGCCTTACTTACAATTTCATAACCTATTCTACCACTAACCTGAAGTATACCTTCAGTGAAAGGAAGTCGCCTCTTGTGGATTAAACTTCCTATTATCTTATCAACAGCGTTATGTCTCCCTACGTCTTCATATATACTTATTAATTCTCCACTAAGTGTAAACAGAGCAGCTGCGTGTAAACCACCAGTAATATTAAATACTCCCTGATTACTCCTCAGTTTCTCAGGAAGGGAAATAATAACCTCATTACTGGTCTTTGCGTCAGATTTTAGTAATTCAATAGCATTAAGAAAGCCTCTACCACAGATTCCACAACTAGAGTTAATAACAAAATTTCTCGTCTCTACAAATTTACCATTGGTTAGCCTTACATGTATTTCGTTATCAGATAGCATACTGATTTCTTCAACATCCCTTAAACTATTAATGTAATCCTCGTAATAGAGAAACCCTAACGTGAGCTCTAAGTCATTACCAGGAGTCCTCATTATTATGGCTAAATTTTTTTCGTTTACAAAAATTTGAAGGGGCTCCTCAACAGCCACAAAATCCTCGGAACTGGCTCTGTAACCGTCCTTAACCTTACTGATCTTGACTTTCCTTATTTGCACTACCAATCGCCTTTAATAATTTCAACAACAAGTATAAGCCTCTCCTAACATCAGGGTCATTAAGCTCTCTCACAATTTCGCTTAATTTTATGTCCTTTACCTCCTCCTTACCTGCAAGTATAGAGTAAATTTCATTTACATTCCTTATGAGCATGGAATTCTGTTCAGCTAAGAATGTTAAGTTTTCATCAAATTTCATGAGGACGCCATTCAGAAACTGCAATATACCTGTTTTATGAAGAGCATTTATCAACTTTAGGAATTGCTCTAATGCCTCTCTGCTCTCAGTCAATTCCTCAATTAATCTGTCAAAGGTTTGAATTCCTCCCTCTTCCATTTTTCCTCCACCTGTATCCCTATTTGTTTTTTCCTCTCTTTTGTATGATACCTCCAGTTGTATGTAGGTAATGGATTATCTGTTTTGCTCCCTTCTTGCAGCCTTTCTATAATAACAGGTGTATCCTTATACCCTGGAGTTCCACTGCCCTTATCTATTATTGGGGCAGTTAAGATGTTTACTCCCTTAGAAGGGTCTGAAGCGTATAATGGTATAAATATCTCATCACCCTGAACCCTATCTGTTACTAGTGCTCTAGCCCTAATCTCTCCACCAAACTTCGATTTTACCATTATGAGATCTCCCGTATTGATAGAGTACTTCTGAGCTAATTCTTTAGAGACCTCCACAAAAGTTTCAGGTACTCTCCCTGTGAGCCCGGCTACCCTCCTCGTCATATTACCAACATGGAAGTGCTCTAACACTCTTCCGCTATTTAGGGTTATCTTGTGAATTTCGTCTCTCATTTCAACTGGCTCAATCTCTAAAGGATACATTATAGCTTTACCATCTGGAGTCTCAAATTTTTCAGTGTAAAGCAGAGGTGTGTCTCTTTCTTCATAAACTGGCCACAGCAGACTATTGAAGCCCTCTAATTTAGCGTAAGTCACTCCACTAAATATGGGACATAGTTTAGCCACTTCATCCATTATATCTGAGGGATGTTTATAATTCCAGTTTGCCCCCATAGCATTAGCTATCATCTGTATTATTTCCCAATCTGCTTTTGCTTCTCCAATAGGCTCCATTGCCTTGTAGAACCTCTGTATTCTCCTTTCAGTGTTTACAAATGTTCCGTCCTTTTCCAGATTGGAAGCAACAGGTAGGACAACGTCAGCTAACTTAGCAGTTTCTGTCATGAACATGTCTTGCACTACGACAAAGTCAGCCTCCTCTAATGCTTTTCTGGTCAGAGGAGTACCACAGTCCACCATCACAGTGTCCTCTCCTATAATGTACAACCCGTGTATTTTACCTTCAAGAACTCCTTCAATCATCTGAGGAATTTGAAGACCGGGTTTTTCATTAAGTTTAGCCTTCCAGTTCTCTTCGAATTTTTTAATTACTCCCTCTTCAAACTTCTGATATCCTGGGAAATAGTTCGGTAAGCAGCCGAAATCACTAACACCTTGAACATTGTTATGACCCCTCATTGGGTAAGCCCCTGTGCCTGGTCTGCCATAATTACCAGTTAACAGTAAAAGATTAGATATCATAGTTGATGTGTCAGCTCCGTTTACGTGTTGGGTAATCCCCATTCCCCAAAGAACAACTACGTTCTTAGCGTTGTGTATAAGTTCAGCTAGCTTAATTATTTGCTCCTTCGGCACGCCCGTTACAGATTCAACATAATCCAAGTTGAAACCTTCAATAGACTCCTTGAACTTCTCAAACCCATTCACACGATTCCTTATGAATTCCTTGTCCTCCCATCCGTTATCCAAAATGTATTTTGCTACGCCTGCGAGTATGATTGCGTCATTTCCTGGTTTTGATTTAATGAATAAGTCAGCCCACTCAGCTATTTCATGCCTTCTCACATCGATTACAGCAATTTTAGCTCCTCTTATCTTCTTTGCCCTCTTTACTTTACTGCCTATGACAGGGTGACTCTCTGTGGTGTTATGACCAATCACAACAATTAGGTCGGCACTCTCAATATCCCTTATGGTTCCAGAGTCTGCTCCAAAGCCCACTGTCCTCCATAATCCAACAGTTGCAGGAGCTTGGCAATACCTAGCAGAGTTGTCCACATTATTAGTTCCTAACACAGCTCTTGCGAATTTTTGGGCTAGATAAGCCTCTTCATTACTCATTTTGTCTGACGCGATGACGCCTATAGCATCTGGACCGTATTTTTCTTTTATTTCTTTAAATTTCCTCGAAATAAGTGAGATAGCTTCTTCCCACGTAGCCTCCCTGAACTTATCTCCCTCCCTTATCAAGGGTTTGGTGAGTCTATCTGGACTATTTACGAAATCCCACCCAAACTTTCCTTTAACACATGTAAGTATTCCATTTGCAGGAGACTCCGGTTTTGGTTCTATTTTTAATATTTTTCTTCCCTTAGTCCACACTTCGAACGAACATCCAACACCGCAATAAGTACAAACTGTCTTCGTCCTTTTTATCTGAGTTTCCCTAGCCTTAGACTCCAATTCACTGAAAGTCATGAGCAGAGAAAAGTTGTCCTCTGCTTTCCCAATAGCCTCTATAGCTTTTCTCTTCAGATCCTTGTTTATCCAGGTAAAGAACCCTGCTTCACCTAGCATGCTCTTCTCCATCAATGCATTCACTGGACATACTGTTACACAAGTCCCACAGTTAACACAGGAGGAATTTCCTATGGGATTGCCATTATCCCAGACTACTCTAGGTGGGTTTAAATTCCAATCGATCCAGATTACTTCATTTACAGCAAAATCTTGGCAAGCCTCAACACACCTACCGCATAGAATACATTGTGAAGGGTCATAAGTATAAAAAGGACCAGTATCATCTAAAGCATATCCCTTATCCACATACTTCTGGGAGTTTATATTTAGC
The DNA here is from genome assembly GCF_000012285.1 of Sulfolobus acidocaldarius DSM 639. NCBI lineage: Archaea > Thermoproteati > Thermoproteota > Thermoprotei > Sulfolobales > Sulfolobaceae > Sulfolobus > Sulfolobus acidocaldarius. The sequence goes on from NC_007181.1 coordinate 274,838, forward strand.
TTAATTACTGCTTCATGAAGCTCACAATCTCCATTATTATTTTCACAAATAGTACAGTACAACTTGTGATATCGAAGTATTCTACTGACTGCAGTCTTCCTAGCATTTAATGCTCTAGGAGAATTAACGTTAATTGACATCCCTTCTACTGCCTTAATTGCACATGATCTAACAAGTTTACCGTTAACTTCCACTATACACGTATCACAACTTTGTATAGGTGTTAGACCAGTGTTGTAACATACATGAGGTACATAGAACCCTTTTTCCATAAGAGCTAAAGCTAGGCTTAATTCTGTATTCAGTTCCACCTCTTTACCATCAACTTTAACCCTTACGGAACCCATATTCAATAATATAAAGTTGCGAAAGTTATATTCCTATTGCTAATACTGTGGTAAAATTATTAAGAAAACCACGATAATAATTTTGTGTATTGATAATTATTTCGTTAATATGATTAAAATTCAGTCGATTTAAATTAAAATATTCTTAGGTACTTCTTAGTCATTTTCATTCTAGGAATCTTTTGCTCGTAAAGATAGTATTAAGGTGAATTTAGGATAACCAAAGTTTAGTTTCCTTCCTCTCTATATGGTCTATTATCCATGAAAGATTAACAGGATAGAACTTAGTTACATCGACTCCCACATTGATAGTTTTTAACTCTCCATTTACAAAAGGAAATTCTCTTAGCCTATTATTATGCACATGCCCATGAATATTCCAGACATTTCCTTGAGGACTAGGCTTATGGGTCAACAGAAAGTCATATCCAGCGAAATTAAAGTACATGCTCTCTGGACCTACGCCTGGGACATCATGATTACCTTGTATGAAAACCTTGTTTCCCCTGAGCAAACTCGTATATTCTTTCAGTTTCTTGTGGTTAATAGAGAAATCTCCCAATATGTAAACGGTGTCGTTGGGGGAAACAACTTCATTCCACCTCCTGATTATGAAGTCGTCCATTTCCTTTACTTCTATAAAAGGTCTAGAACAATACTTAATAATATTTTTATGACCAAAATGAGTATCCGCAACGAACCAAATATTCTCCCTCATTGACATATTATCGATATTAACCTTCAGGAATTTCTCCCTATATGCCTTAAAGGTTTTTGACAGATATCTCTTGGATAGAGCTTGTTTCCTGACAAGGAGACTCTTCGTCGCAGTATCGTATTCTGCGACTATCTTACTATTTCCTAGCAAACAAATTCTTAAGGCAACTCCAGGATAGAGGAATTGCTTCAATCTTTCAAACTTATCAGTTTTTTCTATCTCCTTTAGTTCTTTTTCTGTAGTTCCAAAACTTATTGCTGCATGAAACCACAAACTTTCAGAGAATTTTTCCTTGCCTCGTTCAATCTTTATTAATGGCTTAAGCCTCTGGTATAGTTCCCTCTGAAGGGCTACTAATTCCATAGAAGGGCTAATGTTAAAAGCAAGCACTAGACCCTTAGAACCTCTCTTTATACTGATTCCATCAAACAAAAACCTTAGATCCTCATACTTTCCTGCAACATCAGATATAATCTGAGAAATTTCACTGATTTTCACCAGAGGTTTAGGCTTAAATGAGTAAATTAGGGTTATATGAGGTATCTTATGAGTATTGTGTAAATGGAACCTGAATTTACGAAGGAATTGTTTCAACCTATGCTTCTCCAACACTGGTCTAATCTCTATAAGATACATGCGTTATTTCATTACTTCTATTGTAGAGAAGGATATATAAAGATTATGACTCCAATAGTGTTCTATATATGTAAGTAATCAAGACGATACACTAACTCCATTAAACTTGGCGTCCACGAAGAAAATTTTTAATCTAATACTCTAGTAATATTATAGTATGAGAGTAGTAACAATAAAAGTAAATGATGATATTAATGAAGTAGCGGAAGAGATGATTAGATTGGGTATAGCTAGATCGAAAAACGAAGCCTTCAACATAATGATCCGTAAAGGGTTGAACGAGGTTAAAAGAATTGTAGACAAGAGGAAAAAAGTTAATGAACTAGTTGAAAGATGGCAAAGAGAGGGCTTACCTATAGAGTTACCTAACTCAAACAAGATAATAGCTGACAGGGAATGAGATACTACATAGATACGAGTGTACTTATAGCATACGTTAATGAAAAAGACCCTAACCATGAGCTTTCCCTTATGGTCGTTCCAAAGGAAGGAGAGAGGATAATAAGTGATATAGTTGAACTTGAGTTATATTCTGTTTTCTCTAGAACTCTAAAACTGAGTGAAGAAGAGTTGGACGCTCTAGTAAATTATACCGTATTAAAGGGAAACTGTAAAAAGGAGGAACTGGACTTCAATAAACTCTTTGAAACCGCTAAATCCTTAGCAAACATAACAAAACTAAAATCTTTAGACCTGCTTCATTTATCTGCAAGTATCTTGTTAAACTGTGAGCTTATCACACTAGATAAAGAACTGGAAAACGCAAGGAACAAAATATCGTCCTATCTTCCCTAAAGTCTCTTTAACGGAGACGAGATGACTAAAATTAATTAATTTATTGTACAAGTTGTAAGATTATTCATCTAGCCATCTTAATTTTCATCACGAATTTTAGTTCGATTAATCTTCTTTACTTAATGTTTACAAGAGCAAATTTCTGTAGATTATATAAATTGCCACAACTATCAGGACAACTCCAAATACTTTCCTAAGAGTGCTTCTTGGTGATTTTGACGCGAGTAGAGTACCTATATACCCACCGCCTACTCCGCCTGCCAAGAGAATTAGGGACAAGATATAGTCAATTTCACCATAAGATGCGTACGTCAATGCAGTTGAAAGCCCGAAGGTTCCTACAGAGATGAGTGATGTGCCAATAGCTGAAATGATACTCATAGAGGTACTAAAGAGTAATGCAGGAACTATAAGAAATCCCCCTCCTATACCTAGAAATCCAGAGGCTAGACCGACCAAAAAGCCTGTGTATATTATCCTAATGTTAATACGGTCTTTTGATTTTACCACACCAGTATCACCACTACCTTTTGTCTCATTTGATCCCTCCTTGCACTTGCTCTTAATCATCCTTAAACCAATTAAAATCATCACTATCCCGAACATTATGAGAATAAGATTCCCTGTGGTGAGGTAACCGAAATACGCACCCAATATCGAGCCTATAACACCTGGAATGGTAAATACGACTCCCTCGAAAACTTTAACATTCCCTTTCCTCCAGTGAATAAATGAATTAATGTATGCATTTAAACCCACTGCTAGTGCTGAGGTTCCTAAAACTAAGTGGGTTATGTTAGAATAGTTACCAAAGCTGGAAGAGTCATTACCTAAACCTACAAAGTATAATAATAGGGGAACTGCGAGTATTGACCCGCCCCCTCCTATAAGACCTAAAATAAGCCCAATAATGAAGCCAGAGACCACTACGAGGACATATTGTATGAGTGTTAATTCCACCTCAGTATACGGAGTCATAATATACTTTATATCAAATAAGATAAAAAAACTTAAGTTATAAAAAAGTAATGATTCGTTTACATGTATCTCTTTAACACTGACATAGGGTTAGTTATATTAGCTACTAATAGGGTTTCCTCAGGGCTATGACCAAAGGCAAAAGCTAGGAGTTGTGAAAAGTAGGCTAAAGGCATTTCTAAATCTTTTCCATACTTTTCAGCAATCTTTCTCATATTTGTCTCAATGGCTACATGACCCAATGGACAATCGGTAACTAAAACCTCTGCACCATTCCTTCTAGCCTCCTTTAATATTCTAGCCTCAAGGTGCATAGCCACCTCTACGTCGGAATATACATGTGGACCTCCACAACACATAGTCTTAGCTTCAAATGGAACAACTTCAGCGCCTATAGCCTTAAGTATCTCGTCCATAAAGAATGGTCTCTCCGGGTCGTCCTTCAGTGGAGCCATACCCGTGAGTAAGTATTGCTTGGGTCTCGAATATAGGCATCCATAATATGGAGCAACCTTCAGTCCTGTCAATGGTCTCTTGACCTTCGCCTTGACTCCCTCTATTCCTACAGTATTATATACGTATTCAACTGCGTGAATTAACATAAGTTTAAGATCATACTTGACCGTACCCATCTTCTCTAAATAATTATTAGCCTTCTCTCTGACCTTAGGATATTTTGACATGTAGTATTGAGCCCTTGATAGGGAGTAGTGACAGCCCGGACAGGCAGAAACTACTGCGTCTGCACCCATCTCTCTAGCTAAAGAGAGATTTCTAGCAGGTAATAATAGACCAGCCATAGTGTTTACATTCTTTACCTCCAAAGCTCCACAACAATTGTAGTCCTCAATTCTGTCTAAAGGTATTCCTAGATCTTGTGCCACTAACTTAAGTGAAACCTCATATGTCTTTCCTAAACCGTCTAATGCACAACCTGGGTAAAAGGCTATTTTACCATATGGATTACTCATTCAGGAACCACCTCCTCTTTCATTGCTTCCTCTAATACCTCCTTGATTTTATCCCAATTTTTCACTCTATTGGGTTTTAGGACATCACCGACTAGTTTACCTTTCAACATTGCAGCACCAATCGATATTAAGTCCTTTATACCTAAGGTAACCATTCCTGCTTTCGATGCAGCCATTCCCAATGTTAACTCTGATATCCTACCTCCATTTCTCATAACTGTCTCCAGGAAGAGTTCATCAAATATAGTTCCAGGATCCTTTTTAACTAAGTTATGCTTTAAGAAGTAATTATGTATCGAGTGAACGACCTCTTCTACCATGACTCCTTTAGGACATCTATGGGTACATTTTTGACATGAGACACATCTCCATAGCGAATCCTGTAGTTGGATCAAAGCTTGCTTGTCCCCTTTTCTCGCTAAATCAATAAACTTCCTCGGTCCAAAATCTGGGTCGTATTCTCTCATAGTACAACCGGAAGTGCATGTACCACATTGCCAACAAGCACTTATTGTCACTCCCTCTAAGGTATTTGCAACTTCGTCCCATATACTGGGGTCATAGCCAGTCTGAGTTGTTTCTACCATAAATGCATTCCATGTTCCGTCTACCTCCACTCCGTCAACTATTACTTTCTCTTTTTGAATAACTCCCTTTACTATAGGTTTTTCAGATTCAGGAATTGGCAACTTTTATCACCTTAAGAAAGGATTTTAACCCTAAAACCATAGCTGTAGTAGAGAGATGAGGAGGATAGAGACCTCCTCCCTTTCTATCCACAGCTAAAAGGGTTGCATAATCAACATAACGCACGTATGCATATACCAAAAAAATAGAAGTTGAAAAATAATTATTAGTGTCCAGACCGAAAACTGATAAGATCTCTCTAAGCTCCTTCAGAGCCTCAAAATAATCATCCTTACTGTTAAGCTTTACATTGTCCATTAGTACATATGTAATTGAACCTGTGTTCTTCTTATCATTCCAGATCCACCTAGTCCATAAAGGATATTGTTCAGGCTCCAAGAAATGAATTATCTCCCTAGCCATATCCAATATATCCTCAGGTTCTTCACTTACCAGGGAGGAAAACAGCTTTAACCTCTCTGAGTAATCTAAACTTGTATCTTTCAATTTATTGTAAGCTTCCCTTATTCTACCTATTCCATTCTTTTCCAAAACATAATTAAAGTGTTTCCTAGCATAAAACACACTATCGAATAATTGTCTAACATCGTGCTCAGAATTTATGTTCAGTGATCTAAGGAACTTGGTCTTCTCCTCCATAGCCATTATTATCGCTTTTAACGATTCTTTCGGATTTAATTTTGCGGTGTTTGTAACCTCCTTGGCTAACATACCATTGTATATATCTCTAACGTAATCTACGCTCAGTAACTTGCTAATGATGTATCACCTGTTGCATCTTACCAAAATTAGACTCCTCCCAAACACCACTGGTAACATATTGATATGCCTTTAAAGCTGCTGCATAGCCCTCAGTTATTGAGTCCGATATCCCCTTAGGTCCTGTTATTGCTCCAGCTAAGAATACACCTTTTCTCGTGGACTGTACGGGCAACCTGTCGGGATCAAGAGGTTTCACAAAACCGTGTTCCTCTAGCTCGAGACCAAGAACTTTAGCTACTTGCTTGGATCCTAAACCTAACTCCATTCCGTTAGCTAATATAACCATATCATATGGTACAACTAATGCCCTGTTCAAATTCATTGTATCTTCTCCCTTTATTATTACGGTATCATTAGGACCTCTCATGAATTCAGAAATCCTACCTCTTATGAACCCAACCCTGTAATCCAATTGTGCCTTCCAATACAGCTTATCCTCCATAAGTCCATATGTCCTTATATCCATGTAATAGATGTGGACAATTGCATCAGGTATTCTCTGCTTTATCTCCATTGCCTGTTTAATTGATATTGCACAACAGACTCTCGAGCAGTAAGTATTCCCAACAGTAGCATCTCTGGAACCAACACATAATAATATTGCTACTCTTTTTGGAGGTGTACCTTTTGTAGTGACCAGTTTGTTCTCGTGGAGCATACCCTCTATATCAGATATCTGGTATATGTTGGGAATCAATCCATACCCATACTCGTACTTCCTCCTAGAGTCAAAATGCTCAAACCCTGAGGCGGCTATTATTGCATTAACCTTCTCGGTCTTTAGGTTTCCCTTCTTATCCTTTATACCAACCTCGAATCCATCAGAAACGTTTTTCATATTCTCAATTATACTCTCTGTTAGAACTCTTACATTACCATTCTCTTCTACACTTTTCACTAGAGGGTCAAGAACCTCAGATGCAGGTCTTAATTCAGGAAATAGAAGACTGTATTTCAACTTTTTAGGCGTACCGCCGAGATAGGACTCCCTCTCCACTAATATTAAATCAACTCCCATTCTACTTAATTCCTTAGCTGCTGAGAGACCCGCTGGTCCTGCTCCAACAACCAGAACCGATTTATTCACCATCTTTCCACCTTATGATATAAAGTTAAATAAAATTTTAAATAAAAACTTTTGTTATTACTTTTGCTGGGACTTATACCATTTAACTCTATCAGGCAGTGTCAGATAGAAGTCAATTTTTCTATGTTTTGGATATAGGTATTGGGTTTCTTCCTTTCCTTCCCTTAAATCGTGTAAGTACTGCAGGAACTTCTCTTTGTGGTCATCAACTGGTACACCTATTTTCCTCAAAAATCCCTCCACGTCCGTTGCATGCCAATGTATCTGGGCAATAGTATAGGGATCAGCTCCCATAGCAAGAGCGACAAACTGCGCATCTGCTAATACTGGTAAATTATAATTGACTCCATGTGCCTTACCTACCCACTGACTCTTATCTAAAGTTGTCACACATCCTGTATCAGAGGTTACGAAGACATCTGCATGACCCTCCTCTACAGCAGGTATAACTTTCTTGAATAAAGCAAAGCTTCTGGTAAACTCCCTTTCAGTCAAAATATGTCTGAAACCAAATCCACAGCAATCCCACCACGTAGAATAATCTACTAATTTGGCACCTAGATTCTTTACTGTGCCTGAAGGAGCTGCAGGTCTTCTTCCCTGGTAAACTTCAGGGTCATATATTGTATCCTCTGGTACTAACTTGTAGATATGGCATGGTGTGTGGACAGCAGCCTTGACTCCCTCTAGGTTATATTTCTTTTGCTGTGCAGCTTTCTTGCTCATAACATACATCCATTCTGAGTAGTGGACTACTTCCTCTGGTACAACTATATCCATGTCTAGTTTTCTCATTATTGGTCTCAGTTTCTCCCTTATTTCACTGTGTAGTATTATCATGTTCCTCATTTCCTTATAGTGCCCAAACGAGGTACCACAATGTATTAGAGGGAAATAGTCTGTTTCATAAGCCCTCCACATATTTCTAACATAAACACCTGCTAATGCGACAGGATTAGACGCACCAGATGCGTGATAGTTCCAACCTGTACATGAAGTCTGATGAGGTTCGTCTAAATAATCAATCTCAAGTTTATTCATGATCCAAAAGACTGAGGTCGGGTAACCAGGGATATGACCACACTGACCACAGCTTTTATGATGCCATAACTTTGTTGTCGGAATCTTTTTAGGAAGACCATTTAAGGACTGATATTCTACAGGGTTATACATGGGTTTAACGTGATGGACTAGTATCTCACCCTTATCCTCCAGCTTATATAACTCCTCCTTAACGTGCTGGAGACCATGAGGTGTACTGTACTTGTAAATTATCCTCTGATAGACATCCTCCCAATCCACCTGGTCAGCCATAGGAAATGCTTCCTTTATAGCCTCGTCAAGCTTCTTCTCCTGCTCTTTATTCATACTCATATTTGAGACACCTTTGTTATTTATAAAATATTAATAAAAATATAAAAACTTTTCCTAAAGCTATTTTGCCCAGAAACTTGACTCAATTGGAAAGCGCCCGTGTTTTTAGTAGCTATGGTAGTATTTTTGAAGTAAACTGAATAAAATACTTTCAATAAAATAGGTAATAATAATTAAATCATTAAGGTATTTCTCTGTGTAGTAAGTAATCACCGCTTTACCGCAACTTTTTAAGATAAAAAGAAATAATCTAATTATTCACTAAACTTGTTAAACTTGCACAAATTGACTGGTAAACGTAAATTAGGTCTTAAATTAAATTAAAAAAGTATTACATTTTCAAAAACAACATAAACTGTCTTTTTATTTTTTAAATTTCCTACAAGTAGATTCCAGAACCGTAAATGATATTAAGTTAATACGTACATTATAAAATTATTAAGCACACTTTGTACAGCCTTTATAAAAAATTTATTAATCACAATTTACCATATATATATAAAAGGTGACCCAAAGGTGAGCAGTCTGAGAATATACAAAGAACTAGACTTAACCAGTTCCTCATGTGCAGGACCAATTGGTGAACTCTCAGGTGTGATAGATGAGCTTCAAGATGGTGAAGCTGTTAAAGTAATATTGGGAGATGAGGCGACAAAAAAAGACATAACATTATGGGCGAAGAGAAGGGGAGTTAAGATAGTAAAAGAAGAACAGGAAGGGAGTAAGCACATATTATTCATAACTAAATGAGGTGATTATGGTTTGGCTAAAAGGATAATTGTAGCAGGAGGAAATATAGGAGGCACAATAATAGCAAATAGGCTAGCCCAAAAATTAGACCATGAACTTCATAAAGGAGAAGTGGAAATTGTAGTTCTAAACAAGAACGACGATCATATTTACTACCCCGGACAATTGTTATTAGCCTATGGTCTTGAGACTCCACCAGAATTAATGAAAAAAGAAAGCGAGCTACTGGACCATAGAATTAAGTTTATACACGGTGAGAAAGGGACTATAACAAAATTTGACCCAGCGAACCACTCTGTAGTAACTGCAGATGGTGTTTCACACAGTTACGACTACTTAGTGATAACAACCGGAGTAGAGTACAGTTGGGATGAGATACCAGGCTATAGGGCTGGATCAGTTAACTTTTATGAATATGAAGATGCCCTGAAGATGAGAGAAGCACTAAACAATTTCCAGGGAGGAACAATCGTAGTTAATACAGCAAGATTACCCCACAGATGCCCTGTTGCACCCTTAGAGAACACATTAGTCCTTGATGATTACTTAAGAAAGAGGGGAATAAGGGACAAGACTAAAATTATTTACACATACCCAGTTCAGGGAGTGTTTGGAAGACCAATAACTAACAAATTCATGCTAAAGTTATTTGAAGAGAGAGGTATTGAAGTGCATTCACCATTCACTGTAACAAATGTAAACCCAACTGAGAAGATAATTGAGTCTCAAGAAGGAGGTAAGCTGAAGTACGATCTGCTAATTGCAATTCCACCAAATATGGGAGCAAAAGTCGTAGGAGATTCAGGATTGGGTGACAGGAGGAGATGGCTACCAACTGATAAGTTCACCCTGAGAATGAAAGACCATTCTAATGTATATGTAATGGGAGATGCTACCGATTTACCCGTATCTAAGGCAGGCTCCACTGCAGACTTTGAATCTTATGTCGTATCCCATAACATAGCGAACGACATTAAAGGTAATTTAGGTATGAAGCACTACGGAGGAGATGTACTCTGTTATATAGCAACTGGAACTGATCAAGCAACCTACATTAGGTTTAGTTATACCATGAACGAGAGTCCTCCACCCCCATCCTACATCCACTGGTGGGGGAAGATAATGTACAATAAATTATACTGGACTGTAACAGCCAAGGCAGTGGTATAAAATGAAACTAGGGATAATAGTGGGTACTAATGAGAGATCAAGGTTAACATATGCAGCAATGAACTCTGTAATATCCTCATCTATGGGAGACGAAGTATTCGTATTCTTGACAATGGATTCAGTAAGGGCTTTCACAAAAAACCCTGAAGTTAAAGACTCAGATGTTTCATCAAAAACAATGGTTGAAAAGAAAGATGAGGACTTTACAGGGCTCTTCAAAAAGGCAAAGAAGAGCGGAAAGGTGAAGATTTATGCTTGCTCTTACGCCAGCAAGCTGTTTAACTATAGTAAAGCAGATTACAATGACCTTGTAGACGAAATAGCGGGAATAACTACGTTCATGATGGATGTAGAAGGGGGACAAGTTATCTCAGTGTGGTGAAGGTAATGCAAGACCTAAATCTAGATAAGATTTTTTCTAAATTAGACCAAAAGAGAATTGATGCACTATCTGAATTGGTAGAACTGACACCAACACTAACTGAATTACTTAAGAAACTTGATGAGTTGAAAGAATCAGGAACATTGGACGCATTAATAAATTATGCGTATATAGGGAAAACAATGAAGGATATGCTAAACGATGATGCTCTTCAAAACCTCAGCAACACGGTCTCCAGTCTATTAGAGCTTACTAAGGTTCTGTCAAGACCTGATACATTCCATAATACTATGAGGTTAATGAACAATATAGACGCATTGGCTGATGTTACAAGTAAATTGAGGACCATGAAAGAGGATGGAACACTAGATGTACTTATGAACACTGCCTACACCATTAGAACATTCAGAGACATGCTCAATGATGAAGCTCTAGCCAACATTTCAAGGTATACGTCCAACCTGTTAGAGATTTTGAGGGAAATGGATGATAACTCAGTAAGATCGTTGAAGAGCATATTAAGAAGGGCTAAGACCATAGACGGCTTAATGGTCAGATTAGAAGAACTTGAAAACTCAGGAGCATTAGATGTGTTATTAAACCTAGCCTATGCAGGGAAAACAATGAAGGATATGCTAAACGATGATGCGTTAGCTGAGATAGGGAAATATCTCTCACAGTTCCTAGAGGCTTATCCAAGAGTTATGGGATTACTAAATAGTGTGACAGATGGAAACGGTCTCGTCTCGAGAATGATGAATGCAATGAAATCAGAGGACGTTAGAAAGGCTTTAGAATCTCCTCCCAAAGTGTCTATTAGTGGTTTGATTAAGCAGTTATCAGACCCTGAGGTACAAGTAGGTCTTGGAGTATTATTCTCGGTAATTAAAGCGATAGGAAAAGAATTCTCAAGTCATAACAAGTAATTTTTATTTTATTATTTTTTAGTATCATTTTATCAGATATTAGATAAATGCCATGTAAATTTCTACTTCTTATCTCCTTATTCAGCTCTTTTAAACACAGTGAGGATTTGGAGAGATAATCTCAGCACATGTGTAAAAATAATATAATGGGGTTCTAGTATATACAAAAAATTTACAAATCTAGCCAGCTATCAGGTAGTTCGTCTTCGTTGAGCTCTCCTTTTTCCCATTTCTCCTTTAGTTCCTCTAACTGTTGCTTTCTCTCCTCGTATATATCCATAATCATGTCGTAAAGGTCCTTATCCACGTTCTTAAGAGAATCAAGAACTCCAGATTCAATAAAGATTGTCATTAACTCTACCGCAGTCTGTAATGATGTATGCCAACCTACATCAGACCTTTGTAGTAAATCCACTGGTATTGCCTTTCTATAGATATCCATGTTCTCAGACTCCTCTAGGGCTCTTGGCCCCCAGTCAGGGAAAGCCTCAGGTTGAATCATATTAGGTGTTACTTGATTCCCTGTGGTTATTACTGTAAGCAAAACTCTTCTGTAAGGAGCAAGCACTTCCTTAGCTGATGGTAAAGCAAATTTTACTGCATATTCTCTCAGCAACATTATCAAACCCGCAATTTCATTATTAAATGGGCATCTCATTGAGCACGTATAACACTGTACACAAGCCCAGACTTTCTTATTGGTGAATTCCCAAATCTTATCGACAGAATCCCTCATCATATACTGAATCATTTCCCTTGGTCCAAAATCGTAAAACTTGGCTGCAGGACAGCCTGAGGTACATACTCCACAGTTTAAGCAACCCCTCAAATATTCATTAAATCTGAAATCGCTTTTCACAGCTTCCCAAAATCTAATTGCTGCTTCTCTCTCATCAGGTTTCAAATTGCTCATTAGATTCCTCTCTTCCTCAGCTACTGCTCCTTGTACCTCATATGACATATCCAAGTATCTAGGGTCGTCGGGTAAAGGCGGAGTTATAGTTTTAGCTGCCATCAAATTCACACAAATAAATAATATAAGAAGGGTACTTATAAATTTTTATTATAATAAAAAAAATTGAACTTTACTTATTTCATTCTCTTGATAAGTATTCTAGTTGCATCTCCTTGTTGCTGGATATCTAGGATTTGATGACCTGTCCTCCTTGCCCAAGCCTCAATATCAGGTTTTGCAGCTGGGTCTGTTGCTAATACTTCTAATACTTCACCGACTTGTATCTGCTTTATAGCCTTAGCTGTCTCTAGAACGGGTCCAGGGCAATACATTCCCCTTGCATCAAGGGTTTTTGATATTTTTGCTTCTTGAGTCACTTTCTCTCACCTTAGATAAATAATGTAATTCCACCCTCAGCCCTATCTAAAAAAGTTGCCGCACCTACCACATCATCAACAAATTCCGCTAAATCCTCCCTCTTTACGCCAAAGAACTCCATTGTAGTTGAGCATGCGTACACTTTAACTTCGCCAACTTCTTTAGCTTGCTGAACTAATTGATGCCACATGGGATACTTCATCTCTTGCATTCTCTGCATCATTATAGGTCCCATTTGCTCATAGTTCTTGTCTATCTGTGGGGGTTGTTGGCTGTGAATACTCCTCTTGGTAATTGACTGTAAACCCCAGAAGGTGAAGAACAGGTTAACCTCATAACCACCTGCAGCTGCTGCAGAAGATAAGATTCCTACTGGCATGAGCTTGTCTATTGTTCCTGAGAACACTATTATAGATAGTTTTTTCTTCTTTTCTTCTCCCATTTTTTCACCAAATATTATTTTTGTTTTTGTTGTATATAACTTTTGAACTTAATTGCAAGCTCTACAAATTATGAATAAAGTAACAAAAACTTAAATAAGTACAAAAATATATAATTCAATAAGAGGTAGTCAAGTATGGAACAGGCTCAATCTGAGTCTCAGGCTGAGGAACAGAAAAAGAAAATCCTGATAGTTGTTACTCACGGACCAGACGATATTGACAGAACATATGCACCCTTATTTATGGCTTCAATATCCGCCTCAATGGAGTACGAAACTTCAGTGTTCTTTATGATAAAAGGACCAAAACTATTGGATAAGAAGTGGCAAGAAGAGGAGAGAAGAAAGGGAGGTAATCCATTCATTAGGTTCTTCGACATGGCAAAAGAAAATGGTGTTAAAATGTACGTATGCGTGCAAAGTCTAAAAGATATGTGCCATATGAATGAGAGTGACATAGTAGATGGAGTTGAAATAGTAGGAGGATCAACACTAATAGATTTAACAATGGATGCTGACAGATCTCTATTCTTCTGATCAATCATGGAATATGATGTAGTGGTAGTAGGAGGAGGAACTGCAGGATATATTGCAGGAAGTATATTAGCAAGGAAAGGTAAAAAGGTACTGGTAACGGAGAGGGAAAGATTTGGAGGAGTTTGCGTAAATTACGGCTGTGTCCCAAGTATATTTTTTTATGATGTAACCTATTTTCTAAACAGAGGAAAGGAAATAGGAAATTATCTTGGTATCGAGATAGAGACAAAGGAAAGCAAAAGATTTTTCCTAAGGAGAGACGAGCTTGTTTCTTACCTATCAGACGCAGGTAAAAGGCTGATAGAAAATGCAGGTGGAGACACTGAGATTGGTGAAACAAGGATATTAACAAATAATAGGGTTAAAGTAAATGGTAAGGAAATTGACTTTAAGAGAATAATTATAGCCTCTGGTACAAAACCATTGAAACCTGAAATACAGGGTATAGAGAATGCAATAAGTGAAGATGAAGCAGTCAGACTGAACTATATACCTAGTTCTGTAGTTATAATTGGTGGAGGATTTGCAGGCATAGAGTTAGCCCAATACTTTTCTCGACTAAACTCGAATGTCACATTAATCACCAGAGGAAAAATCCTCAGGACATTTCCTGAAGATGCAGTTAACTTTTTGAGACAGTCTTTAGAATTTGACGGTGTAAAGTTAATTGAAAACACAAGAGTCACTAATATCTCGAAAAGGATAGTTGAAACAAATAAGGGAAATTTTGAGGGAGAAGTTGTAGTGTATGCGACGGGGAGAGAACCAGATTTACCAAAGGGAATTGAGAATATTAAAGTAATCACAGGTAAAAACGGAGTAATAACCAATGAAAGGCTTAGGGCTGGAGAAAATGTTTATGCAGTAGGAGACGTGGTAGATAAAGCGAATAAGACTGCGCATTCAGCCATGCTTGATGCCATCATATGCTCTATGGATATTCTTGGTATAGCTCATGCTAACGTAAAAGGTATTAAAATACCCAGAGTGCTTTACACAGACCCTCAAATAGGTGTCATAGGTGATATAAATGACGCAGTGAAGTTCGGATATTTCCCATTTAATGCATCAACCAGAGCGATAATTAGTGGAAACAGAGAAGGATATGTGAAGATAGGAATAAACGAGAAAAATGAGATAGTTTTTGGGGAGGTCATTGGAGAAAAGGCAGAGGAGTTGATAAATATATTAACGTTGGCTGTGAACAGTAAAATGACCGTGGAACAACTTTCACTAATTCCCTTCGTTCATCCTTCTTTATCTGAAGCCATATTAAATTCAGCAAAGAGTTTTTTTGACCTAGACGTTGATAGATATAAGGAGAATAATGACTTTAAATGATTATATTAGAAAAAGAGGGCTCTCATTAGTCACAGACGGTAACACAAAGAAGATCCTTCTTGACGATTATGAAATAAGAATAGAAGAGAGAAGAGTTATATTGCCTATACCCTTACCAACTGGAAAAGAGACTCTAGACGATCTCTTATCCATGGGAATAAAATACGCTAGAGCCTCAAGAATATCTCAATTACTAGGCTCACCTTTGGAGTACTCAATTGAAGGAAATACTGTGTTTGTCATAAAGAAGTTTGAAAGCGAGAAGAGTCTTGAAGATTCACTTATTAAGGCATTAGACGGAATAGAGGGATTGAGGTACTTCTTATGAGTTACGATAATATAATTAGAGAATACACAAGGGCAATTAAATCAAATATCACAATATATTATTGTGACGGAGAGGAGTTAATCAACTATCTGAAGGATGTGGTAGTAACTAAGCAATTGGAGGAGTGCCAAAAGCCTCTCATTAAGGTTCAAAAGGACAATAGAACATACTTTACTTATTATGGTATACCCACCGCCAATGAGTTATGGCCCTTTTTAAATGCACTAGCGAGAATATCTAATGATATAGTTCAACTCGACCAAAAGGAGATTGAATTAGCAAAAGGGATTAGAGGAAATATTAAACTATTTGTAACTCCAGATTGTACTAAATGCCCAATAACCGCAGAATTTCTTTACCAGTTAGTTCAGATTAATCCAGACGTAACCCTAGAGATCTTTGACGTAACCGAGTATGAATACGAGAAGGAAAAATACAGGGTCTTAAGTGTACCAAAGATTGTATTCAACGAGAGGACTGAGATTCCTGGAGGGTTTCCTAGTACTATCATCCTCAAGATGATGATAAAAGCTCTTGAGAAGACATAACCCTTACCCCAAGATCTAACGCTTTCTTTTTAACGTCATCATTATCAGTTACAAGAAGGGCATTTAGCTCTACAGCAACCATTATCGCCTCGGACTCATAATCTGGTATACCTTCAATCTTAGGTGGTTTATGTGAAAAGGATCTCACTATTGCACCGTTATCCAATGCAATGTCTATGTTTACATGATTTCTCAACGCAAATGAAACTCCTAAAGTAGTGATTATTAGTTTATTTTCCCTGCCAAGGGACTTAAGGATTTCTTCTAATTTCTGAAAGGAGCTAGGTGATATAACTACATACATATATACTATATTCTCTAAGTGGGATTTATACATTCACTACCTATTTAGTGATTAAAACCTTTAAGAATTACACTTCGCAAGTCTATTAAGTCTCCCTCTTCCATCGCTGTTGACGAAAAGAACCTAATATAGGGGAATCCTCCGTAAGATAGTACCACCTCCATGAACGCTTTCCCACAGATTGGTTTATTTTCCAAAACCTTGAATGACGAATCAAATTCCCAATTTCTTATAAGTCCTCTTTTACCCTCAAAAATAGCGTAATTCTTCCTTTTCCTGTAAATTTTACCTAGATGTATACCGAAAAGCGATATTGGTTCTTTATAACCACCTATAAGACCACCGTAACAAGCATATGGAATACTGGCATTAAGCAGACCGCCACAGCATCCCAATCCTCTAAATTTTCCTGCCTGGGCATAATCCTCTATCATAACGTCAAAATAATCTCTAGTCTTAACCTTTATAATTCCTCTTAATGACTCCCTATACATACTTATTTTAGGGAATGAAATTCTAACGCCCTCGATATGAGCATGAGGAAAATCTCCTCCTGTGTAGGGTGTTAGAATAAATTCGCCTAAAGGTTGACCCTCTTTCACATATTCTCCCTTTTCTGTGAAGGGTCTTACGTGAAGGATTTTAACCATGTTACCATTGCTTTGCCTTATAAGTATCACGTAATCATAGTCCACTTCAGCAAACCTGTTTGGTCTTCCAACTCTAATTTTCTCTGTATCTATCACTTCTCCTTCCACAGGAGAGTAGAAGGTGTGAAAATCTGGAGAAGAGACATCAATAGCTTTGGCTCTCACATGGGATGGAAAACCGCTAGAGAAAAAACTGACTAGTGAACCAGTAGGAATATACATGGACATCTAATTCAACAATTTTTTGATTAGGACCTCTAGCTTACTCTGTTTTATTGCCTTTCTAGTGACTTCAAGGTCAGGATATAGTGGAATATTCTTCAGTACACCACCAGGTCTTTCATTTGAGTAAGGTCTGTTACAACCTGGACAACCACTGGTCATAAATGCGGGAGCTAACTCCTCAACAGTGAGATCACTAGGAATTTCTATATCCACTAGCTTACCTTCCTCATTAAATTTAAATGAGTCATATTTCACTAAATCATTCTCTATAAGCCATCTGGAAACTTGCATCCTTCGATAAACGTCTATTGGTACTGGTTTTCTCTTTTCCATAGGAGTACCACTTTCAGGATAAAATGCGAACAGTGATATTTTGGCTCCTCTGGAATGGGCGTACCACATAAGATGTATAGCATCCCTTTCAGTTTCTCCTAAACCTACAATCAAGTGAATACCAGCGTTCTTCTTGCCAAAAACCTCTACAGCCTCATCTATTGCCTGAATGTATCTATCCCATGAATGCATGCTCCTAACCAGTTTCCCCCTAACCTGGTCAAAAAGTTCCTTATTAGCTGCATCAATTGCCACATCTATCATATTAGCTCCAGCCCTCTTCATTTCAATCATATGCCTCTTATACGTATAAGTTGCTGTAACTAGTTCTGATATCTGTAATTCTATTCCAGCCTCTCTAATTCTCCTTGTAATCTCTATGGCATCAGGAGAAGCTCTAGGATGAGCCAACTGACCTACACATATTCTTTGAAGACCGTATCTAATGTCGCCTTGTCTATCCTTTATTCTCTTGATGACCTCATCTAAAGGTCTCAAAGGCCATTCTACCCTTATCAATGTCTTACACTCTGGACCCTGTGCGACCTCCCTTGCTTGTCCACAGTAAGAGCAATTTGCCTTACAACCGTCTGGATAGTATTGGAGTAGGTTAATGGTTGTATTTAGAACGTTGTTAAAAAATACTCCCGGAGAGAATCCTAGGACTATGTCTGCACCGAAGCTTAATCTCACCCAATCAGGACTTGAAACTAAACGAAGAGTCATGAAACACCACCTGAAATTATATCGAGAACAACATTTCCGCAACAGGCATTACTAAGAAAAACTTTTCTCTTTGACATTGCATACTCATATGTTTCCTCCTCAGGGAATGCGATTGCATCTATATCGTAGTCCACAGCAAACGTCTCCACCTTTACATAATCTTTACCTCGCGGTCGTGCACAGCCCAGGTTTATAGGTATATTACTAAATGTATCCCTAGCAAATCTTAGGGCAGTAATGAGTTCCTCAGGAGATGGCTGGTTTCCATTGTACATGGGTGTCCCAAGTAATGGCATTAACCCAACAATAATTATGGCGTCCGGTTCAACCTCTTTTAGTAATCTTATAGCCTCTAAATCACCTTTGATACCTTTTGTACTTAGACCAACTATGACATGAGGCACTATCTTAATTCCAGCCTGTTTAAGATATTTAAAGGAGTTCAGATAATCGTCTACCGTAAATGGTTGCCTCAGAACTTCTTTAATAGTTGTGTTATCTGAGACCATATCAAGTAAAGCCACCTTAACACCAGCTTCCTTGAGCTTAACTGCTATATCTTGGCTCCTTACCACCCCGGTATGGGCTATGATTGTAAGCTTATCCGCGTACTTGGAAATAACGTGTCCGTATTTCCATAAAGGAACGTCTCCTCTGATCGTAGAGCCACCTGAGAGTATTATCCCCTTATCTCCTGCCTTAACAGCTCTTTCTAGTTCCCTTGTGAGCTTCTCTTCACTAGACCCATCTATCATAGTCTCTAAAACCCTTCTACCACAATGTTTACAATTAAAGGCACAATATTTACCTGTGACAGAAATGGACTTCCATCCATTACTAGAAGAGATAAAATCAGTCTCATACCTTTTCAAATTAGGAGCGTAAATAAACAGTGGTCTCATTTTAACGCCTCCTTCATTAAGTTTATTAGATCTTCTTGCGTAATCCCCAATATCTTTACATTCTTGTACCATTCCTTGATCTCATTATCTATATCCTCTACTCTACTCCATTTCAGCCTTGCCTCTAAGTCATAGATTGCAGTCCTAGGTTCCACAAAGAAGTCTCCTGTAATAAGCACAGACTGAATTAGATTCTCTCCAGCCAATTTAATCTGCACTTTTACTAGACCTCCAGGGAGCTTCCTTTCTAAATACCTAATGTTGTCACCCTCTAACGGCTTTCTCATACCGAATATCCACTCAGGGGATGAGTACTTCCTAGCCAACCTATTTATGGTCTCAGTTTCTTCCTTATGGTAAGTAGATTCTTTTAACTCAACTCCCAAGGCTTCAGAAAATCCCTCCTTGGCTATTTTTATTAAGTCCACCATATCTATACTAGAAGTTAACTCCTTGTTAATCCATGTTAATCTGTCCTTAAAGTCCTTAGACAGTTTATCCTTTAATTTCTCAGATGTCAACTTAAGCACTGATACCATTGCATCGACATCAAAGTCTAAGAGAATTGTACCAGTGACACCCATATATCTTCCCTCCGAGAATGCACCTATCCCAGATATTTTTCTCCCTTTAATTTCTACATCATTTTTTGGTCTGAAATTTGCACTTATACCTAATTTTCCCAGTGTCCTTATTACACCCTCTGCACCTAGTCTCATGGCATTATCTGGAGTCTCTCCCAGGAGACTTTTGTCTGCATAAATTTCCCATCCTAATTGCCACGGTCCCATTATTATAGTCCCGCCTCCTGTGGGTCTCCTACCAACATCCCAATTCTTACGGCGCACTTCCTCTAGATTTACCTCCTGCTCAACTGTTTGATGATATCCTATTAGGACAGCTGGAGGGTCAAATATGACGAACCTGAGCACAGGACTACTTCCAGAGGCTACAGATAACAGAAGTGCTTCCTCGCCTGCAAGAATATAGTCTTGACTATTTCTTTCGACAATAAATCTGAATTCTCTCATTAATATTTGCTTTAGTTTAGTAAATATAAAAATCTATCCTTAAAATCTTTTCAAAAGAAAAAGTAAGTTGTAAGAAATTATTAAGTTTTTAAGAAATGCGGTTTTACACCAAGTTCAGGTGAAATTATAAGGGGAATTTGAGATAAAAATACCATGAAAGTGGTTTGCCCTGTGTGTAACAGGCTTTTTGAAGCTGAATGCACACCATATAGACAATCTCACCAAGAAATTTTATACTATTTTGATACTGAAATATGTATGTTAGCGTTCCTTAAGGAACCAGAGAGATTTGTGTATAAGTGCAGAAAAGAGGAAACCTAGTAAAAATCAAAGATGCCTAACAGTCATAGATCAGTACCATAAACCCCTCTTCATACTATCTAACTTGGTATATAGAGCTATCTGGAGGTATCTAAATACCTCAATTGTAAATTTAACTGCAGTGTCTTCATCATAGGAATTTAATTTAGAAATGAGCTCTGTTATCATCCTACTCATATCGTTCATAGTGGTCTTCTCCATATCGTATTGGTTCAACTGAAGAATCTCGAGTATTTCGCTTTTAGTCTTAGCCTGTTTTAGCCTTTGATATATCTTGATTACGACTCCCTCTTTCTCTTTTCCAAAAAGAGCATCTTGAGGATTCCTGAGCCATCTAGCATAGGTAGCTGCTAACCTCTTTGCCTCATTCTCTATGGACATGATTTTATTTTCATCACAGTTAAATAAAAATTTTCAATCTCTTCAACGAGCCTAGTGCGCTTAGCAGGTCATTTGACATAATAAAAGGGGAATATTTAGAGCAATCATAGTATCTGTTCACACAAACTACTTTTATCCTTGAATCAAAAAACCTGGCTGAAAGTAAATCTAGGGGCGAAGAACCAATCATAACGACGTCTAAGGGATCCCATTCAGTTATTTTAAATAAGATCTCAAAAGGCTCCTTCGAAGGCTTCGTTTTTCCAGTATTCGAAACTACATACAATGGGCTTACATTTATCCTCTTAAGCAATTCATCTGTTGTGACAGAATCGTAGGGGGATAAAACTGCAAGCTTGTCCTTAACTTGTTCGTACAATGTATGCCAGTCCTCATAAACCTCATAAGTTATAGGTAAGCTCATAGTACGTTCTCCCTTGTAGACTTTGTATAGGTGATCTGTTAGGTCGATCTTCAGTATTACGCCGTCTAACCAAACTGCAAAATGTACCATAGCTAGGTTTATAAATTATTTTTATGATTTAAAAAGTGTATGAAAATTTCATTTTTCAATTTCCCAGACGATCTATTGTATGAACCTGAGAGACATGTGTGGATTAAGGTCGAGGAAAATAAGGTTGTAAGTGTGGGCATGACCGATCTAGGGCAGTACCTTGCAGGAAAGATATTCCAAGTGTCTGTCCCTAGAAGGGTAGGAGAAAGGGTCAACAATAGAACCATACTGTTCTCAGTAGAAAGTGCAAAGTGGATAGGAAAAATAAGATTGCAAATAGAAGGTGAGGTGGTAGATATTAATGAACGGGTTATAAAAAACCCATCAATAATTAATGAAGATCCATATGGAAGTTGGATTATTAAAGTCTCAGTTACTGACGTAGATCTTGTTAAGAGAGCATTTAAGAACATACAAGATTGTAGAAGCCAATTTGAGGAGGAAGCAAATAGGATTGTGTCATGGAAAAATAGTTCCTGAAGAGAGTCCTCAGAGTCCATTTAGTTTAGCTGGTAGAATACAGATTTATGTTGATGCAGATAATATAATAAAATAAAAAAGCCATTCATATTTTCTTTAAGGTAAATTTTATTTATTTAAATTTAGAGATATAGTATAGACCTATTATGGTAGTAGAAGCTAATTGTGAAATCCCAGAAAACCTATACTATTATATTGATGGAAAGAACACAGTGTGGGTGAAAATAGAGGGAAGTGATATTGCGGTAGTTGGTATAACGGATTTAGCACAAACCATGGCAGGGAAAATTGTGAAGATAAGGATAAAGAAGAAAGGTATAAAAGTAGAGAGGGGAAGACCTGTAGCAACTCTAGAGAGCGGGAAATGGGCTGGACCAGTGCCTGCACCAGTTTCCGGTGAGGTAGTGGATTCCAACTCAGAAGTTGAAAAAAGCCCTGTGATCTTAAACAGAGATCCTTATGGTCAAGGATGGATCGCAAAGATTAAAATTAGTAACCAGGAGGAAGTTAAGCAATTATTAACAGGACAGCAAGCTATACAAAAACTCAAGGAGATTATAACCTCAGAGAAATTAACATGTAAGAGGCTACAGTAATGGGAGACTGGAGATATGTCTCCTTACCTCCCCAAGACGGCTATCATATGATAACTTCGTTTGTTGCTGTAGCAGATTACGTTAACAAGAACGGGAAAAATACCTTAATGACGTTCTATGCCAGGACTCCATTCATCAACGTCGGTGTACATCAAGAGGTCTGGTTGGAAGTAGATCTTGAATGTGCTAAGCAGAATAACATTACTGTTGTGAGAAGAGACATAGGTGGCGGAACAGTGGTAATTACCCCAGGTGAGCATGATTATTTTATAGTAGTTAGAGCTGAAGAAGTTCCAAGAAATCCCTCTCAGTTATACGAGAAATTCTTAACACCAGTGGTTAACGTCCTGAAATCCTATGGTCTTAACGCAAACTTAAGGGATCAGGATATAGTAGTAAACGGAAAGAAAATAAGTGGTAATGGTGCATCAACGTTTGGCAACGCAGTGGTCATAACGGGAAATATCCTTTTTCAGTTAGATGTTGATACTATGACAAGGTGCATAAAAGTACCCTCAGAGAAGTTCAGAGATAAAATGGCAAAGGACATAAGGGATTGGTTAACGTCCCTAGAGAGAGAGTTAGGATATGTGCCACCAAGGGAGGAAATTGAGAAGAAGTTGAAGGATGAATTTGAGAGGTCATTAGGCATAAAATTTGAGGACTCAAGGTTGACTAGGGAAGAGATCGAATTGTGGGAATCGTTAGCTAAAGAAAAAGCTAATGAGGAGTGGATCTACTATAAGGACAATAGACATCCTGATTTACATTCAGAGAGGTGTGTTAAGATCTCCTCATCAGTTGCAATTTGTCACATTGATTATAAAGCCAGAAAATTGTTAAGGATAACAATGAGAATAGTGGAAAAAAAGGTTGATGAGATATCTATATCAGGAGACTTCTTTGTCATGAATCCTAAGAACTTTCTAGAGAAACTAGAGGAGAGCCTTAGAGGAGTAGAGGTTAATAATATTAACAGTGTGGTGCGGAGAATATTTGAAACTGAAAAGCCTGTTATATTTGGATTTTCAGAAAATGATTTAATCAATGCTATACAGGAGATACTCAATAAACCTGAAGTTCAAGAAGTCATTTAGAGTTTCTTTATTTGTATCTCTCTACATCTAGCAAGACACTCTGAGATACTTATAAATTTCCAGTTCGGTGACCTGCTACTGGCTGTAAGACAGTCTTTTACACATTCCTCATTAGATGTTTGTTGCTCCATAATTAAAAATAAACAAAAACAAAAAAGAAAAATTTTTCTCCCTATGATAAAAGAATAAATTAAATGACAAAGGAAAGGGTAAATCAATTAGAGTTAGAGGTCGAAGCAATTGTTGAAGTCGATGGAAAGGAATATAAAGTGGTAACAGTTCCTACAGCTGAGGAATACACAGGTTTTCCTCCCTCATGGGAGTTTGTGAAAGCTAATATGTTAAAATGGAAACCTTACTTTAAAGCAAAAATGCTAAATTTTAATGGTCAATTAATCCCCGCGTTAGAAAACGTCTTACTGAATATGGAGGAGAATATGTATGAGTTTTTACTCGACATATACTATACCTTTAAGGTAAACAGACCCTCTATTGAAACAAATATTAGTACAGTAATCACAAGACAAATAGAAAGGCTTGAAGAAAAATTGAACAGAACCTTCAACGAGAAAGAGAGGACTGATCTTTACATAAAATATGGTATAGAGGCAGCTATCCTTAAGGATATAGGTGTAATAAATTGACAATAATCACATTTACGGCTGAAGGAGAATTTTCGGGGGATAAGGTAACTATAACAATAATGGACGATCAAATTCTAGAAGTTGGAACTTTAGGCTCCAATTATGTTAAACCTGAGGAACTATGTCTAGCTTCAGCGTTGTCATGTCTTATACTAACAGTTAATTACATTGCAAAGGAGAAAGGGGTAGACGTGAAAGGGATAGAGGGTTATATAGAGGGAAAGTTAGATCCTGATGGATTTCAAGGTAAAAACAGTGTACCACCAGGCTTGCTCGAAGTCAATTACCATATCTCAGTTAAGTCTAATGATACCAAGATTAATGAGGTTATAGAGGAGGCTGAAAGGAGGTGCCCCATGAAAGATACATTGACAAGAGGAATAAAAGTGAATATAAGGTGGAAAATAGAAGAGACTAATTGAAAATGAGGTTTAACTCAGAGAGGGGGGATTAAACATGTCTGAGCTACTAAAACCTGGTGAAAGGGAAAGAAATGAAATTATTGCTTACATTCAAGTACTGCTAGACTATTTGAATGATTTCATTAGCAAACATAGAAGTGAACTAATTAAACTTGGGGTTATGAGTAGGTTACTTAAAAATATCTCATTTATATCTATGCATAAATATAGCCCCGAAATATACATGGGAGAATATTGGGATGAAATAGTTAGTGTTATGAATACCTTGAAAAAAGACCCCCAACTAGAGAAAGAGATAGTAGAGATGAACGATATATTAGAGAAAATAAGTGAGTTACGAAAGTCGTTCTTACAGTAGAAATTTAAAAATAGTAAACCTCTTAAAATGTTTTTTCTGAGATTGTAAGCTCAAATCAAAAGTATATCTGTTAACCATGAAATTATACTAAAAAATACGGGTAAGTATAAACTAGAAATTAAAAATATTTCAATCCAATTGTTTTCCTCTGGTCAAGAGGTAGCCAACAGCCTTACTCTTCAGAACGGAGAGGAGGTAGACTCTGGGCTCTGCTTCATTGTTTTAAATTCATAATCATATATTATCATGACATCTGAATCCTTATCAACCTCTCTGGCGCCATTAATATACTTCTTAGCTCCTTCCACATTATCAGCATAACAAACAGTTATTCCAGCATAACCATCAGTAAATTGCCACAATTTACATTCCTGTAAAACGGGTGATATGTCCTCAATTCTCTTAGAGAACATGGAGAATATAACTATGTCTGCCCTTCCTAGATTAATTTCTGGCACTATCAAAATCATCCCTCTGAATCTCATATGCCTGATATGTTTTTCTATAACTCTAGTGTTGATGCCTAACTTTTTAGAAATTTCCGAAGAAGCTAGCCTAGGGTCTTCCTTCAACATTTCAACAATCTTCTTATCTAAACTTGAGGGTTTGAGCTTATACTGAACAGGTAAATAAGTTAACACAGGATCTCCCAGTTCCTTACGCATATACTCTATCCTATCCTTTAACTCAGTTTGACTTGAACCATATATGCCGTAGACATTAAGCCATTCTAGACATCTTAGCTTAAAGGAAATCCAATCAGCGTCTATCTCCTTGTAATTCTTAAAGGCAATATACAGTTGATATTGACCATAAAAGTTAGGGTTAATATATAACTTAAATCCCTTTAAAATATTGCTATCTATAAGTTTTCGGAACCTATAATTTAAACTTGCAGGCGTCAAGTTAAGCAGACTTGCTATTCTTCTCTGTGATATTCTGCCATCTTTGAGAAAAAATGAAAGAATTCTCTTATCTACTATATCCATGGAATCACACTTTCTTAATGTTTTGTTTTATCTTTTCTGCTACGTCTGATGGAATTTCTTTCATACCGTGGGCAGTCTTAGCATGGACCTTCAGTATTTCTAGCACTTCCTGTTCAGAGGACGCATTCTTTACTTCAAATCCACAGTTCATTCCTACGCTACTACAACTAAATTCGTACTTCTTCTTCTTGCCAAATCCAAATACCATATATTATAATTCCGTGAAAGATATATTTATTAATTCATTAAAACTATTCAAACGCCTCTATATATATTTAAAAAACTAATGTTATGTGATAGTAAATGGTAAAGTACACCTTCAAATGTGCGGATGTAGGAATGGACTGCGGATTCGAAATAGTTAATGCTGGAAGTGAAGACGAACTGTTAGAAGCACTTAAATCCCACGCAAAAATGTCACATGGACTAACATCAATACCACCTGATCTAGTAAACAAAATAAAGCAAAACATAAAGAAGAGCGGAAAATACTATTTCGCCTGTAGCAGTGTTGGAATGGACTGCGGATTTGAAATAAAGGCAGCATCTTCAGAACAAGAGTTATTAGAAGAGCTCATGGCTCATGCAAAGATGTCACACGGACTAACATCAATACCACAAGATACCCTAAACAAGATAAAACAAAATATCAAAGTAATGTAAGAAGTTTTTTATTCTTTTTTACCTTATATTCAATAGAATAAATATACACTCTCGGAAGTGACTATTGGTTCTCGAACTATATTTATACATGGAAGAATTCAGGTTTAAATATCATAACGTAAAACAAAAAGAGTGTAACGAGTATGTAGAGTACAGATACAAACCTCATCCTCCTTCTGAACTCAACTAGTCCCCTATAAGTAAGTCTATAGTGGTAAAATTCCAAGAAAAGGAGGAAGGGAGATATAATAAAGGCATAATAAGCCCACTTGGGAAATCCTAACTCCATCCACATATAAGCTCCCGATAAAGCGATAACAAACAAGGATATGATCTCGATAAAAACTAACTTTCTATAGGCTACCAGTATTCGTGAATCTGATAATTTCATAAATTCAATGAGATAATAAGCTCCAGTACTAAGACCAGCCCATCCTATAACTCCTAGCAAGTGGATGTACAACATTAATTCATAGAACACATTGAATTAGTCTGATCATTCTTTAAAAGAATTTATAAAACTGTGATGGACAATCTACCTTAATCTTGGTGATCCTATCAATGTTTCAGTTCACAGAACTGTGGAGAGAAAAACAGAGAGAACTTTTATGCGTTTTAACTTAGACAGTAAGATTAATTTTTAGTTCATGATATATATCTACTTTCAATCTCTGGCAAAACCATAACTACCTGTGATGCCTGGAGGCTACTGGATGATTGAGATGTAGTAGTGGTCGAAGATGTACTGTTCAAGAAAACATTACAGACATTTGTAGGTTTCCCGCCGTCAATTTGGCAAATATATTTAGTAATTAGATTAGCCTGCGCATACACTTGTAGATATATTTGACTATTTGGATCATTAAGCTGGCTTATAACGTAATTCCAATCGTGCCCTGACATGAGACCGGGATTAATTGAAGTACCTACCTGATAATAATACCCTATTATGATGAACGGTATCTGACCCTTACCATATTGGGTCCACATTTGATAAATATTGGTAGGAACGGGTTCTAACTGACTTCCATTTCTAGCCTCGTACTCTATCCCTATAAAAGATATATATGGGCTAGTGTAGTTAGCCTTCACAAAAGTGAAGGTAGGCGTATTAGGATAAACGTCTGTGGAACTAGATTGCATATACTCTAAGCCTGTAAAGTTTCCGAACCTAAGAAGAGCTAATATTAGAGCCCATCGTTCAACTGCACAATAGGGACACCATTCAGCTCCTACGTATATTACCGCAGGTTTACCCTCTGATGAAAAGTTTAATGGAAGAACCTGTAAATTAGTAGGATAAGCTTGTACATTATAACCCTGTTTACTTAACTCAACTAACTCTGGATATATGGAGATATTCTTACCTAAAGACGATGAATTGTTTGAAGAAGACAGTGAAACACCTATAATGACTCCAGTTATAATTACTAGTAAAACTATAACAATAATCTTGTAATACTTAGATGGCATACTTAGGTTTATTCATAAAATCCGATATATTAGTTTGTCGTTAGAAAATTTTTAACTAATTCTTAAGTAAGAAAATATACGCTATCATATTTGATTGGAAAATGAGTAAACACAAGAAAAATACTAGAGCGGTATCTAACGCTGTATTTGTAGCGGTAGCCGTAATCCTTATTATAATTGCGGCTGTAGGTTTCGCACTATATGCCACCAAGCCTTCGACCACATCAACTGTTACTACTACAGTGCCAACAACTGTGGTTTCTACAGTAACCACACCGGGAATGACAACCACCTCTACACAGACAGTTACCGCAACACAGACAGTCACGTCTACACAGACTCAAACAGTTACTTCTACTTTGACTAAGCCTGTTACTGTTAACTCCTCTGGTGCCTTTTACAATGGCCAAGTAATAACGTTCCAGTATACTGCCCAGTTCATGTGTACACCCCCTGCCACAACGTTCTTCCCCAATGAGACTAACCAGAGCAAGGCTGCAATGGGCTGTGAAGTCGGTGCTGGTAATATTTCAGCGTTCCCCAAGAACGCTGCACCAGTGTTTGTTTTAGTCCCTGCTTTTGCAGGTCTCTCAATATTTGGTCCCACACAACTTAATGCAACACCCCAGGGATTCCCAACATTTACCTACAACAATGTGACTTATGTTATTACCACCCAATGTGGTGCTGCTGGGACAATGACTGCCTGTCCTGACCACATGACCTACATCTACTCACCAGCATTTACTGCTGTTGAGCAGGCTTTGGGTATTAAGAACGGTGTGTTTAACCTACCAGAGGGTGTTTTACCAACACCAGCCCACGACCACTTGGTCACATTTACCACAAACCAGAGTATCCCATGGTATATTGTCGTTGTGTTAGTGTTTGACCCCAACATATTCCCCAACCCAATAACAGGCCAATGCCAGGCTATAGTGCCATCAAACACTACTAACCCAACAGCTAACTGTTTGAACAATATTCAGGCTCTTGAGAACGCAATGATGACCTATGATAGTGCAGTTGGAATGGCTAATGCTAAGAACCCAATATGGACTACACTAGTTAACACTGACTTACAGGTTGTTGTGCCAGGTATAACATCACCAAGTCAATTAATGTCAGCTACGAACTCTAACATGGTGTTATACTTTAGCGACCCAGCAATCTACCCATACCCAATATAAAACAACAACAAACATGAATATTAAATCCATATATTAAGTAAATTATAATTTTTTTATATTAAACAAAAAATTTCCATTTTTGTCCTATAGGAACAAATGAATACATTAATCTTACCATGATATATTTTCCACAGTTTTTGCTATTTTCAGCAGTGCCTCATCATGATAAATTTTACCTATTATTTGTAAACCTATTGGTAATCCACTCAATTTAACTGAAGGAATACTAATTGCTGGAAAACCAAGTAGGTTAACAAACCCGGTATATTTAATAATGGTTCTCCTATAATCTAGCTCCTTACCCATTATCTCATTAGTTTTTGGAGGAAGTATAGGCACCGTTGGGGTTATCACAGCATCAACGTGATTGAAAAGTCTAAGAAAATCACTAATTAAATACTTTCTGGATATCATGGATTGAATATATTCGTGAGCAGGAATTGACATACCATTTCTGATCAGCTCTGCCACATCCCTGGGATAATCATCCTCCCTAGACATGAATAAATCTTTGTGAAATGCAGCTGCCTCAGCAAGTCTTATAGTTGTAGTGATTTTATGAGAAGTCTCTATATCGAAGTTTACACGTTCTGTCTTAAAGCCTTCGGAGTCAAGTTTTGAAACCACATTATCTAAAAATTCTTTCTCGACCTCAGTCTGGCTTTCTTGTACTAATATGCCTAACGTGATCCTTCGAGGTTCTACACCTTGAGCTACGTTATCTATGTTTATTCTTGGGATATTGACTGTCGAAGAGTCGTTCTCGTCATAACCCATTATAAAGTAGGAGATCAGTGCAACGTCTAAAACGGTTTTGCTTAAAACACCTATGGTATCTAGAGACCAAGCAGTTGGAAACAATCCGTATCTGCTTACGAGACCATTACTGGGTTTATACCCTATCACACCACAGAACGAGGCGGGAACTCTTACTGACCCAACTGTGTCGGTACCTAATGAGATAGGAACAGAGCCAAAGGCTACTGATGACGCTGAACCTCCGCTAGAGCCACCTGTTATCCTTTCAGTATCTAAAGGATTTCTTGTAGGTCCAAACTCCGAGACGAGATTACTGACCCCTGACGCAAAAGCATGGAGATTGTTTTTACCGACAATTATGGCATCTGCCTCAAGTAGTTTGTTGATAACAGTAGCGTTATAATTAGGATAAAATTCTCTGAAGATCTTACTGGCTATTGTTGTTCTTATGCCTTTGGTAAATATGTTGTCTTTTACTGCGATAGGTAAACCCGATAAGGGACCAGTAGGTATTCCTCTTTTAATATGCTCCTCTAATTTCTCAGCATGTCTAAGAGCCTCATCTTTAATAATTGTTATATAGCTGTTGAACTTTTCAGCGTCAGTTTTCATTTTATCTAGTGTATGCTGAATTAAATCTACAGGACTTTGATTCCTATTAATAATGTCATTTAAGGTGAGAATTACCTCTGGCTTCGGTCTGATATAGTCTGGACCTATAATTTTTTGAATATCGTTCATGATTTTAGTAGACATGATATTTTACCTTAAAACCGTAATAATTAAACATAAAATATTTTTCTTATCATGAAAATCGCAGAAGGCTATATAAAGAAATTTAATACTTCAACATTACCATTATTATTATCGAAGCCTAAGAATAGCGGAAAAACTCCACATGAAAGAAATTTAGGCTATTATAAAAGATCTTCTAAAGTTGAAATGCAACAAAAAATAAAAACTTTTGACATTTAAAAAGCCCTTTATACCTTCCCCTTACTTCTTCTTTTCTGCTCTTGCTAACATGTCCATTAGTTCTTTTGGAGCGTCTTTTTCGCTTACAGCTCCTCTACCTGTCTTACCATTGTCGTCATAGGTAAAGGACACCATTTTGCCAACTCTCCAGACCTTCTTTATCTTTGAAGTGTCTACTTCTTTCTCTTCACCCTTATACTTAAACCTGACTTTTGCCATATTTGTTCATGTATATCTTAAATTCGCCATTAATTAATATTATCATTAATATACCAGTATTACATTAATATCCAAATATCATTAGTATCACATTACAATTTATTTCAAAATAGCCCTAACTTTTGTGAAATTTATCTGAGGAGTACCACCATATTCATTTATAGCATTATTTACTATACTATTTACAGGTTTGTCGTCTAAGTCAAATAACCCTGACTTATACATGTAATATACTCCTTTAGGGACACGTTCGGATATCTTAAATATAACGCGAATTTTACCGAAGTCACTCTCCAGGTAACCCTCTCCCTCATAACAACAGTTATAAACTATTGGTTTAGGTCTGTCATATATCTCGTTAAATTGGCTGTTTGTGTGATTTGGATGAGAGGAGAAAACCAGATATTCACCCACTGGTGGCTCTTTAAGTCTGGGTAAAGGATTTACCTTCACTTTCTGGAAGCCATCGTAGTACCTCTTGACCTTTACAACCTTATTCTTAACTAACTCCTCTAAACTTACACCTGTTCTTCGTATTGCATAATCTACTGCTTTCCATTCATCCTCTTCTATCAAGGGATGAGAGATACCTAGTTGTTTCGCAATTAGCCTCATCAACCTAATCTCATCAACTCCCTTAGGTTCACAAATTGGTTCATTATATACCAGGTAATCATGCCAATAACTGTAGACAACATCCCGTTTTTCAAGAAAAGTCGGTGAGGGGATAACTACGTTAGAAAGCTTAACGCTTTCATTAATGAACGGGTCATGCATAATTAATGTTAACCTACCCTCCTTTATCGCCTCCACTATCCTATCACTATTAGGTAGAGAGTGTATGGGATTAGAATTCCAGGCAAAAATAACTTTTATATTTCCCTTTTCTACTTCCTCTCCAACTTTACCCATTGGGGCAATTCTCGCTGGTTTTGAAAGATGTAATCCCCTCAAATAGCTAAAGTCTATTCCCCACCCCTGGCTGTTGGAATAGAAGAACCCCCTTCTTAGACCTAGTAAGGCTGGAATCAAAGATATTAGTGATACTGCATCTCCGCCATAATATGTCCTTCCTAAAGCAAACCCTATGATGGTCAATGGTCTACGATCGTAGTAAAGATCTCCTAACTCTTCAATATATTTCCTATTGAGCCCAGTTACACTCTCGATCTCATCCCAAGTATAACTATTCACGTACTCTCTGAGAGTCGCTTCATCATCTAGTATATCCGCACTTACTCCGCGAGCGAAAATTCTCTTCATGACTCCAACTGCCAGAAATCCGTCACTGCCTGGTCTTACCAAATAGTATTTGTCACTCCTCCTTGCAGTTTCACTAATTCTCACATCCACTGTGATCTTGTATTTACTCTGTAACAATTTCCAACCGTGTATAAAGGAGACAGCACTTTCGCTACCCCAAAAAACTACACTGTCATATTTCTCAAATTCTTCGGGCAGAGCACCAAAGGAACTACCGTAATGCGCCTTGATAGCTTCGTGACCTTCAGACGCACAAATAGAGTAGTCTATAGATAACGTACCTAATAAATTCCACAATCTGGCTGGATAATACCAGGTAAGTAATCCTTGATTACCATCATACTCGACATGAATTATCTTGTCTTTGGGAGTCTCTTTAATAATCTTACTTATGTATTTCACAGAGTCCTCTAGGCTAGTCTCCTTTCCCTCTACCAGAGGACTTAAGACTCTATTGATCTTATTTCTCCTTAAGTCAGCATTACCTCTTGAACAGGTAAAACCCAAAAAGGGAAAAGATTTTAAAGGTTTATAATTATCATCGAAGATACACGTATCATAACAGTCCCTTGTGCAGGCAATTACCATTAAATAGTTATTCATGCAGAATTATAAAAAGGTAGTGATGAGTGCGACCGTGCCTGAATTGTGATGTGATTCCTTTAACCTGACTTAACAATTATCCACTTTCTAATAAGAGTTGAAAATATGTAGCTCCCCAAGAATGTGGTAATTAGAGCCATAATCACTATTTGCGAGTATTGAGATACATCAAGAACATTTCCGGATAACCCAACAGTTGCGACAACTAGACCAATTTCTCCTCTAGGTATCATGCCTACAGCTGTGATAATAGATTGCTTCAGGTTCTTAGTGTAAAAGTAGGCAACAGGTAATATCCCAAATATTTTCCCCACAATCGCAAGAAACGATAGCAGTAAACCCAAAAGTAAATCATTTAAATTAAAGAAGATATAAAATGGTGTTTCCATGCCTACATAAACAAAAAATAGAGGACCGAATATGGAAATAAGGGTTTCAGTGAATCCGTTAACTCTCTTTGACTTTACACTCTCTGCTATAGCTACACCTGCAATGAAAGCAGCTATTACAGGAGAGAAGCCGACCACAAGCATAATCAAAACTAGGACAAACAAGATCACCAACGATATATTATCAACTATCTCATCTCTAACTACTGTCAAAATCTTAGGAATCAAAAATACTGCAACAAAAAATATAACTATCCATGCCAGAGAAAGTTCAAGAACTCTTAGTGTAGTTTGAACTAAGGGAAGACTTCCTAGTGTTATTAATTCCACTACTGTAGATAAGATTATCAGTGCAACTACATCATCTATAGCTGCAGCAGAGATAAGGAGCCTGGAAAAATTTTCTCTATATAGCTTATATTCATCCACTATGGACACAGTTGCAGCTAGGCTGGTTGCAGCACTCGCAGCACCCATGAGTAGGGCTACCTGAGTGTCATATACCAGAGAAAATACTACGAACACTAGGTAAGTGGGGATAACTGCACCTAAAGTAGCTGCCAAAAAGCCTAGAAATCCAGAGGATCTAAGGTTCTTAAAACCATGTGAAAGACCTGCGGCGAAAATAAGCAGAATTACTGAGAAGTTTGCAAATAGCACTACGTAATTGTTGATGGAGAATAGATTAACCTGCAAAATACTGTTGATTACACCTCCTAGAGCATAAGGGCTGAATACGATTCCAACTATTATTTCAGCTACGAGGGCTGGGATAAAATATTTCCGAAGAAGTAGTCTACCACCTTGAGCGAGGGCTAGGAGTGAGAACAACTCAAGTAATGCTACATATATTTCATCTGTTTCCACTTTTTGCTCTACTGAGTATGAGATTTAATTTTTAACTTTTAAGTAGTAGATATTACAATGCCACTATTTGGATCAAAGGAAGAGGAGAAGAAAATTTACCATATTGATTCTTTAAATGAGCACATGAGGAATGTAATTAAAACTGTAATGGACGTTAATATGAATGATCTCGCATACTATTATGGTTTAAAATACTTAAGTCCAGTTATTGGGGAGCCTATATTTATACCCTATGGTAGGTTGGATGGAAAGTTTAATGACTTCGAGAAGGCTTTTGAAAAACTCTATCAGGAAATAGAGAAAATAAAAGATAGGGGATTGAAACAGTACTTGGAGTGGTATCCTGGGTCTAAGTTCCTTGATCATTATAGAATTGTGTTCTACTCCGAAGTTCAAGAGGGAATAACTTACGGTATCGGAGCAGAGCCTTTAGCATTTACACCATCAAGCAGTTACGGATTACCGAATATCGAGGGAGAGGCAGTTGTGGTAGGTATGCAATTGTTAAATCTTGCTGTCCTCAAGAAACTCAACCTCAAGTTTTATGACTTAGTCAAGGATAAAAGGGATGAGGTAATAGAGGCTTACAATTGGTTATATTCAGAGTTTCACGCTAAATATGACACTAAGGATAGGAAATTCTTGACAGACATAGCATCATACTATATGAGACGATTCTTTCAACAAGTTTATGATGTAGCAAAGGACTACACTACAGACAAATTAGAGGGTAAAATAGCTATAATTCCGCTTGTTGAGAGTAAGGCTAAGAAGGATGGAAAAATCATTGATGTATGGAGAGAGGACTTAAGAGACCTACTGGAACAGGCTAGGTATTATTTAGTTGAAGCTATTCCTGCAATTTACAATCAAGAGCGTATGTCTAAGATACTTAAACAGGTTGGAAGCAACTTTGAAGAGATCATTTTAACATCCCAAAAGAAGCCTAAAATACCAGAAGAATTGAAAGATCTGAAGGTGAAAACTCAGGGAGATAAATTCGTGGTGTTAACTAAGTGATAGTAGAGCATATGGCTAAAGCAATAGCAGAGATATTAGAAGACGGCGAGAAAGTATATGTTGGCTTAAATTCTATATTACCTGCATTAGGCTCCTTTCTAGCTAGAGACGTATATCACAAGAATATAAGAATATATGGCGTGGCAGAGGCTGATAACCCCCTAGATATAACAATTTCACCATCAACAGGAGATCCAATGCTAGCTCAATATACTCCAGTGTTTACCACAGTTGACTTATTTGATTTAGTTCAGAAGGGTAAACTAGATGTTATGTTCTTAGGACCAATTCAAATAGACGAAGAAATTAACGCTAATGTTTCAGTTATAGGAAGCTATGAAAAACCTAAAGTGAGGTTACCTGGGGGTGCAGCAACAGCATTTATGATGCCCCTAATAAGAAAACTAATACTGTGGAATTTCAGACATAATAGGCAGAGTTTCCCTAAGAGAGTTGACTTTGTAACCGGGACAGCTAAACACTCTAAGAACGAAGTATATGTAGTTACAAATTTAGGAGTTCTTCATTTTAATAGGGAAAAGAACAGATGGGAAGTGATAGTTCTGTACCCCTGGAGTAATATTAATGAAATAAAGAGTAATACGGGATTCGATGTCTATGAGGGGGATATCAAGGAAGTTAGAGTAACTGAAAAGGACATAGAATACATTAGGAAACTGGATCCTTACAACCTGAGAGAAGGATTGATAAAATAATCAAATGGGTTGAATGAGCTCAAGAACTTTTCCCCAGTCAACGTCATACACTCCAAACATACTCGTTGGTTCTGCGCCCCTTGGAAGCTCCACAACAGCAGTCACATAGTCTGCATTAATTGTGGGTCTCTTGCCGTAAAAGTAGGATCTAGGCACTATCTCTTCAGCTGTTATAATAACTGTCTTAGATGCCTTTGCCTTAAACTCATCCTCAAATAAAGGTCCAATAATCTCTGCATTTCCCTCCTCGTCTGCTTTATGGACATGTATTATAGCTACATCTGGAGTGATAGCTTTAACTAACAGAACCTCTTCCCCTGAGAAAGGATCCTTGGCTACTCTCCAACTTCCAACTTTTTCATGTAATTTTACCAGATCAGACCCAAGTACACCTTTAACGGGCATAAATGGGATTCCAAAAGCCCCTGCCCTTATTCCGGCTATAAACGCACCACAGCTGTCCTCAAGAAATTCAACTTCACCGCTCTCTACTTTTTTCCTGAAGTTTGAGGGAATACCTAGCCATTCCAAGGTTGCCATTGCAGCCCTTATTTTCTTCACAACGTTATGCTTAAGTAAGATCTCTAGACCTAAACCTGGCTCTCTATCCACAAATCCCAAATTTCTTACATCACTGTTCACTAGTGCAAATATAAAGCCCATGGGACTTCTGTGAAATGATATACCACTTATTGTGATCCAATCTCCCTCCTTAACTAGTTTTATAGCCCTGTCTAAGCTCACTAGTTTTGACATAATATCTAGTACGTTAATTAAATATAAAAACAATTCTTACATCAGTCTTTAATTTACCTGACCACACTTCATTACCAATATCCTAATAAACGAAGATAAGAACTAAATACAGCTTTCAAGAACCTTAATCACTTGAACCATATCCTCCTCCACCTGGAGTCTCAATTATTACTTCA
Source organism: Sulfolobus acidocaldarius DSM 639 (assembly GCF_000012285.1). Taxonomy (NCBI): domain Archaea; kingdom Thermoproteati; phylum Thermoproteota; class Thermoprotei; order Sulfolobales; family Sulfolobaceae; genus Sulfolobus; species Sulfolobus acidocaldarius. Next base: position 311,953 of record NC_007181.1, read on the forward strand.
TCTCCTTCATCCAACTCAACAACACACTTACTCTTTAAACTTACCAGTTCATCACTCCTCTTCCTAACTGTGGCTTTACCAGGTTTTCCCCTTTCTCCTCCGTTAAGACCCCACGGACCAATAATAAACCTATCAGCCATTAAGGCTAATCTAGTGGGGGATAGTACTTTGAAGGACCTAATAATTCCATCTCCACCCTTATACTTTCCTTTCCCTCCGCTTCCCACTCTCACAGTATATGATGTAAATAGTAAAGGATAAACGCTTTCAGCAACTTCAATGGGAGTATTTAGCGTATTTGTCATATTTGAATGTACTGCAGAAATACCGTCTTCACTTGGTCTTGCCCCACTGCCTCCTCCAATTGTCTCGTAGTACGACCAATATCTTCCTTTGTAAAAGCCTCCCATCATAATGTTCATCATAGTTCCTGAGCTCGCTGCCGGAACAGGTAAGAACTTCGATAGGGATAAGAAAGTAACATCAGCTATCCTTTGCGATGTCTCTACATTGCCTCCACTAACTGGGGCAGGCTTAACTGGGTTAACCAAGGTACCTTCGTCGGCTTTAACTTGGACAAATGAGTAAAAACCTTCATTAGTTGACACTGACTTTCCTAACGCTGATCTTATAGCAAATGACACTGCGGAATATGTTACCCCGTAAACTGCATTCAAGGGACCATCAATCTGTCCATGAGTTCCACTGAAATCTGCGGTAACCCTATCCTTTCTCACCTTCAAGGTGAGTTTAATGGGCAATAGTTTATCCTCCCATTCTAAATAGTCTTCAGCTCGGTAATCGCCCTCTTTCCAATTAATGTTACTAACCACATTTCTCGTGTACTCTATGGTTTCGTCCCAACCCTCTACTACGTTCTGCAAACCGTATTTCTCTATTAGTTGTCTTACTCTAATTACTCCTAAACTGTTTGCAGATAGCTGAGCTCTTAAATCACCAATGGAGACCTCAGGCATCTTGAAATTCTCCTTTATTATCTTTATTACTCTCTCATCTAGCTTAACAGGAGGTATCACTATTCCCTCTTCATACAATGTTTTAGCTAAGGGATTTAGACTTCCAGGGATTGGACCACCAACGTCTACTTGATGGGCTTTATTTACAACGTATCCCACTATCTTCCCTTCATAATCTATAGGAGTCAATAGCCCTACATCATTTAAATGTGTACCTGATATGTATGGGTCATTAAAGATGTAATTCTCCCCGGGCTTAATTTCATCTCCTAAATACTTGAGAACGTTTACCACGGCAACCTTAAACGAGCCTAAATGGACTGGGATGTGCTCCGCTTGTGCAACAATCCTCCCTTGGTTATCTATAATAGCGCAGCTATGATCCATCCTCTCCCTTATGTTAGGAGATAATGCGGATTTCTTTAACATCACGCCCATCTCTTCAGCTATAAATGTTGTAGCCTTATCGATTACCTCCCACGTTGTCACTGCTTTCTCACCTCCATAAATCCCATTTTACCTACTTCTAACTCCCATCCGTCCTTAACTAGTGTTGTAGAACTATACTCTTCCACAATTACAGGACCTTTTGCTCTAAATCCTTTAGGTAATTTCTCTCTCAAGTAAATATCTGCACTGACCCAATCATCAATGTAAACTTTTCTAATCTTTTTATTAATATTTCCTCCTACAGGGTCAGGTAAAACAGGCTTTACTGTCTTCCTCACTGCAAACACTCTAGCATTGACAACTTCTATTGGATAGGGTAAAGTATAACCATATACTGCCCTATGTCTCTCTTCAAAATCCCTCCTATAATCGTTCTTTACCAAAACAGTGAGCTCCCAACCCTGACCCTTATACCTAGCGTCAACATATCTTATAAAATAATCAACAGTGCCCATTCTCCTTCTTAAACTCTCCTCTAATTTTCGAAATTCACTATCCACATCTCTTGGAAATGGACTCCTAGCCTCTATTTTCTCGTCTACTGCAAGGAGGGAGAGTGCACTGAAAAGACCTGGATGAGGTGGAACTATTATCCTCTTGATTCCTAATTCTTCTGCAACATCTACAGCCCACTGGGGACCAGCACCACCAAAAGCGAATAAGGTGAACTCTGTAGGGTCTAATCCTCTCTCCACAGTTACCAATCTTATCGCTCTAGCCATTTCTATACTGGCTAATTTTACAGCTTGATAAGAAACTTCGATTGGATCTCCCAGCTTTTCTAGACCGCTCCTGGCTCCTTCAACGTCTAATCTCATATTTCCCGAAAGTAAATATTCATTGATCCTACCCAGAACTAGATTAGCGTCAGTTAAAGTGGGTTTATCTCCTCCTTTCATATAAGCTATTGGACCTGGATCTGCCCCTGCACTTATTGGACCTACTCTTAGAGCTCCACCCTCATCTCTCCAAATTATGGTACCACCACCTGCCGATACTTCAGCTAGATCTATAAACGGAAATCTTACCGGGTAACCAGAACCCTTTACTAGTCTTCCATGATGAGCCTTCCCACCGACCTCATATTCGCTGGTAATCTCTATTTCGTTGTTAACAATACTTCCTGCCTTTGCTGTTGTCCCTCCCATATCAAAGCTTATTACGTTACTAATACCTAGTAATTGCGAGAATACTTGGGCTCCGACGACTCCTGCTGCAGGTCCACTCTCTATAATCTGCACTGGTCTTTTCTTAACTTCATCAACATCTACGAGTCCCCCAGAGCTTGACATTATGTACAGTGAGGGAATGTCTTTAGATATACTCTCTAAGTATCTGGAGACTATGGGCATGAGCATGGCGTTTATAACAGTTGTAGAGGTTCTCTCATATTCCCTTTGCTCAGGACAAACCTCATGCGAAATGCAAACATAATTAAAGTGCTTTGAGAGAACTTCCTTTGCGACGTCTTCATTCTCAGGATTTGCATATGAGTGAAGAAAGGAAACAGCTACACTCTCAACGTCCTTTAGTCTAACAGCTATTTCATCAATTTCTAAGGGATTTAATTTAACTAGTACTTTACCGTCAAAAAGTGTTCTCTCATTTACCTCGAATCTCAATTCTCTCGGTACCAAGGGCTTAGGCTTGTGAAAGTACATGTCATACAGTTCAGGTCTGTTCTGTCTGCCTATTTCAATTATGTCCTTAAAACCTTTAGTCGTAATTAAGGCAGTTTTTGGTAGCTCGAGATTAAGCTGACCTAAGAAGGCATTAGTTGCTACTGTGGTAGCGTGAATTACCCTATCAACTTTTACATTTAACTCTTCTATTGCCTTCCTTAAACCTACCTCAGGATTCCTAGGAGTAGATAGACCTTTATAATACTTTATGTTACCATTTTCGTCTATCGCAATCGCGTCTGTAAATGTACCGCCCACATCAACAGCAACAATCATGAATTCTAAATAAGAAGCCTGGATTAAAAACTATTTTCTAGGTCGGCTTCTGCAGTAGAGTGAATTTTTTCCATTAGTGTACGCAGGACAAGAATTATAGTCTGAGAGTAGAAACTTTCTTTATTCAGCAAGATAGTTACGATATTATTTTCTTTAAAGTTTTATTATTGAAGAGATGATCTTAATTTATGTCAGTGGATTTTGGAACATATCATCACTCAACCAAGGAAGATTCGGAAATGTTAAGGGGAATTGCTAAAGAGCTCTTTTTCCAAGCCTTTATGAAGACTGGCTTACCAAGAGATAAGGAGATAAGTGTTTTAGATGTAGGATGCGGATTAGGTTTTTTAAGTTATGTTGTAACCCAGTATTTTCCAAAGGCGAAAATATTAGGAATAGACACTTTTGAAAACTCAAGTCTTCTGGATTCAGATATGAGGAAGGCTGAAGAAAACATGGAACACTTAGGTATAAGAGACAGGGTATTCTTCAAAAGGTTAAACGTTTTAGATATCACTGAGGAATTAGGGCACTTTGATATTGTGGTCTCCAATTTAGTTTTTCATAATTTAGGTAGAAGGAGATTCGAGGCATACGAAAAGATTACTAAAGTGATGAAACCTAGCTCATTCTTCATAAATGGCGATATATTTTTTGGGAGTGAACCCGAGAAATCGTTTGAAGCAGATATAAGTAGATTAAGCAAGATATTCAAACTAATATTTAGTAAAAGGTTGGAGTTAAAAGAATCATTGACTTACTACATAGCAGTCCTAACTAGGGCTTAAATCACGTAAAACGTCTTTATAGTGGTAAAGATATCTCTGCTGTTACTATGCGTTCCTTTCAACTAAGCCAGATTAGTTACTGTCTTGCAACTTCAGGGTATTAGAGTGTTGAAAGAGATGATTTTAAAGCTTTTTAGGAGAATTTGAAATATAAAAATCTAAAAATCGATTTACTTTGCCTAACATTTATCTGGGGTTTGTGTAATGAGTAGAAAAACGTATGTGGTAATAGGCTTTGTGATAATGTGCTTTAACTCTATTTATCAATATTCTTGGAACGCATTGCAACCGCTTTTAAAATCAGGATTCAATGTGAGTTTAGTCCAGGTTGCACTTGGTTTTACACTTTTTAGTATATTCTCTTCATTGGCACAACCTTTAGGAGGTCATTTTGCTGATAAACAGGGACCTAAGAGAATAGGAATTATAGCAGGGATTTTATCATCTATAGGCTTCTTAGGAACATATCTTTCACCGAACATATATGTCTTCTACACTGTATGGTCAATAGGAAGTGCGGGAGAGGGAATCTTATACGGCATAGCTGCAAATCTAGCAATGAAATGGTTCGAAGACAAAAAAGGAGTCGCTACAGGTGTAGTCTCCATGGGCTTAGGAATAGGTTCAGCACTTCTTAACCCTTTTATAGCAATGGCGACAAGCTATAAGACAATAACACTTGGTATTGGGTTGACTGAAGTTATCGTACTGCCAATTCTACTTTGGTTGTCAGATTATCCAAAACTATTATCAGGACAAGCTCCAAGGCAAATTATAACTACTACCCGATTTTGGCTCATATATGTTTCCTTTGTAACCGTGCTCGTACCTTTCAGTGTGATATCCTCGCAACTATCAGTTCTTGGAAAAGGAGTTCCACAACAGGAGCTGATTACCTTAATTTCACTTTTACCTCTATTGAGCGGTGGACTTAGACCATTTTTTGGAATGGTTGCAGATAGACTAGGTATAATAAGAACCACATTAATTCTAGATTTAACGATAACATTGGGTGCGTTGTTTTTACTGTTGAACCAAATTGCGATTTCGACTATTTTAGTGGGTCTTTCGGGAGGTTCAATGATAACACTTTATTTCAATGTTGCAGGGGAAATATTTGGAACACGATTCTCGACAGTAAACAGCGGGATACTTTACACTGGAAAAGCTCTAGGTGGGACATTAGGAAGTGTAGTCTTTGCAATACTTTATAGTATAAACCTACAGTTGTCAGAGATGTATTCGTTAATTTGTGGTATTATAGGCATTTTAGCTCTATTACTTGTAGTTTTTACAACCCAGCAACAGGCTCAACGAGTCTAAAAATGAAGACTTAATTTTTTGAAAGGGTATGTTTTTTGTCCTTAGCATATGATACGTAAAGTTAATTAGTTTACATGGGTGCGTTGAAGTGTACCTTTATCTCCTTTCAGACGTGTCTAATGAATTATGAAAAGTATTCTTTCAAATAGTTATTCAAATGAAATAAAATATAAGTACTATAATCCTAATGGGTAGTTACTTTTTTATGTGAAAAGAATCATACGAAAATATGCAAATAAGTAAGTATGAGGTCTATTTGGACTTTGATTTTAAGAATTTAAGCTATAGAGGAAAAGAGAAAATATATTGTAGCCTAGATGATGAGCTAGTTCTGGACGCTATAGGGTTTTCTATTCACTCAGTCAGGATAAACGGCAAGGAAATTGACTATAATTATGACGGGGAGAAGTTAAGGATAAAGACTGGTAAGTTCGATGGAACAATCGAGGTAGACTTCACTGGAAAGGTAAGAGAAAGGGAACTTGTAGGGATTTATAAGGCTCCTTATGATGGTGGAAAGAATTACATTGTTTCCACTCAATTCGA